>JAQUHX010000025.1 GCA_028681575.1 Patescibacteria group bacterium | reverse complement strand
GCACGGGCGGTAGGAATCGAACCCACGCTAGAGGTTTTGGAGACCCCTGTACTACCACTATACGACGCCCGCAATTTTATTTAGTTTTATTGTCTTCTTAACTCGCTAATTTAACTTTTTTCATTCTACTAGCTCTTTAATTTCTTGGCAAGAATAAAGCTCCAATTACGCCTCAGCCGATGCATTTTTATTTATCAGAGATTCCATTGCTAAGAGTGAATCATTAAATTGGTCTAAATTTTTTTGAAGAGCTAAGTTAGTGGCAATCTCCTTGGCTGCCCGCTGCTGCTCCGCTAAAGATTCAATTAATTTATTTCCTAAAGCACGCTCCTTTTCACTAACCGTCTCACCCGCTTTTAAGTCTTTTAACAAATCGCCTAATTCTTGTTTAGAAAGTGATAAATAAAAGGTTGGCAGATTCTCTAGCTTCTGGCGAACAAGACGCCCCTCGCTGATAGTTGCCCCATATTTTACGCGACTCCCGCCAGCGGCCAATGACTTCTCTATTTTTTGTCTTTTTTTGCTCCCCCCATCATCTCCGCTAAAACCTAAAACATCATCAAAACCACAAACAGCCGCTCCGCTTTCTTTATCAATTAGTAGATTATCAACTCCATAACGATAATCATCAAAAGCGGACGCTCGAGCAACGATAAATCGTTCCCCTAATTGACGCGATAAAGAAAGGGTCACGGCCATCTCGGCAATCAATGAGGGGTTTTTCGCTCGAGCAGCTTGCCACTCCGCCACTGTTTTATGTTGATAGGCCGCCCACTCTTGCTCCCTAGTAAAAACAAATTGTCGATCAGCGGCATTGCTCTCATCATCAGGAATTTTTATCGTTCCATTTTCATCTAAAAAATCCAAGTTCCAGTCTTCATTTATTTCCCGGCTTCGTGTCGCCAATTTTTCTTCCAAAAAATAACGATATTCTTCGGGGCGAATTTTTTTCTCCGGCAATTCAATTTTTCCTAGAATCTTTAAGCCCTCCATAATAAAAAAATTTTAATTGCCGTTGGGATCTTTTTTACTCTTTACTGAATCCTTTTCTTCAGATTTTTTTGCAAGCCAACCCCAACGCTCGGGCTTTGAAGTTTTAAGAATATTCTCTAACAAGTCACTTAAAATCGGGTTGTCTAAACGCATGCTTTCTTGAGGAGGAAAATCTTGATTTTTATTTTCTGCCTTAAGTTCATTACTAAATTCTAAACTATAAATGTGCAAAATTGTTACTAGTAGAGATACCACCAAGGGCCCTAAAACAACACCCCAAAAACCAAAAACCGCAATGCCGCCTAAAATTGATAAAATAACAAAAATTGGATTGATTTGGGCTTTATCTTTAATCATTAGGGCACGAACAATATTATCAACAGTGCCAATAATTAAAAAGCCCCAAAGGAGAACAAAAATCCCCTGCCAAACCTGCCCCATCATTAAATAGTAAAAACCCACGGGGGCATAAAAAAGAGCCGACCCTAAAACTGGCATTAGCGATAAAAAGGCAATAACAATACCGGCAAGAAAAGCGGGAAAACCAACAATGCCGAAACCAATTGCCCCAACCGCACCTTGAGCAAGAGCCGCCACAAAAGTAGAAATAATTGTGGTTGAGCTAATCTCATGAAATTTCTTAAATATCTCTTCGGTGTATTTTTCCTTAAGAGGCAATAGATAGGTTAAATAGTTTAAGAGTTTTTTTCCGTCAATAAAGAAAAAATACATCGTAAAAATAATAACGACTAAAGAAACAATAAATCCAGTCGTCCCCACCACTAAACTTTTAGCAGCCGCAATTAAAGTGTTACTAAAACCCTTTAAAAAGTCCAACATCGTATTGTTGATTAAGTTGTTATCCTTGATGTCGGAAAATAGATAACCTAAATTAAAACGCTCAGCGACTGGGTGGTTAAGCGCCTGAGAAAAACTATTATTTTCAAAATAAACAACTGCCTCATTATAAGCAAGCACGGATTTATTGGCTGTATAAATAACTAAATTAATAGTCGGTAAAATAATAATCACCAATAAAATTAAACACATCAAAAAAGAAGCGGTTCGCCGATGGCCGTGTAAAAATTTAGTTAATTTCAAATAATAGTTATAGAAAATCGTTACCAAAACAGCCGCAATTGCAATATCAACCAAAAAAGGCTTAAAAACATAGAGCGTAGCCGCTAAAGCGGCGACTACCAAAAAAATTAAAAACCATCTTGAAAAATTGTTAAATTTAGCAGTGTTGGTATTTGACTCTCTCTCTGTCATATGATTAAAAATAAAATCATCCCGCCAAAGAGCGGGATGACTGTTCTTTTATTTGGTTTCTTTATGGAGGGTGTGCGTCCCGCAAGTCGGACAATGCTTTTTCATTTCCAAACGCCCTTTCAAAGTCTTTTTATTTTTCTTAGAAAAATAATTGACCTTCTTGCACTCAGTGCATTCTAACTTGATTAAGTTGTCATTAGCCATAGAAATAATCCGGCTCCTACCAAGGTAACGAAAATAGGCGCCACTGTTCTCTTAATAATTATCTAACACCCCAAGGATACCCAAAAAATAGACCGGCGTCAAGAATTATAATTATTTCTGACATTTAGGACAATAATGAGTTCCTCTGCCCGCTAAACGGATTTTTTTAAGCGTTTCTTGGCAGTGATAGCACTTTTCACCATCCCGACCGTAAACTTGAAGCTGTTTAGAAAAATTGCCCGAACGGCCGCGACCATCTAGATAATTACGAAAAGTCGTTCCCCGATACTTTAAAGATTTTTTCAAAATTTCTGGAATCACTTTAAATAACTTTGAAACCTCAGCTGGCTTTAAAGATTTAGAGACTCGATCTGGCAAAATACCAGCCGCAAACAAGGCCTCATCAACATAAATATTACCTAAACCGGCAATCACTTTCTGATCCAATAAAACTGCCTTAATGCTGCGGCTGCTCTTTTTTAAACTAGCGGCAAATAAATCATGACTAAAATTTTTATCCAGTGGCTCTGGCCCGTAATTACTAGCGATTATCTTATCTAAGGCTTCCTTATCAACAAGTTTAAGATAAGCAAATTTACGCAAATCATTAAAAAATAAGTGGCTACCATCAGCAAAAGTGAAGCTAACGCGAGTATGCCGATTGGGAAATTCTCGCTTTCTTTCCGCCTCCGAAAAGGTGTGACCACCAGTAATTAAGGCTGCTGGCGAAAGATAAATTAACTGTCCGGTCATTTTTAGATGAACTAATAAAAAAAGATTAGGTCTATCTAATTCTATAATTAAAAGTTTACCGCGGCGTTTTAAAGCAGTAATAGTGGCCCCTTTTAACTTTTTAGAAAAAGTAGCTGGAGCAGTCTTAACAATACTAGCTGAGAAAATCTTCAAGGCAGTGATTTTTTGGCCAAGTAAAACTTTAAGCAAATCACGGCGCACGGTTTCTACTTCGGGTAATTCCGGCATATTAATAATTCTACCGTTAAAAAATGTTGGCTTAGAGTTTTAAAATTAAAAAAATAATCAGCCCTAAGACAAGAAATTCAACCGCAAAAATTTTAGCAAAGCTATAACCCATATTGTCTGGATCTATTAGCGGCATAAAAAATAATTTAATTTTTTTAAGTCTTTAAATTATAACACAAAAGCGTCAAAATGACGCTTTTTATAGGTGGGCCGAGTAGGATTCGAACCTACGAAGGCACAAGGCCAACAGATTTACAGTCTGTCCCGGTTGACCGCTTCGGTATCGACCCCTAAAAACACTGTTTCAAATATAAAGAAAAATCTAGTTGATGTCAAACAAACTTTAAGCCCCAGCTATTGGGGCTTAATTTAAATAAAGAAAAAACAAAAAATACTTAAACCTAGACAATTCCAGTAACACCCTGAATAACGAAGCGAACAAGGATATAAGCAGTAAAGACAACAAATAAACCAATTATCGACCAAACAATAATATCCTTCCCTTTCTTAACCTTAGCTGGAGCTCCAGCTGACAGCATCCA
>JAQUHX010000003.1 GCA_028681575.1 Patescibacteria group bacterium | reverse complement strand
GTGGGCGCACAAGGACTCGAACCCTGGACCCCTTCGGTGTAAACGAAGTGCTCTAACCAACTGAGCTATGCGCCCTTAAACAAGGGTGGGCGAAAGAGGATTTGAACCTCCACGGCCTTGCGGCCACAAGCCCCTCAAGCTTGCGTGTCTACCAATTCCACCATCCGCCCCTTCGCCCTTTATCTTATCAATAAATTAACGAATTGTTGTTTCTTTTAACTTCTTTTTATAGGGCGTCTTTAAATAATTTAACTTAGCCCGATTAACCTTAGCAATCTTTTTAACTTCAATCTTGGTGATAGTTGGTAAATTAAGGGGAAAAATCTTTTCCACACCAACACCGTCAGAAACCTTACGGACTGTAATTGTCGCTCCCTTTTCTTTCTGGTGTTTACGCGCAATAATAATACCTTCAAAATACTGAACGCGCTCTTTTTCCTCCCCCTTTGAATTAAGTTCTTTAATTTTTTGGTATACCCGAACTGTCATTCCTGGTTTGAGTTCAAAATCTTGCTCCATCGCCTGTTCGGCTAGGGTTGCTTTTTTTTCTGCCATATTGCTTAAAATTAGAAACGAAGCTGCTCAGCCTCGTTGAGTTTTCAACTTTAAATCTCGTTCCATCTTATAATTTACTGTTTAAATTGTCAATGCCCACCTTTTTTAACAACTCCTTATTTATTATCTCGTAAACCTGGTCAAAAACCTCCTCTGGAGTCAAGTTAGTGGTATCAACTAAATAATCAAAATTATCAGAGTTATAAGCATCAATATTAAAATAATTCAAATAACGCTTTTGATCACTAAGTTGTCGCCTCCGCGTGCTAGCTAAAACTTCATCTAAAGTAGACATTTTATCATCCTCTCCCTCGCGTTTAGCTAGAAGAATACGCCGTGCACCCTCAATTTCATCAACTTTTAGAAAAATTTTTAACGAATGGGGAATAAAGTACCAGGACGTCCGCCCTTCAATAATAAAATTATCCTCAGTTTCGCCTAATTTTTTTTGATATTGATCCACCTCTAAATCTGTAACGGGGTCCGTCTCTCCTAATTTGTTATATTCTGCTAAAGTTAAACCACGATTAGCCGCGGCCTCCCGTCTTAGTCCACCCATGTAGTAACGAGGCCACCCTAAAGCGTTAGCTAATTTTTCCGCTAAAACACTCTTTCCTGAACCCTGGTTTCCACTTAAAGAAATAATCATTGTTGTCTTTTGCTTAATAAAAGTTTATTATATTATAAGCTAAGCCGGCTAAGGATGTAAAGAAATTGCCGGAATTTTCTTTTTTTATTATGTATTTAGAAAAGTTAGAAATCCAGGGTTTTAAATCCTTTGCCAACAAAAACACCTTACTTTTTCCGGGAATCATTTCCGAGTCTAAACGTGGGTTAACCTCAATTGTTGGTCCCAATGGTTCAGGAAAATCAAATATCGCCGATGCTGTCCGTTGGGTTTTAGGAGAGCAAAGCCTAAAAACTTTACGCGGGAAAAAAAGCGAAGATGTTATTTTTTCGGGTTCTGACCAGAAAAGCCAACTGAGTTTTGCTGAGGTTTCCTTAATTTTAAATAATGATATTCCAGCCGCCGGACTAGTCCTTGATAATGAACCAATTTTAAAAAGCGAAGAAGAAACTAAAAACACAGCCCCTTTAAATTTTGACGCTGTTCGGGAATTCTTAAAATCTCCCAAAATAACAATCACCCGTCGACTTTTTAGAAGCGGTGAGAGTGAATATTTAATAAATGGCAAAAGGGTTCGTTTGGCAGATGTTCAAATGCTGCTCGCTAAAGCTAATGTCGGACAAAAAACTTACAGTATTATCGGCCAGGGCATGGTTGAAAATTTCTTAAATACTAGCGCCAGTGAACGAAAAGATTTTTTTGACGAGGCAACCGGCATTAAAGAATTTCAAATCAAACGCGATTTATCCATTAACAAACTAGAAAGTAGCTATGAGAATCTCCAACAAGTAGAGATGCTCTTAACAGAAATTAAGCCCCGCTTAAAAAGCCTCACCCGCCAAGTAGAAAAATTAAAACATCGTGATGAACTTGAAAAAGAATTACGTACCCATCAATTAAATTATTACGGCTATCTTTATCAAGAAGCTAGCAAAAAACTTAAAGAAGCAAACAATAACTACCTAACTCTAGAAAAAGAACGCTTCACAGAGGACGATCGTTTATCTGAACTTGAGTCAACAATTGAGAAAATGAGAGCAACCAATAATCGCGAAGAGTTAAATGCCTGGGAACTTGAGCTAAACAATTACCAAAAAGAAAAAGACCAAATTTGGCGTGAACTGACAAAGATTCAAGCTGAACTTGAACATCAATTAGATTCTCAAGGACAATACGATATTTCTTGGCTAAAAACAAAAAATCAAGACTTAACAAACAGTATTAACACGACCGAGCAAGAATTAAACAATTTGCCAACCGAATTAGTCAAAAAAGAGCTTGAATCTAATCGGGAAGAATTAAGCTTATTAGATAAAGAGCTCACTGCCGCCAAAGAATCTCTTATTGCCGTTAAAAAACAAGAGGCAGAGAAGGGGCAGTGTTTACAAGAAATCGCCCGTCTTGATGCTATTTTAAAAGTTAGTCGCGAATTTTTAAATTTCGATTCCCAGGCTAGCGCTAATGAAAAAAAGGTTCTCACAAACGCTGTTGCTGATTGCGCTGCCGCTTTAATAGCTGCCACTGAGGCGGTAAACCAATCCAAAAAGAAAGAAAATCAAGCAGCTGAAAAAATAAGCTCTCTAAATAATTCTCTAAACGAAACCCGGTCTCAGGTTGCCCAACTTAAAGATAGGCTCAAAAAAAGTGAATTAAAAAGCGGAAAATTAGTTATCAGCGCCACCATAGAACGTTTTCTTGATGAATTAGAACGACTAAAGGAAGAAACTGATAGCGCCCGCCTTAAAGCCAGACTTAAAGAAAGTAAAGAAAAATTTGCCTCTGAAATTAAAGAGATTTTAGATTACGGAGCTGAGTCTGAAGCTGAACAATTAAAAGACCTGCAAGAACTCTTAATTACTCTCGGTCAAGAAAAACAAACCGCTAGCGACACTCTAACAGATTTACGTCTCAAAGTGGCGGCAACAGAAGAACAGTGGCGGATAGCTTCGGCCAAACATGCAGCCGCCGAAGCTGATTTAAAAAAATATCAAGAAACAATTGAAAAAGCCAGCCAAACCAAAAACGAGGCAAACGCTGCTCAAGAAAAAAAAGATCTTCTCATAAAGGAAGCGGAAAAATTAGAACAAAAAATAAAAGCGGTTTACGAACTAGACAACTCAAGCGCCTTAGAAGAAAGCCGCCGCCAAGCCCAAGAACGTTTAAGTTCTAAAAATTTAGAGTTAAATTCCTTATTAGAAAAAAAACGCTTACTTCAAAACCGTCTCGAAGAATTAAAACAAGAACAAATTGAAATTCAAAATAAAATAAGAAAGAGTGAAATAAAATTTGATGCTAGCAATTTAGAAGAGAAAATAGTCGAAGCCCAAAAAGAAATTGATGCTATTTCTCAAAAAATTACAATAGTTCAAGATAAAATAAAGGTTTACAATACCACAAAAGAAGCAGAAACGGCTCAACTTTTTGCTCTTCAAAGGCAAGCAGACGAAAAGCGTCGCGCTCTTAATAGTTTAGCCACCCAATTAAACGATTGGCAGGTGGTTGCTGCCAAACAAGAGGCAAAATTAGAAAATTTAGAAAGTAATATTCGTGACGCTAACCTAGATTTACTTCTTATTAAAAATCATTTACTAGAAACAGAAAATATTGAATTAGAGCGCTGGCGCGAAAAAATCACTCAATTCCAAAACCAACTAGATTTAATCGGTGGCATTGATCCAGAAACTGAAACAGAATTTAATCAAACCAAAGAACGTTTTGATTTTTTGAGCAACCAAATCGCTGATTTAAACCAAGCAATAATTTCTTTAGAAAAAATTATTAGTGAATTAGACAGCAATATTAAAGCTCGTTTTGATCAGGAATTTGCTCTTATTTCTGAAAAGTTTAGTGAATATTTTAAAATACTATTTAATGGTGGCGAGGCTAAAGTTTTTAAACTGTCAGATCCAGAAAACCCAGAAGGCTTTGAAGAAGAAAATTTAGAACAAGGCTTGAGTGAACGCAATTTGCGTAAAATAAAACGCTTAAAAAAACGGAATTCTTTAGGCTTATCAGGAATTGAAATCCAGGCAACTCCTCCAGGAAAAAAGATTAAGACCGTATCCATGCTCTCGGGTGGCGAACGCGCCTTAACTGCAATCGCTTTAATTTGCGCCATTATTAGTGCCAACCCCTCGCCTTTTGTAATTTTAGATGAGGTTGACGCCGCCCTAGATGAAGCCAACTCTGAACGCCTCGCTCAAATTTTAGATGATCTTTCCAACCAAACTCAATTTATTGTCATAACCCACAATCGTGCCTCCATGAAACGCTCTCAAGTTTTATACGGCGTCACCATGAAATCTGATGGTATTAGCCAACTTTTAAGCGTTAAGTTAGAAGACGCTCCGATTGCTAAAAGATAAAAATGACTGATTATAATTTCTAGAGACTGCCCAGATGACAGAATTCTTTTTTGTTTTAGTATTTTTTGGTATAATAGTTATGCTTAAGCGACCAGTTTGTCGCATTTTGATTTTATGTTTAAAAAATCCCTTCTCCTTGTTTCTTTATTAGTCTTTTTCCTTGGTGCCGGCTTTGGCTGCCAGACTAAAATTAATGAAGCAACCTTAAAAGCTTCACAGCCAATTAAGCTTGTTTTTTGGCAAGCTTTTGACGATTCAGATGCTTTTTCAGAAATTATTAACGAGTATCAAACTCTACACCCAAATATTACAATTGAGTATAAAAAATTTCGTTACGAAGAATACGAAAATCAACTCCTTAACGCCTGGGCAGAAGATCGGGGGCCAGACATTTTTGCAATTCATAATACCTGGGTTAAAAAATATCAATCAAAGATTAACCCCCTCCCAGAATACACTTCTGTTGCCTACTTCGTCGAAAGCTCTGGATTCAAAAAAGAATTAGTACCAGAATTACGAGCTACTAGAAGTCTGAGCACCCGGGAATTAAAAAATAATTTTGCCGATGTTGTCGCCTCTGACGCTATTTTAGAAGATGGTTTAATTTACGGATTGCCTTTATCTATTGATACTCTGGCCCTCTATTATAATCGCGATTTACTCAATAGCGCCGGAATCACAGAACCGCCTCGCTATTGGAACCGAGAATTCCAACAGGCCGTTAAGAAAATGACAAAACAGGATCCAAAAAAAGGCTTAGTCCAGTCAGGAATCGCTCTCGGAACGGCAAACAACATTAATCGTGCTAGCGACATTTTAACAGTTTTAATGATGCAAAATGGTGCTACGATAATTGATGAAAATGGTCGCGTTACCTTTAACCAAGTCCCTGCTTACATTACTAGCGGCTACAACCCCGGTTTAGAAGCCTTACGATTTTACACTGATTTTTCTAACCCCAATAAAGAAGTTTACTGCTGGAACGATGAGCAAAAAAACGCTTTAGACGCCTTTGCAAGCGGCAATTTAGCAATGATGCTTGGCTATTCTTTTAACCTCGAACAAATTCGTTCTCAGGCGCCAAAATTAAATTTTGGAATTGCTAAACTTCCTCAAATTGAAGGAAATCAGCTTCAAATAAACATGGCTAATTATTGGCTCTTAACCGTTTCTAAGAAAAGTAACTACAGCGATGCTGCCTGGGATTTTATTCAATTTTTAACCAAAAAAGAAAAAGCTGATATTTACTTACAAAAAACCGCTAAACCAACTGCTCTCAAAGCAAGTATTAATGACCAAAAAAATGATGAATACCTTGGCCCTTTTGCTGAACAAGTGTTAAGCGCCAAGAGTTGGTATCGAGGTCTCAGCGCTCAAGACGCTGAAGGGGCAATTGGAGAGATGATTAATAACGCCCTAAACCCTAACTTTAAAATACTAGATGTTTTAAATGATGGTGCCATTAAGGTCCAGCAAACAATTCGCTAACCATATGAAGCGTAAAAGATTTTTTTTAGCTGTGCTTATTTTATTAGGAGCTGGTTTGATTATTTCTGCCGCTCCGAAAATTGTACAAGCAAGTAGCCTTGTTGATACAAAGAGCGCCGCCTATCAAACCGGGGGGTACACCCTGGATGATGTTCGAGATTACCTAATTTATTTGATGTATTTTATTTTAGGTTTTGTAGGAACCCTTTCTTTAGCTGCTTTTGTTTATGGCGGGATAGTCTTTTTAACCTCAGCTGGTTCTGAGCAAAAAGTAAAAAAAGGCAAAGAAATCTTGGGAGCGGCCGTTGTTGGTTTAGTACTTGTTTTTTCTAGCGTTCTAATTATTCAAACCTTGTTTGGCGGCTTAGGAATAAATTGGGATGCTAGTAGTGGCAAAGTTCCTAGCTTAAAATAAGCAAACATGGCTGAGTTTACCAAAAAACCTCTAAATGGTGAGAAAAGTTTAGGCGCTCGTTTAAAATCTGCTCGCGAATTTAAACAAATTGACCCCGCCCTGGCTGCTAAACGTCTCGGAATTCGTTTAGAATATCTACTCTCTTTAGAAGATGATCATTTTGAACGCCTTCCAGCCGGATTATATGGAAGAAACTATGCAAAAAAATACGCTCGCTGGCTTGGCTTTCCTAATTCTGAAATCAATAAGTGGCTTGCCGAACAAGAAAAAAATATTTCACCTGAAATTAATCCCTTTTTTCAAAAAATTGTTGCCAAAAAAGAGTTTGCTAATTTTCCTAAATTAGTCCGAACCACTATTCTCCTCCTTATTCTTTTAGCTTGCTTGGCTTATTTAGGTTTTTATTTAAAAATGATTGTCTCCGCTCCCGATTTAAACGTCTGGGAACCGGCCGGAAATTTAAAAACCACTAGCACTGTTTGGGAAATTAATGGTCAAAGCGAAGCTGAGGCAGAAATAAAAATTAACGGCGAAGAAGTGTTGAGTAATAAAAATGGAGATTTTTCCCTTCTGATTAACTTAAAAAAGGGCCTAAACAATATTACTATCAGTGCTAAGAAAAAATATAGCAGTGAAGCCGTTATTGAGCGTCAAATTTTAGTGGAATAAATTTTTTAATTAACCATTTTACCCATATGAGCGAATCTACTTTTCGAAAAACATTAGATATGGATTTAGTTTTTGAAAAATTGCCCATCAGCGAAGGGCAGGTAGTGGCTGAGTTGGGCTGCGGACACCTGGGTCATTTTGTCTTCCCGCTTGCAAAATTAGTTGGTTCTAATGGGATTCTTTATGCAGTGGATATTATTCCAGAAATTCTAGACGATATTAAAAAAAGAGCCTACATAGAAAAACTCCCTCAAATAAAAACGGTTTGGACAAACTTAGAGGTTTTCAAAGGCGCAAATATAAAATCTGGAACCGTAGAAATTGCTTTTTTAATTAATGTTTTAAATCAATCAGAAAAAAAACTGGACATTCTCCGCGAAACTGCTAGGCTACTAAAAGTGGGCGGACAACTAGTTTTAATTGATTGGAAACTAGATGCCCCTAATTTTGGACCACCGATTAAAAACCGCTTATCTCCAGCTGTTGTTGCTGACTTAGCTGCTAAAAGCGGCTTAACCATTAAAGAACAATTTGCGGCCGGTGATTATTATTATTCTTTTATTTTAAAAAAACTCTAACTTTTTATGTGGCAAGAATTATTCTCTCTTTCGTTTTGGTTCAATTTACGTCCGGGAAGTTTCTCGGGAATTCAGCGCTATTTCCTACTAGGCTTTATTGGCCTTCTTCTTCTTATCTTAATTGCTTCTTTTATTGTTAAAAGGCGCCCCGGAAAAAACCGCTACGCCGCCCGCATTTTTTATAATTTTGCCCTCGCAAACTCTTTAATTGGCCTCATTTTATTGTTTTTTAACTATGAGCTCGTCCCTTTTTTATCGGCTCACTTCTGGTATCTTCTTTGGTTAATAGCGATGATTTGGTGGTTGTGTGTAATTATTAAAAACATTAAAGAAGTATCCAAAAAACGTTCTCAAAAAACGGGTGGGCCAGATTTAAAAAAATACCTGCCCTAAAAAACCTTAAATAACTTAACATTTTCTAAAACCCCTCTTTAAAGAGGGGTTTTTATGACCAATAAACAAAATTTAGGCGCTTGGGGAGAAAAACAAGCCTTAAAATATCTTTTAAATAACAACTACCAGCTACTCGCCCAAAACTGGCGCTTTGGCCGGAAAGAGCTAGATTTAATTATGAAATTATCTGAAGAAATAATTGCCATCGAGGTAAAAACTAGAAAATCTGCTTTCGCCTTAAATCATGCACTTTTAAGCGTTTATCAATTAACTAGACTACGACAAGCCCTAAGAGCTTATTGTTATTTACACGGATACTCATACCAAAAGAGTCGTCTTGATTTAATCACTCTTGTTTCGGACCGCCCAAAACATTTCCTTTTGCACCACTACCGAAATTTATAAATTTTTTATTGTCTTGAAATCTTATTTATGCTAGAATCTTAGCATAATATATAAAACTAGAAAGGTGGTGAATTATGAAAAAAATAACGAAACACTTGTTATCTTTAGCTTTATTGCTTTCTTTAGTGGCTGTTCCTGCGGCAACGCTTGCTGGCAGCGGCACTTTAAACCTAGACAAGCTGGGTGTTACTGAAATTGATGCTACTCTAGATATAGGCAGACGAAGCCCGATTGAGACGGTAACCAGACTAATTAACACCGCCATGATTTTCTTAGGCATTATTGCCGTGGGCATTATTTTAATTGCTGGTTTTAAGTGGATGACTGCTGGTGGCAGTGATGACAAAGTTGGCGAAGCAAGAAAATTAATGACTTCCGGTGTTATTGGTTTAATTATTATCCTCTCTGCTTGGGGAATTGCTTACTTTATCCTGGAAAATGCAGTTAAAGTTACCCAATAAATTTTCAGAAATCGATTCTTGAAAAATGGTTCCCTCATTGTTTTAATGGGGGTTACCGCTGCGAGCCGGAAATAATTGCGACTTGCAGCTGTAATTAGTTTTTTATGAAAACTTTTAGATTTTTATTGATTCTTTTTTTCGTTTCTTTCTGCTGCCTTAATTTACCGGCGGCCTCTTTAGCAAGCGCTAACGAGGGGACCCAAAAAACATTAGACGGCCTAAACGAAGCAGTAAAAGGAAGTAACTCGAAAGACGGTATTGACGCTTACAAATCTCAAGTTGATAAAAATCCTCAAGATATTTTAACAAACCGAATTACCGACATCATTTCTTTAATTCTTTCCTTTTTGGGAGTTATCTTTTTAGCCATTACTATTTACGCGGGATTCATTTGGATGACTGCCCAAGGAAATGATGCCCAAATCAAAAAAGCCAAAGATTTACTAATGAACGCTATTATTGGTTTAATTATCATTACCGCAGCCTATTCTTTAACTGCCTTCATTGGCAATCAATTAACCAGTTAATTATGAGAAGTTTTGCAGTCGCTTTTCTTATTGCTATTTCTTTATTTTTTGGCTTTAGCGTCCAAGCTTCTTATAACTTTGTAAATGAAAGTGGCCTTAAAGAAACTGGTGAAAAGTTAGGCTACGAAACAAACCAAAACACTGACACTTTTATTGAGTCTTATGTCGGGCAAGTTCTAACTGTTGTCTTTTCAATTTTAGGTTTAATTTTCTTTGCTTTGATTATTTATTCTGGTTTTAAATGGATGACCGCCCAAGGCAATGAATCTAAAATTGGTGAAGCTAAAAAAATTCTCATTAATTCAATTATTGGTTTAATTATTATTTTTGCCTCCTACGCTGTTAGTTATTTTGTTCTTAACGCCTTAGATTCATCTCAAAAAGTGGAAAGCGAAACACCAACGACAGTCGAAGAATAATTCTTTATGCTTAATTATTCAAAAACTTCATCTTTTTTTATCAGTCTGTCCTTTATTTTAAGTAGTTTTTTACTATTTGCACCAGTTAATGCAAGTACCAGCCCCGCCGTCCCCCAAAAAGGGATAAAAAGTGCTTTTTCCTCAGAAGGCAAATTAGGCAACTTTGCTAAAGACATTGGTTATAATCAAGAAGCACAAAGCCCCGAATACTATGTTGGTTTAGTAATCAATATTGCCTTCTCTTTATTGGGAGTAATTGCTCTTGCCTTGTTAATTTTTAACGGCTTCAAATGGATGACCGCCCAAGGCAACGAAAATCAAGTTAAAGAGGCTCGAGGGGGATTAATTAGCTCAATTTTAGGACTCTTAATTATCTTGGCCAGTTATGCCATTGCCTTCTTTATTTTTAATATTTTTACCTAAAAAATACTTATGAAAAAAAAGTTACCTTCTTGGCTTAGCGTTCTCTTCTTAACCGTTGTTCTAATAATTCCCGGCTTAGTTTTTGCCGGCAATGATATTATCAAAAAAAACGCCTCCCCCCTTGATCGTCTAAACAACGCGGCTACTAATTATGGGCCTTTTTCCGAAACTGCCACCGAAACATCAGCAGCTACTATCATCGGCCTGGTAGTCAATGTTGTGCTGGGGATTTTAGGAGTTATCTTCTTAGTTTTAACAATTCTTGCTGGTATTAAGTGGATGACTGCTGGTGGGAATGATGCAAAAGTTAAAGAGGCTCAAGGGTCTATCACCAAGGCGGTGACTGGTCTTTTAATAATTATCTCTTCTTACGCAATCTGGATGTTTATTCAAGTGTCTTTTTTATCAAAACTATGAAAAACATTTTTTATTCCATTATTATTGGCCTTTTTCTTATTTTACCAAACATTGTCTCGGCCTCCTTGGCGACAACATCAGATTTTAACAGCGACAAAATAGATTCTCAAACAAAAGCTTTTGCCGATGCGGCTGGAATAAGTCAAACAACCAGCTTAGCCTTTATTATCGCAACAATTATCCAAGTTTTACTGGGATTTTTAGGAGTAATTTTTCTAATTCTCACTATTGTTTCTGGTTTTAAATGGATGACCGCTCAAGGAAATGATGATGAAGTCAAAAAAGCTAAAAAAACTTTAACCAATGCAGTTATTGGTCTGGTTGTTGTTTTGGCAGCCTATATAATCACTAGCACTTTATTTAGAATTCTACCTTTTGGTGGTGGTGGTGGTGGCGTTGCTGGCGGCTAAACTAATTCTATTATCTAAAAAGAAAAGGACTATCCTGATGATAGTCCTTTTTTTATTTTTCAAAATTAAAAATCTGAAAGGGTTTTTTCGGCCCAAAAATAACATTTCTGACCATCCGCGTGCTTAATATTAGCGGGGTCAACCGGACAAACAACATAGCCAATAAATCTCCCTCCCATTGAAATTTCTACCAGATACTCACCGGCCGGCAATTTTATCCAGAGTCTTTCCTGGGGAACAAGGCTATAAATTTGCGGAGCAAACTCCTTAAAGCCGCGCCTAGTAATCCTAAAGGTAACATTTTCTCCCAAGCCTCGCTTATTATTGATTAATAGCCCTGGTAAACCATATCCTGGTATATCCTGATTCAAGAGCGGATCATCAGAATCATAAAATATTTTCTCTGATGCTGCCTGACGAATTACCTGCTCAGCCAAAGCTTCATTGACTTTAAAGTGTTGAGCTCGAGTGCGACGCTTAAACTCCCAACAGCCCATCTTCTCTGGGGAGCGTTGTTTAGTTTTTGACGTCTCTATTAAATAGAGTTCATTTTTTAACTGTTCTACTTCCATTTCTAGAGCAATTATTTTTTGCTGGGCAAAAGCAGAATTTGTTTGGGCTGCTAGTAAAGAAACTAGCCCCGAAAAAACAAAAATTAATAATAATTTTTTCATTTTCTGTTATATTTAGGTGTTAATGTTCTAAAACGACTCTAACATTTTTAAATTGAATTGTCAATGTATTATCCACAACCCTACTCTTGACTTAATTCAATACTTATGATAAAAAGGTTGGTCGTGAAATAAACCAGTCTACTGGTTTTTATTTTGAGACTAAAAATAATTTATGAAAACTAAACTCCAAAAAATCGGAGAGGATCTTATTCCTCTTAGTAGACGGCAAAGCTTTTTGCTTTATTTATTAATTGTTTGTCTCTTTGAATTTCTCTTCTTCTTCACTCCAGCCTTAGCTAATGCTAGCATCACTGACCCCCTTAAAGATAAAACCGAAACTCAAGATGATCTAATCAGTCTAAGCCTACCTCTAAAAAGCTCTGAATTAGACTCAGAAGCCCAAAATATTATTAATCATCTAATTGCCAACCCCGGATTGAGCCCAGAACCGGTTAAGGAAGGGAAGGCTTTACGGCTAGCCAATCCTCAGGTGATTTCTGATCAGAATAACAACCAACCAGAGGAAGAAATTAAATACCGTGTTATCAAAACGAGTGAACATATAATTACTGCCTATAACTCAGAGGCGGCCCAGACAGATAGCTCTCCCTGTATTACCGCCAACGGCTTTAATGTTTGTGAGCACGGAATTGAGGACACTATTGGCGCCAATTTCTTAAAATTAGGCACTAAAGTACGCATTCCTGAACTATTTGGTGACCAAGTATTTGTTGTTCGCGATCGAATGAATAAGCGTTTTTCAAACCGAGTTGATGTTTGGATGGTTGAAAAAAAAGACGCCCTTAAATTTGGTGTAAAAACTGCAAAAATTGAAGTTCTAGAAGAAATTTAAAGAAAAATTTAAAATCCCAACCCGCCCTTTTTTAAAAAAGGGCGGGTTTTTTTAAAACATCTATTTATTCACTAACCTTACTTCACATTTAAGTAAATATAGTTTAAAATGATTAAATCGCGGACATGGCGAAATTGGTAGACGCACTAGCCTTAGGAGCTAGCGGGGCAACCCTTGAGAGTTCGAGTCTCTCTGTCCGCACATGCTTTCCTTTTTACATAATTTTGAACCACAGCCCATTTTTTTATCTCTTGGTCTTCTAAATATTCGCTGGTACGCAGTTTTTATTGTTTTAGGAGTTATTGCTGGACTATATCTCACCCTCTATCTAGCAAAGATTTTTCAAAAAGAGTCAGAATTAGTTTGGGATTTGGTTTTTTATTTAGTTCTCTGGGGCTTTATTGGTGCCCGCCTTTACGAGGTTTTTTTATTTTGGCCTTATTACCAAAATAATTTATTACAAATTTTTCAAATCTGGAAAGGGGGCCTAGCTATTCATGGCGCTTTAATTGCAGGAATCCTTGTTCTCTGGTGGTGGACAAAAATGAAAAAAACTAACTTCTGGCACTGGGCGGCAATTTTAAGCCCTGGACTTGCCCTAGGCCAAGCAATTGGCCGTTTCGGCAACTGGTTTAATCAAGAATTGTTTGGCGAGCCAACAAACTTACCTTGGAAAATTCTGATTTCAGCCAACAAGAGACCACCAGGATATGAAGATTTCTCCTTCTTTCACCCAACTTTTCTTTATGAAAGCTTAGGGCTCTTAATTTTAGCAACTACTTTATTTTTTTTAATAAAAAAAACAAAATCCTTAAGCGAAAAAAAATCTATTTCTATTTTATTTTTATACCTGACGAGTGCATCACTTCTAAGATTCTTCCTCGAGTTTATTAAAATTGACCCCGCACCATTAATTTTTTCTTGGCGCTGGCCTCAATTTTTTTCTTTTGCTTTAGTAATTATTACCATTACTGCTTACCTAATTTATTTATATTGTCATGAAAAACATCCCTCACTCCGACCAAACTGGGAATCTAAATAAAGATTTTCCCAGAAAAACACAACAAAAGAAACTAATAATTTTTGGCTTGTTTGCTTTTTTATTAGCCTTAGCCGACGCCCTACCTGCTTATATTCGCTCCAGTTATATGGAAAGTTTTGTTGGTGTTTCTGCGGTTAGTTGGTTTTATATTGCCGCCAACCTTGTTGCCATAATTTCTATTTTAACCTTTCCTAAAATAATCAATCGTTTAAGTAATTATTTAAGTGCTGGGGTTGTTATTTCTGTTTTCTTCTTTTCCCTAATTGGCCTTAGTCTTAGTAGTAGCGCTTTAAGCGTATTTATATTTTTTATTATCATGCAGGTCTCCTCATACCTGCTTTGGATTAATTTAGATATTTTTTTAGAATCAAACTCTGATGATCAAACAACCGGAAGAACGCGCACAATTTACCTAACTTTTATGAACTTGGCTTGGGTTTTTGCTCCAACCATCTCAGCTTGGCTAGTTGAAAGTAAGGGTTATGAAATAACTTTTTTTATCTCAGCTCTCGTAATGATTCCTTTTTTAATTATTTTTCTGTTTGCCCGCAAGGAATTAAAAAATACTGCAATTGACGCCCCCAAAACTCCTTTAAGGGTGGCTTTAAAAGAAACTATCCAAAATAAAAATTTACTAGCAATCTATGTTGCCGCTGGACAATTAAGCATTTTTCTAAACGCCGCTGTTGTTTTTTTGCCAATTCACCTTAACCAAAATCTAGGTTTTTCTTGGAGCGAACTTAGTATTGCTTTTTCTATTATGTTAATTCCTTTTTTGCTTATAGAAATACCGGCTGGCATTTTAGCTGATAAATACATCGGCGAAAAAGAGTTGCTCACTCTTGGATTTTTAATTATTATTGCCTGTTTAGCTGTTTTCTTTACCAGCACTTCAAACAATATTTGGTTTTGGGCAACAATCCTTTTTATTTCGCGAATTGGGGTTGCCTTAATTGAAGCAATGAGAGAGTCTTATTTTTTTAAAAATGTTAACACCCATGATATTGAAAAAATAAATATTTTTAGAACCGCTGCCCCCCTGGGTTATGTAATTGCCTCTTTTATATCCCTAATTATCTTACTTTTTCTCCCCCTAGAATACGTCTTTATTGCGGTTGCTCTTTTTATTTGTCTTTTCACCTTTCCAGTTTTAATCAGAATGAAGGATTCCCTTTAAAATTATTTAAAATTTTAAAAAACCCTTTTTCGCCGTTGACGGAGAGCTTAATTATGTTATTATAATAACGCTAGCGGGTATCGTATAATGGCTTTTATATCAGCCTTCCAAGCTGAGGATAGGGGTTCGATTCCCCTTACCCGCTCACTTAAGCGCCGCTATAGCGGTGCTTTATGTTTTTAAGCTTATGAAATATTTATTTTTTGTTCAAAGTGAGGGGCGCGGTCACATGAGTCAGGCACTTACGATTGCTAATAAATTACGCCAAGATGGCCATGAAATTTGCGGTATTGTAACTAATCATTTGTCATCCCGCCCCTTACCAGAATATTTTATAAAAGAAATTGCTGCGCCTATTTATTACATAAATAGTCCATATTTTTTAATCAGCAAAGATCAAAAAGGAATTATTTTTTGGCGTAGCTTATTTTTTAATCTTTCTCGTTGGCGTGTCTATTGGCAAAGTTTTCAAAAAATAAAACACTTAATAAGAACCTTAAAACCTGATTTAATTATTAATTTTTATGAATCTTTATTTGGCTGCTACCGTTTTCTTTTTCGCCCAAAAATAAAAAGCTTTACCATTGGGCATCAATTTTTTGTAACTCACCCTGATTTTATTAGACCACCAAAACATTGGCTTTCTTTCTTCTTTTTAAAAATCTATAACTGGCTAGTTGCTTATGGTTCTGAAGCAAAAATAGCCCTCTCTTTTTCTGACTCCCCAGACCAACCTCAAAAAAAATTATTTGTTTGCCCGCCTTTAATTCGTCAAACAATTTTAGAACAGAAAGCTAAACCTGAAGATTTTATTCTTTCTTACATTTTAAATCCAGGTTATGCCAATATTATTAGTAATTGGGCACAAAAAAACCCGGAGACAAAGGTTGAAGCATTTTGGGACAAACTTGAAGCCGGAACCACAGAAACTCCTTTAAAAAATTTATGCTTTCACAAAATAAATGGCTCCTTGTTTATTGATCGACTCTCTAAGTGTTGCGCTTATATCTCCACTGGGGGATTTGAATCAATCTGCGAAGCTGCTTATCTTCAAAAACCAATCCTCATGATTCCAAGCAAAAATCATTACGAACAATGGTGCAATGCCTATGATGCTAATCGTTGTGGTTTAGCAGAATTTAGCGCCGATTTTGATTTTGACAAATTGCTAAAATTAACAAAAACCCAGACTAGCGAGTCTGGGCAATGTTTTAAAAATTGGCACGATAAAAACCAAAAAAAGATTTTTACAATTCTAGAGAATCAGTGGAATCAAAAATAAATTTACCAATCTCCCAGTACTCAGGGCTCCCGTATATTTTCTGCCAATACCACCACTCAACCCCCCAAACATAAACATCTTTAAAGCGAGTGTTAATTGCAAATTGCAAATTAGCCTTAAATTGATCAACGCTCATTGATTTGTCAATTTCTGATTGACTTAAATAAATAATTTTTCCATTCGGCACCCATGGTTCTGTTTGAAGCTCAATAATACTCGATTCTTGATAATCAATTTTGGCTAACTTTGCTTTAGTACGATAAAATCCAGGGGCGAAAAAATAATTAAAAAACCCCCAACGATGATCATAAACAACTCGATACAAAGTACTCCCAAAAATATCACCCAAGTCTCCTTCTTTTCGCCAATTACTCATCTCTCCAGAGGCAGTAATCATAATTGGCCTTGAGTCCAACTCTTTAACCAAAGAAACCTCTTTCTCTAAAAATTCTTCATCAAGAGAAGGACAAACACCAAAAGCGCTAAAATAAGCTTCATTTTCAATCTGCCAAGCAACTATCTGGGGATTATCTTTATAACGTTCAACTATTTCAGAAATTGCCTCAAGTAAAGCCTCTTGGCGTTCTGGTCGCTCTTTTAAAACCACCCAAGAGGGAATGTGACACTCAGGCCAACGAGGCTGACGATAACCTAAAACGATAATAATTTCAACATCCTCCTGGCTGGCCAAATCAACCATTTCGTCTAAATCATTAAAATTATAAACTCCTGCCTCTGGGTTAATTTCATCCCAATAGGCCGGTAGACGCATTTTTTTAACACCTAAATCATAAATTGTCGCCCGATAAACATCCCGCCAATCTAAACCCAAGTCTGTTGCATACTTAGCAGAAAAAGTCGCCCCAAAATAATTAGGACTATGCTCTAAATTAATTTCTCTAGGGTAGTGTTTGCAAAACTTACTTATATAAGCAAAAAAAGCAAAAAATAAAAACAACCCAATAAGCACCCACAACCAAATCTTCTTTTTCTTTCTCATAAATACTTAATTTAAACCTGAAGGGCAGTCAAATACAAACCGCCAATAATTAATAATATGGCGATTAGTTTTTGTAAAAAAATACGCCAAGTAAATTTCTCTTTATATTGTTTAATAAATAAACCCAACAAAAAAGACATAACTATTAAGGCTCCGTATTGTACCCCTTGTAAAGCAGCAACCATAGCAACCGGCCCCAAAAAGATAGCATAATTCTGCAAAATTGAACTTAAAGCTCCTAAGCCCTGATTAGCTAAAAATAAAAAATTATTTTTATGCTTATTTTTCTTTTTTGGAAAAATTTGTTGAATAATTTCTCGACGACTATTAGGCTCTAAAAGAAAAAGAGCGGCCGCCAAAAAAGCTCCCAATCGCAACCACATAAAACCACTAACAAAGGGTTGTTGCAAATAAACCTCCTTCGTTGCGACAAAAAAAGCGGCATAAAAAAAGGCGGCCAAACCAGCTAAACGCCAAGATCGTCTTTTATATTTATTAGGGTGAAAGTTCTGCCAAATTTTTTCCCAAAAAGAGGTAACTGTCGGTAAAAAAGCGATTAAAAAAGTTCCGCCAATAAGAAGCATTAAGCCCCCTATTTGATAAATAAAAAAATATTCTCGAAGAAAAATAAAACTCAACAGGGCGGTAAAAACAGGAACCAAGCCACCAATAATAATAATGGTCTGACTAGCAGCGCTCCGCCGCAAAGCCTCATACATAAAAAAGGTTGCCGCTGTAAACAAAGAACCTGACAGAATCGCCAACAAAACCTCTTTCCAGCCAGGAAACTCTAAAAACCAAGGAGCAGCTACAAAAATAAACAGACTAAGAGTACAAACTAAAAAGGTGTAAGTTTTTGAACTTTTAACAACATTATCAATTAAAAACTTATCGGTCAGATTAACTACCGCCATCAAAAAATAAGAAATAATTGCAACACTAAACCAGGACATAAGATTTCTTTAGTTAAGTAAAGCCTCGATATTATAGACTCCTCGAGCATTACCATTAAGATAGGCATCCATAGCTGCTCGAGCAAGGCGCCCAGAATTAAGCAAATCAGGAAACCATTCAGCCACATATTCTAAAGGCAAAGAATCTAACCCCGAACCACTGCTTAACAAATTTTCACGGTTAAAAACTTCCTGCGACCCAATTACTGGAGACATAATAATCGGTAAACCTAGAGCGGCATAAAAAGACAGCTCGGATGGCTTGGTCCATAAAATATCAGTTGTTCTCAAAACTTGATTAAATTCTTTAAAATACTCAATTTTATCTGGATTAAAAACAACTCGAACATTTTTGTTCTCAGCCACACCAGCCTCCTTAAGGCATTTATCAAAGTATTCCTTAACTTCTAGACGACTACCGGCAATTAAATTTAAACCAAGGCGACCTTCTTTAATCCAATCAATTAAACCGTTTAGAATTTGAACGCCGATTTCTTTTTGTGCTCCCGCGCCACCAACTGCATAGGTAATTGTGAGAGGCTTGCTTAGTTTTTCCGCTGCGGGCAAATGCTGGTCAACTAAAGATTGATATTTTTTATGATAGCAGCCTTGAGGATCTAAATAAGGCAAACGATTGGCTAAATCTTGTTTTAAAATTTCATCATTCTCGCCAACGTTTTCTTTAGGAAGAGGGAATCCAGTTACCTTTAAATTTTCCGGCTTAACGCCATACATTAAAAATCGTTCCCGAACCCGATCATTCGGTAATAAATATTTAACACGTGTGTTTTTTGAATCCATATTCACCCAAGCTCGAGAAACATCAGTGTCAGTAATTAAACAATAAATATCTCCGGAGTGATTTTGTTCTTCGGCAAAATAAGCACCCACAAAGAAAGTTGTTAAAAAAGGCAAGGCGCTTTCACGTAAACTATTAATTAAATTTTTTCCTAAACCCTTTCTAACTTGATGATAAAAAAACTTTTCTTGTAGAGTCGGAGCAGACAAATCACGCTTCGGATAAAAAGGTTGAACTTTTTGAAAAGCATCCATTATTGAAAAAACTAAATCACCAAGCAAAGGAAGTTTTTTTAAACGAGAAATTTTATTATAGGTTTTATTGCTATTTTCCCAATACTTTCTCTCCCACCCAGCAATACCTTGATAATTATTAATCGTAACAATTTTTTGACCAACAGCAATGTCTAAAAGTGGATAGGCTGCTCGCTGGTGACCATACCCCATATCAGCCGCGATTAAATTTATTTTTTCTTTATTCATATAATTAATAAGCAGTCGTTGATTTTTTTATTTGGTTTCTAGTTTGTAAATATTTATAAGCCGACAGAGCAGCTGTTGTTGCTTGCCCAACAGCGACCGTTATTTGTTTGTACTCACTTTTATCAGTCACGTCTCCAGCCGCAAACAAACCCGACGTTTTTGTTTCCATTAAATTATTAACCACAATTTGTAAGCGGTCATCACGATCAACTAAGTCTGCGACAAGGTCTGTGTGAGCAATTCTGCCAATCTCAATAAAAACACCGTCAACAGAAACCTCGTTAGTTTTACCATCAATAGTTTCGTAAACAATTTTTTCAACCTTTGAATCGCCAACAATTTCTTTAACAACTGTATCGGCTAAAATGGTTATATTTTTTCGCTCTTTTACTTCTGTAATCAAAGACTCAAAAGCTTTAAAATTTTGATTTCGATGTATCAAATAAACTTGATCAGCAATTTTTGAGAGCATTTCCGCCGAATCAAAAGCTGAATTTCCCCCACCAATAACCGCCACTATTTTACCTTTATACAAAGGCCCATCACAGTTGGCACAATAGGAAACACCATGACCACTAAGCTCTATTTCCCCAGCAACAGCTAAGCGTCGTGGCGATAAACCAATAGTTAAAACTACCGTTTTAGCTAAAAACTCTTCTTTGCCAGCGTAAACCTTAAAAGTTTCATCAGCTAATTTTTCCAAACGCACCACTTCAGCGGTTTTTATTTCCGCCCCGAAAGAAAGCGCCTGATCATGTAGGCGCTCAATAAATTCAAAATTGCTAATACTTTTAAACCCTGGGTAATTTTCTATCTCTGAGGCCCAAACAACCTGCCCGCCCAACTCTTTACCAATCACCAAGGTCTTCATTTCTCGACGAGTTGAAAAAATTGCTGCTGTTAAGCCTGCCGGCCCCGAACCGATAATTATTATATCATATAACATAAAAACAAAAAGAATTAATTTCTCTAGATTAATATTATAGCTTTTTTTTAATTTTTTTCAAACATCAGTCCTTATTTTTTATATTTAGCTAATATTAAACAAATTGACTAATATTAAACAAATAACGCCTTATGTTCCCCAAAGAACAAGGGGCTGACAAAATTTAAAAAATAACTTTAAGCAAAAAAAATTTATGAAAATTTTAAATTTAAAAAACAAGGTAAAATTAAAGCACGAAGACAATCCTAAAAATATTTAATACTTTAGCTAAAGCTCAAAAAAACTCATAAACACATTTTTCAACTATATATTTTAGATTATAAAAAAGTTAATTAATTTTGATGTTTAAAAAAATAAGTGCTTAGAAAATGTCCTAAAATTTTTGATTTACTACTTTAAAGAATAAAAATTATTTTTGATCTAATGTTCTTTAAAGAACTTTTACTAGAAATTAAAGGAGTAAATTCACCTTAAAAAAAACAAGGAGATAAGTCCACAATATTGTTGACTTATCTCCTTAAAAAACAAAATCTTTATTTTTTCTTTAAAATATCTTGAATCAGGAATTATGAATTAATTTTTTCAAGTTGCTTATAAAAAAATAAATAAAATAACCACTATTAAATAATTTTAAGCAAAATAAATAACAAAATATAAAAAGGAAATTTCTATTATTAGGTTATTTAGCTAATAATAGGTAAAAATGTGGACCATAAGGGACTTGAACCCTTGACCTCTTCCATGCCATGGAAGCGCTCTAGCCAACTGAGCTAATGGCCCTTTAAAAAATTTAACACGACAATCATAACTAATTTAATAAAATTAGTAAAGACTTTAATCTTACCTTTAAAGACTTGTGTCTTCGTCAGGAATCGAACCTGAATCTAGAACTTAGGAGGTTCTCGTTCTATCCATTGAACTACGAAGACGAAAAATGGACTTGTTGTTAGTATGCTTTTTTTATTCTCTTTAGTCAATTATTTTTGACAAAGGTGGGTCTATAAACTAAAATTAACTTGTTATTAATAAACAACCCGCACGCACTTGGGTTTTTAAAATTATGTTTAATAAAGAAATGAAACCAGAAAAGTTTAAAGACGCCGAAACAATTATTGGCTCTTCGGTTACCGTTAAAGGAGATTTTCATGGAACCGGAAACATTATTATTGAAGGCAGTTTAGAAGGTAGTCTTAAAACCGATGCTGATGTTTATATTGGCGAAAAAGCTCAAGTCGTTGCCAACATTGAAGCAGAAAACGCCACTATTAATGGCCAAATTAATGGAACCATTAAAATTAGCCAATATCTTGCCTTAGGTAGCACCGCCAAAATAAATGGTGATGTTAATTTTCAAGAACTTTCTGTTTCTAGAGGGGCCTTAATTAATGGCCGTTTAAGTAGTCACGGAGCAGCTCGCAACAAAAAAAATAATTCTACAGATAAAAAAGAAGTGCTGCCAGAAGAAGAATAGTTTAGCAAAGAGGGGTAGCGCTTATGAATATCTATATTTACGACGATTATTTAAATAAGCCCAAATACAACCGCATTCTCAGTCGGGTTGAGATTAGGTTAACCGATTTAAGCCTAAATGGAAAAATTATTCGCCTGGGGGCAATCAGAAATGTTTCCGACGTAATTCAAAATGAAATAAAAAACGGCGCCAAAACTATTGTTGCAGTTGGAAATAATCAAACAGTTAGTAAAGTGATTGGCGCAATCATTGATAACGAGCTTTACGGTTTTTTCCAAAAAAACGTACTTTTTTCTATTATTCCAATTGGCGAAGACAATTCAATTGCCGACTCTTTAGGCATTAAAGCTAGTGAAGAAGCTTGCAACATCTTACTAGCCCGACGAGTGAAAAAAATTGATATCGGACTTATCAACAATTACTATTTCTTAAATAAAGTTAGTTTACCTAGCGCTGGGGCTGTGTTGGAATTTAAAGATGGTTTTTCTTTAAGCACCGATCAAAAGGGGGTAATTGAGATTTTTAATTTACGCAGTGCCACTAATGACGACAAGCGCTTAAAAGTTAACCCAATTGATGGCCTTTTAGATATTTATATAAAGACTGGAAAAAATATTAAGGATTTAACTCGCTTAACGGCCGATAGCTTAAAAATAAGCACTGCCAGCAACGAGCTTTTAGTTGATGGTACGCTCAATTTATCAGCTCCAGCAAACATTGGGATTGTTCGCGGCAAGTTAAACGTTGTTGTTGGCCGTGATCGTAGTTTTGATTAAAAAAAACCGGCCCCTTTAAGGCCGGTTAAAATTATTTTTCCCCAGAAACAACTACTCCATTAATAGGACCTCGGTCCTGTTTTTTTTGAATTAAAACTTGTTGAAGCAGGGTTAGAAGGGTGAAAGTAAACCAATAAAGAGTTAACCCTCCAGGTAAAGACATTCCAAAAAAGACGGTCATAATTGGAAATAAATAAGTTGATTGTTTACCTATTATTGTTGTCATATTCTCCACCCCCGAACCTTCAGTTGGTGGGGTGGTCTTAACTTGCTTCTTTAACATTAATTTACTCTGAATAAACTGAGCCAAACCAGCCAACACTGCTAAAACGATTACTCGCTGACCCAAATCCACCCCAAAAGAAATAGTGCTAATCGTGGTAACTGGGCTAATAAAGGAATAGACTAAGCCCAAATCCTCACTTAAGCCAACTCGAAGGGTTCTAAAAATTGCATAAATAAAAGGGAGTTGGATTAAAAGGGGCAAACAAGAAGAAAGGGGGTTTATCTTGTGTTTTTTATATAAATCCATTGTTGCTCGCCCCAAAGCTTCTTTGTTGTCAGCATATTTCTTTTTTAAATCATTTAGTTCAGCTTGAATCCCTTGCATTGCTAATTGGGATTTAGTTGATTTTTGAGATAAAGGCCAAAAAATTAATTTGATTATAAGGGTTAATAAAATAATTGCCACCCCTAAATCGCCAATCTGTCCGTATAAAAAAACTAACAAATTAAGAACTGGTTGATAAAAGAAAAGTTGGAAGAAATTACCTAACATATATTTTAAAATTGTTTTTAAACTCAATCTCTATTTTAAGCCGCTTTTTTTAAATAAATTATTTAGGTGTTCAATTAAATTAGAGTAAGACGAGTTTTTAATTTCAGATTTAGTAATAATTACTAAATCAAAGCCTTGTTTTAAATGTCTATTTTCTTGGTTAATAATTGCCCGCAAACGCCTCTTATAAAGATTGCGCTTAACCGCTAATTTACTTACTTTAACGCCAACTAAAATGCCAAAACGATTAAACCCTAAGTTATTTTTTAAATATTTTAAACCCAAAGAACCGCTATAAAAAGAGCGCCCCTCTTTAAAAATGGAATTAAATTCCCGGTCTTTTGTTAGTCGATTTTTTGCGGGCAACATCCCTATTTTTGACTACCATTATTTAGTCAGGGATTCTCTCCCTTTATCTCGCCGACGCTTTAAAACAGCACGCCCATCCTTGGTTTCCATTCTACTCATAAAACCATGTTTTGTGCTCGCTCTTTTCTTATTCGGTTGATAGGTTCTTTTCGGCATAAAAAATGTATATTCTTTCAATTTTAAGTCGAATTTACTCTATCATTTTTATTTTTAATGGTCAATGCTGACACTTATCCCTTTTTTAATTATTATTCACAACTTACCCACAACTTGTAAACATTTTTTAGCTTGTTAGAAAGCTTTTTATTAAATATAATGAATTTATATTTACTTACCCCTTTATGTCATACGAACAAATTTGGCAATCTGTTTTAGGTGAAGTCGAGATTGGACTATCTCGAGCTAATTTTATTACCTGGTTTAAAAACACTTTTATTAGCTCCCTAGAGGGAACCAAAGTTGTTGTTGGTGTGCCAAACGCCTTTATTAAAAAATGGTTAGAGGAAAAATACCACCACAGTATAGTTTCTGCCTTAGAAAATGTTCTTAAAGAAAAGGTTGATGTTTCTTACCAGGTGGAGTTAAAACCAGTTGCAGAAAAAAATTTTTCCAAACCAAACGTTGAATATATTAAAACTCAACCCAACTTTTCCCCCTTACCAACAAATAAAAACAGTAATGACCGACCTCGGTCAGGGCTTAATCCTAAATATATTTTTGAAAAGTTTATTGTTGGTAAAAATAATGAGTTAGCTTACGCCGCTTGCCAGGCAGTAGTTAATAATTTAGGCAAGGCTTACAACCCTTTATTTATTTATGGTGGAGTTGGTTTAGGAAAAACACACCTTTTACAAGCAATTGGAAATGAGGTTGCCACTAAAGGCAATCAGCGAGTCTTATATACAACCTCTGAACAATTCACAAATGACTACATTCAGGCGGTTCACTCTGGAAAAGGTAAAGACTTTAAAAATTTATATAGAAATGTTGATTTACTTTTAGTTGATGATGTTCAGTTTATGGGCGGTAAAGATGGTACTCAACAAGAATTTTTTCATACCTTTAATGAATTACAGCAAGCCGACAAACAGGTGGTTTTAACCTCTGATCGCCCTCCTAAATCATTACCAGCAATTGAAGCAAGACTTATCTCTCGTTTTGAATCAGGGATGGTTGCTGATGTTGGTAAACCTGACACTGAAACTAAAATTGCAATCTTAGAAAGACGCGCCGAAGAAAAGGGTTTTCCTTTAAGTCCGGAAATTTTAACTATGATGGCTGAAAGTGTTCAAAATAATATTCGCGAGTTAGAAGGTTTACTAAATAAAATTATTGCTGTTCATGAGCTTAAAGGAACCCCAATCACTGAAAAGAGCGTAAAAGAGATAATGTCTGATTTTGTTAGTAGTACTAAAACAAAATCTTTATCTAATAAAGAAATTATTGATGCTGTTTGTCGTTTTTATGATCTTAATTTAAAAGACCTTTTAGGTCCAAGCCGAAAAAAAGAATTTGTTTGGCCGCGTCAAATCGCAATCTATTTAATGCGTGAAGAAATAGAATCCTCCTACCCAACAATTGCTCAAGAAATGGGTGGTCGTGATCATACTACTGCAATTCATTCTTATAATAAGATTCGCCACGAAGTTGTTGATTTAGGTAATGAAAAGATAAAACAAGAACTTAATTCAATTAAACAATTGTTTTCTGTCTAGTGGATAAACTGTTCTTTTAAAGGTGATAGTTTGTTATTAATTAATTTATTTGGGTATAACTATTAAAAATTTAAAAGTTATCACCTTTTTATTAATCTTTAATAAACCTATTACCCATAACTAATTAACAAGTAAAAATTATAATAACCTTAATTAATTCAGCCTCTTTATTAAAATTGTTAAAATTATTCCCACCCTTATTATTGTTATTATTTATATATATTATATAACTAATATAATATGCGTTTAATAAGCACACAAGAAAATTTAAAAAAAGCTCTCTCGATTACTAGTCATGGAACAGGTAAAAATATAAATTTACCAATTCTTAGT
Organism: Patescibacteria group bacterium; assembly: GCA_028681575.1. Taxonomy (GTDB): domain Bacteria; phylum Patescibacteriota; class Patescibacteriia; order Patescibacteriales; family UBA12465; genus JAEZRQ01. The sequence continues at coordinate 35,386 of JAQUHX010000003.1, read as the reverse complement.
AATATTTTAATTAAAGCAAAAAAAGGAGCAATTGAATTAGTTAGTACTAATTTAGAGATTGGAATTATTTATCAATTGCGTGGAAAAATTGAAGAAGAGGGGGAATTTACTGTCGATTCAAAAATTATTACTGAATATATTAATTTATTACCTGAAGAAAATATATTATTAACAACTGATAATGACGAAGCTTTGCAAATAGAATGTTTAAATTATCAAACAAAAATTAGAGGCGAATCAGCTCAAGAATTTCCTTTAATTCCTAATGTTGATCAAAATAATTATTATTATTGTCAGGCTGAAGATCTTCGTCAAGCTCTAAATAGTGTCATTTTTTCTGCCTCAGTTAATGATAATCGAGTTGAATTAGCAGGTGTTTTATTTAATTTTGAAGATAATGAATTAACTTTAGCGGCCACTGATAGTTATCGTTTAGCAGAAAAAAAATTATTAATTAAAGCAAAAGGCGATTTTACTAAACAAAGAATAATTGTTCCCGCTCGAACAATTCAAGAATTATTAAGAATCTTAAGTGGCTACTCTAATGAAAATTTAGAAGCTAGTTCTAATGAGGGGGTAAAAATTGCCGTTTCGGATAATCAAATATTGTTTTCTGTTGATTCTGTTGAATTAGTATCTAGATTAATTAATGGCCAGTACCCTGACTATAAGCAAATTATTCCCGATAAAAATCAAACAATAGTAAAGGTTAAGCGTTCTGAATTGTTAAGAGCGGTAAAAGCAACGGCTATTTTTTCTAAAATTGGTATTAATGATATTAATTTAGAACTTTTAAGTGGAAAAATTATTATTTCTGCTTCTTCTGGTCAAACTGGTGAGAGTCGAGTAGAGGTTGCAGCTGATGTTTCTGGTCCTGATAACGAAATAGCAATTAACTACCGTTATTTAGTTGATGGTTTAAATAATTTAAATGGCGATGAGGCTAGTATTGGAATAAATAGTTCAAATACTCCATGTTTATTAACAAGTAATACAGATACATCTTATTGTTATGTTGTAATGCCAATTAAACAGTAGGCGTGTTTAATAAATAAAAAAAGTCACCCCTAAAGGGGTGGCTTTTTTTTAATCTTCAATTTTATCAAGAGGAAAAATAATTGTGCTTGTTGAGATTGCTTCGGTTGAGGTGGAGAATTCACCATCAGTTAAATCAGTGTCTATATCTTCGGTGGTGGTGGCAATTTCTATAAGTGGTGGTGGAAGTGGTTGTTCTGGGGTTGACATAAATTCCCAATTTTTTTCCGTCCAACTTTTAATACCTTCCTCCCACTTATTGAATTGAGGGTCATTTTCTGGATTATTAGGTGGGTCTCCTAAGGGATTGTCTTTGTCTAAATAAAAAAGAATTGAGTGGTTATCGCTTAGTTCTTTTATCTCTAAAAATTCTGGCGGAGTGTTAGGACTGGCAGGCATTTTAGTGCGACTATCAAGATATAACTCACCAATAATCGGTCGTTCGCCATCTAAAATAGCTTTTCCGGTTTTTTCTATTTTTGGTTGTTTAAAGGTTTCTTTTGGGGTTCCTTCTAAAACACGAGACATAAATTTTTGCCAAACTGGCGCCGCTATAACACTACCATCAGATCCAGGATTCATTTTTGTGTTATCAGTGTTTCCTATCCAAACACCAGTAACTAAAGAGGGGGTATAACCAATTGTCCAAGCATCTCTAAATTCGTTGGTTGTTCCGGTTTTAGCCGCTACCTCACGATCACTTAAAGTTAGATGGTTTTTTGAGCCAAAAACGAAAGAGCGTGCATTGTTATCAATTAAAATACTGGTTACCATACGGGCTGTTTCCGAGGTTAAAATATTTTTTTTATTTACTTTCCATTCTTCAAGAACATTTCCTTCTTTATCCTCCACTTTTAAAATAACGCTAGGGGGGCTAACTTCCCCGTCACGAGCTAAAGCACTAAAAGCGTTAGCGTGATCTAATAAACGAACCTCGGCGCCGCCTAGGACCAAAGAGAGGCCAACCCCTTCACTTAAATTTTTATATCCTAAAGACTCGGCTAGAGAAATAACATTTTTTAAGCCAGCCAGATATAAAACCTTAACAGCGGAAATATTTAAAGATCCGGCTAGGGCTTGGCGTAAACTTACCGGTCCGTATTCTTTTAAGTTGTAATTTTTTGGTGAATAATTACCAAAATCAGTAACAGTGTCAAAGACTATAGTGTTGGGATTGTAAGCGCCTTTTTCAAATAAGGCAGCATAAACAATAGGTTTAATAGAAGAACCTGGTTGACGGGAGCTGGTGACCACGTTAACTTGGCCAGCAATTTCTTTGTCGAAGAAATTTCGTGAGCCAACCATTGCTAAAACTTGGCCATTTTTAGGATCTAAAGAAACTAAAGCGGCGTTGTTGGCGTTATACTTTTCTTGATAATTTTCAGTAAGCTCAGCAATTACCTCGTCGGCAATCTTTTGTTTGTCGTAATCAAGAGTGGTGATAATTTTTAAACCCCCTTGTTCTAAAGTTTTTTCGCCATATTTTTCAGAAAGCAAACTTTTAACATACATAACAAAATGAGGAGCAAAGATGCTTGTTTCTGGGTTGGAAAAAATAATTTCTTGATTTTTTGCCTGTTCTTTTTCGCTTTCACTAATATATCCCTGCTCTTCCATTAATCCTAAAATATAATCTTTTCGACCTAATAATAAATCTTTATTAGGTCCATAAGGAGAATAACGACTAGGAGATTGGGTTAGAGCGGCTAAAACAGCAGCTTCGGCGATTGTAATGTCGCCAACATTTTTATTAAAATATTTTTGACTAGCGGCCTGAATCCCGTAAGCATTAGAACCATAAGGGATTTCGTTTAGATACATCTGTAAAATTTCATCTTTAGAAAAGCGTTTTTCTAATTTTTGGGCGAGAATTAATTCTTTAATTTTTCGAGTAATACTTTTTTCATTCGTTAAAACAGCGTTTTTTATAAATTGCTGAGTTAGAGTGGAACCACCAGCGCGGCGATTGTAGATAACATTAGTAATCATGGTTCTAGCCATTGCCCAAACACTAAAACCCCCATGTTCATAAAAATTCTTATCCTCAATAGCAATAGTTGCCTTTTGTGCATATTCAGGGATTTCTTCCAGGGAAACTAAAGTTCTTTTTTCATTACCGTGGACTTCGTATAAAATATGTTGGCCACTACGATCATAAATACGGGTGCTCTGAGCAATCTCGCGATTCATTAGCTGGTTTGGATTAGGCAAATCACGACCTAGCCAAGCAACCACAAAAAAACCAGTCAAAACCAGGAGGGCGGCTAGAATTAAACAAACAGCGACAATTCTTTTAATCCAAACACGTTTTTGGTTTGACGGTTTTTTAGGAATTTCAATTTTTTTTGTTTTTCTGTGGCTTAAGTTCGCGTGGCGATGGTCTGGGTTAATTTTCTTCTTGTTTTTAGGGGTTTCTTTAAAATTTTGATTAGAATAAACACGCTGCCGGTCAGAACTCTTGTTTCGGCTAAGCTTGGGCGACTGATTGATTCTTACTTGGTTTTTAGGCATAAAATAATAAGTATATTCAAAATTATAGCACAGAAGGTTTTTTTTCTATAGAGAAAAATAAGCTTATTGTGTTATAATTAAAAAATGATTTCGAGTTTAAATAACAATTTAATAAAAAAAGCAGTTAAATTAAGAACAAAGAATACTAGTCGAAAAGAGCTGGGTTTATTTTTTGTTGACGGAAGACGGGAGGTTTTAGCTGCTTTAGATTCTGGCTGGATTCCTGAGACTATCTTTTTTTCTGAGTCATTAGCAAAAACCCCCCTAAAGTTAACAAATTTAACATTGGTTAGTGAGGCGGTTTTTAGGAAAATAAGTTTTAAGGAAAATCCTGATGGTGTGGCAGCTATATTTAAGCGTCGAAATTTAAGACTAGAAGATTTGAAATTATCTAAACGAGCCCTGGTGGTTGTTTTAGAAGCAGTTGAAAAGCCTGGTAATTTAGGAGCAATTATTAGAAGTGCTTATGCCGCTCAAGCAGAGCTTGTAATTATTAATGATTTAAAAACTGATTTTTATAACCCAAACGTCATCCGTTCTAGTGAAGGCTTGATTTTTAAATTACCAATAATTATTGCTCCCTTTAAAGAGACGGTAGAATTTTTAAAAAGGCAACAAATTAATATCTATGTAAGCGCTTTAAAAGAGGCTAAAGTCTACACTAGTCTGGACTATACTTCTAAAACAGCTTTTGTTTTAGGGTCTGAAGCTTTTGGCTTGTCTTCGGCTTGGTTAAACAGTGAAGCTGAAGTTGTTAAAATTCCGATGCGATCAGGGGTGGACTCTTTAAATGTTTCGGTGGCGGCAGCAGTTTTATTGTTTGAAGCTCAACGGCAGCGAGGTTTTATTTAATTTTCGTTGACTTTTAGTGAGTGTTTTTGTAAAATCTATTCAGCCCGAGAAGTTAAGTGCCCGTAGTTCAATGGATAGAACACCAGCCTTCTAAGCTGGTTATGGGGGTTCGATTCCTCCCGGGCGCACCATTTATATAAAAAATATGGAAAAAGATCAAGAATTAAGCGAGGAAGAGGTGGCGCAACTAGAGGCGCTTTTAGGTTTTGGGGGTTGTAATTGCTCTAATTGTCCACATTCTTGTGGCGAAGAGCCGGGCGATTTTTCTAAAACAGAAAAAGAATAAGTTCTAGGCGCTATCTTAGCGTCTTAATGGTGCCTATGGTGTAATGGTAACACAGCAGGTTGTGGTCCTGTTATCTCGGGTTCGATTCCCGATAGGCACCCCTAGTTGAGAAGACGAGTTTAAAAGCTCGTTTTTTCTTTGATATTGGAGTATAAAAAGAGTTTTAAAAAATATGTTATAATAATTTAATATTTATTAAAATATCAAGATATGAGTAAATTAAAATGTAATATCGGTGAATATGGAGTTATTATAAATAAAAAAGGAGAATTTTTAATTTTAAAGTTACCCATTAATAAAGAGTTCACTAAGGATATGTGGATGTTTCCAGGTGGCAGATTAGAAAAAGAGGAGCAGCCAGAAATTGGCTTAAAACGAGAAGTACTTGAAGAAACGGGCTTGAAAATAAAAATCATAGCACCACTTCATACAGCTAGATGGGGAATAGAAAATCCGGCAAAATACTCAGTGTTTTATTTGTGTAAATTAAGCGGAGGAGGGCCCGTAAAGATTAGTGTTGAACACATGGATAGTAAATGGGTTAATTTTAGCGATATAGAAAAAATTCAGTGGCATAATATAAATAGTAAGATTGCGGCCAAAAAGGCAAAGAAGTATCTGGCAACTTAATTTACCAAATATTCCATCAAAAAAGTTTGCCAAGCTTTGCGCTTAGCCACCCCATTAAAGAAAAGACGAGTCTAAAAGCTCGTTTTTTGCTTAGGGGCGCAAAACTTTTAATTATAGGTTCCTCTTTTTTACATTCCCCTTTCTTTGCTATAATTATTAAATGAGGAAAATTTTATATTTATTTATTGGGGCCGCTCTATTTTTGTCCTTTTTTGCTTTTCCAGCTCAAGCGCAAGAAGTTGTTGCCAATTCAAACTTAGAACCAGCTAAAGCCCTAACAGCTGAGGCTGAGGTTTTAAAAATAGTTGAAGAGCGTAATTTTGAGCGCGAAAATGGACAAGAGGTTACTCAACAAAATTTAGAGCTGGGAATTTTAACCGGCTCTTTTAAGGGGCAAGTTAAAAATTATTACGGTATCTCAGAATTAGATGTTGTCGCTGCTCAGAACTATAAAGTCGGAGACAAGGTTGTTGTGAGTTATGATAAAAATGAAGACGGGGAATATAGTTTTTATATTATTGATTTTGTTCGCACCCCGACATTAATTTATTTAGGGCTACTTTTTGTTGTTATAGTTTTGCTAGTAGGTGGTAAAAAAGGCCTTTTATCTCTTTTGTCCTTAACTTTAACCTTCCTTTTAATAATTAAAGTTTTAGTCCCCTTGCTTTTTAAAGGCTGGGATCCTTTATGGACTGGAATCAGTATTGCCGCTTTAATTCTTTTAGCTTTAATCTATCTAACTGAGGGGTTAAACAAAAAGGCCCACTTGGCCGTTTTAAGCATCATCGTTTCTTTGTTGATTACCGCTCTTTTGGCTTGGATTTTTGGTTCCGCTGGTCGTTTGTCTGGAGCCGGTAATGAAGAAGTTATTTTTCTAATTGATAGTCTTGATGTTCCAATTAGTTTTCACCGTCTTTTACTCGCCTCAATAATTATTGGCGCCTTAGGTGTTTTAGATGATATTGTTGTTGGTCAAATTGAGGCGGTTTATCAACTTAAAGAAGCAAACCCGGAATTAAAACCACAGCGGATTTTTAAAATGGGTTTAAAAATTTCCCGTACTCACTTGGGAGCAATTATTAATACTCTATTTTTAGCCTATGTTAGTGCTTCATTGCCCTTGGTTCTCTTGTTCAATGTTCATCAAGAACCATTTTTAACAACAGCTCAAATAATTAATAATGAAAATATTGCTACAGAAATTGTTCGAACGCTGGTAGGGGTAATTGGAATTTGTTTGGCTGCTCCGCTTGCGACTTTTTTGGCAGCTTATTATTTAAATCCGCCAGTTGATAAAAAAAAGAGTTTTTAAAAATTAAAATTATGACCAAGAAATATAAACGTCTTCAGAATTTTGTTTTGACTTTAATTGTTTTAAATATTTTATTTGTAGTCGGGACGCCTTTATTGCAAATAAGATTGTTTCGTTTAACTGAAGAATTTTCTGCTTCTTTAATTATTACTATTCTTTTTGTTTTTCTCACTTTTTTGCTAGGCGTTTATTTTAAAGAAGTTGAAAAATATAAAAAAACTCAAGATGATTTAGAGGAGCGCCTTCGGGAAACTTTTAAGTATATTGGTTCAATTAATTTACAGTTGGAAGAAATGAAAAAAGTTTTTTCTAATTTTAATAAATACCCAGAAAGTCAAAAAGATATTCAAGCTGTTTTTACCCATACCGCTGAAAGAATTTTATCTATTATTCCAACAGATTGGGTTTTATTGCGAATTGTGGAGTTAGACCAGGGTAAAACTTTGCATGAGTATTTTATTAGTCGAGGCAATAAAAAAGTGGAAAAAATTAAACTTGAAAATCAAGAATTGCTTAATGGTGATTGTTCTGTCGAAGGCTGCTCTATTGTTGCTTCACAACAGAATAATTTTAATCTTAAAGCTTTTTGCATTTTAAGCACTGACGTAAAGGATAAAAATCAGCGTTTTATGATTACCTCGGCCGTTAATCAGTTGGAAATGCTTTTTATTATCTTTAATTCTTATTACTATAAGAAGCCAAGTCTTAAAAAAGATGATTAACAAAAAGCCCCTGGTTTATCAGGGGCTTTTAGGGGGGCATAAATTATTTTAAGAGTTTTAAAATTTCATCTCGTTTTTCTATCATAAGCTCATTGGTTGTTGCTTCTAGGTTTAGACGGATTTTGTTTTCTGTGTTTGAGGCGCGAACGTTAAACCAATAATTAGGGTAAGTCACGGTAATACCGTCTAAAAAAACCAATTCTCCGGGGGCATATTTTTCTGCTAGTAGGTTAAATATTTCTTTTTTGTTAAGGACCTCGCGATTTATTTCTCCAGAGCTATAGTATTTTCTAAAAGGTTTTAAATATTCACTAAGTGGTTTTTCTGCCTGGGAAAATTCTTCCAGTAGCCGTAAAATCATAATGTTGGGCATTTCAAAACAACCCAAGGGTAAATTGAGAAAAAAGTGCCCCGAAGATTCGCCAGCAAAATAAATATCCTCATTAAGCATTTGCTCTTTAATCAAGGAGTGGCCAACGCGCGTGAGCACTGGTTTTCCGTTGCTAGCCAAGATTAAATCTTCAGTGATTTTTCCTGGTCGTACATCGTGACCAATTTTTGCCCCGGGTCGGTCTTTTAGAAAAGAGCGAGCTAAGAGTCCGCGAATAATCGCGGGCTCAACTAAGTTTCCTTTTTCGTCAACAAAGAAAATTCGATCACCATCGCCATCGGTAGCAATGCCCAAATCAGCTTTATTCTCTAAAACTGACATTTGAAGCTGTTTAAGATTTTCGGGTTTTATAGGATCAGCTTCATGAGCGGGGAAGTTTCCGTTAAGTTCAAAATTTATTTTAATAAATTCCCCGGGCAGATTTTTAGCTAAAATATTTAAATATTCAGCCCCCATCCCGTTAGCCGTGTCAGCGACAATTTTTTGTGGTTTAATTTTTTTTAGGTTGGTGTATTTTTGGTCATGTTCCCATTGCTTTTCGGGGATGTCTTTTATTTCTTCTATTCCTAGTTTTGTCTGAGAATCTAATTTTTCACCTCTTAAAATCCAATCACGCATCCAAAGAAGGCCGCTATTTTCAGAAATTGGCGTTGCTTGGCGACGCACCAATTTAAAGCCATTCCAGTTTCCAGGGTTGTGTGAGGCAGAAATCATTATCCCGCCATCTAAGTCTTGACTGGAAACTGCAAAATAAAAAGCAGGCGTTGATACTAAGCCTAAGTCGTAAACAATTATACCATTAGCGCTTAATGCTTTTAAAATTTCCGCTTTAAGTTTAGGAGAAGAAAGACGCATATCACTGCCAACCGCAATCTTCAAGGGTTTTTCTGAAGGGCAATCATCGTCTAAACGACGCAGGGCTACATAGGCGCTGGCAATTTGATAAGCCGCGTTATCATCAAAATCTTTTTCGTAGATGCCGCGGATATCATAGGCTCTAAAAATACTCGCTTCTAACATAAGGTTTTTTTAAAAGTCAAAGTTATTTTTAATTTCTAAGACCGAGGCGCCGAGACCAAATAGGATAAAGACAAGGGTTGATAGTCCGCCTAGCCAAGGAATAGACATTAAAATGATAAAGATAATTAGGCCCAAAATTAAAGCAAGAAAAGGGTTAATCGGTTTTTTATTTAAACCATTACCCAAAAGAAGGCCGATGTAATAAGCTGAATAAATAATAGAAATTATTAATAAAACCAAATAAAGAGCAATAATTATTAAGGCAAGTGGTATTCCGATAACAGTGATAAGTAGGAGGAGAGTAATAATAGGCGTTACTAAAAGAAAAATCAAACCAACTAGCGGTGTCTGCCAAGGCTTTTCGGCCATTGTTTTAGCGGTTTTGGCAAAACTTTTCTTTTTAAGGGTTAGTAAAATAATGCCAATTAAGATAAGGGAAGATAACTGAAAGAAGCGATTCGTTGCTTTGTTTTTCCAGTTTTCAGGTTTTTTTATTTGTGGTTGGTAGTTAATATTTCCAGAGACGGCTTCGGGGTTTTGAATTTCCGCTTCACTTTTAGCACTATACTTTAAATCACCACCAATAACAGCCTCGGAGCCAATAAATAAATTACGGCCATTATAATCACTTTCTAGGTTTAGAGAAACATCATGGCCAACTTTACCATTAATATTCGCTTGTGCTAAACCGCCATATAAACTATCGTTAACTAAACCGTTAAAATTTCCTGAAGCGCCAAAAATTAATAAATCAGAGCCGACTTCAGATTCAGATCCAAGGCTAATTGTTGAGGTAAAGGCATTGATGTTACGACCAACTAAACCATTAATATTTATGCTTTGGGAAAAAATGCGGACACTACCAGTAACTTCGCCATTGATAATTAAGTTTTGAGAAAAAGCAATTAAATCACCTTCAATTTTTCCGTCAACACTTAAGTTTTGCGCTGCAGCAATTAAATCGCCATTTATCTGACCATCAATAGCTATTATTCCGGCTGCAACGTAAAGGTTTCCGTCGTGAACCTCTTCTTTTGGTAATCGATAGTTATCCTTAGTTTCAAAAGAAAAAGCTTGTGCCGCGGAGGCGCTTAAAAGTAGGGGTAAAACCAGGAGTAGGCCCCAAAATAGTTTTTTCATAAAATATAAATTATACTTAAAGAATCAAACACTTTAAGTATAATCCAAAAATATGGAAGCAGCAATTAAAGAAATAATTTTGAAATACGGTCCTCATCTAAAAGATCGAGATGCTTTGTCGGCTTTAAAGCGGGATTTTTGCAAGCAGTATAAATTAAAATCAATTAGTAATTCTCAAATTTTCAGAGTTTATCAAGAGCTGAAAGAGAAAAAATCTTTACCACGCCGTTTAAACCAAGAAAGTTTTGAACGACTTTTACGTAAGCGCTCGGTTCGGACTTTATCTGGGGTTGCACCAGTCGCAGTTTTGACTAAGCCTTACCCTTGTCCAGGTTCTTGTGTTTATTGTCCTAATGAGCCAGGCGTGCCCACTAGTTATTTACCTAATGAGCCAGCGGTAATGCGCGCTTTGCGCTGTCATTTTAATCCTTATTGGCAAACACTTTTGCGTCTACAATCTTTAGAAGAAAATGGACACCATCCAACTAAGATAGAGTTAATCGTGATTGGTGGTACTTGGAGTTATTTACCAGATCGTTATCAGTATTGGTTTATTTTAAATTGTTTTCGAGCAGCTAATGATTTTGCTCGACTTAAAAAACAAAAAAAATGGCAGGCCGCCAGTCGTGGTGATTGGTTTAAGTTATTAAAAAGTTTGCCTAGCCCTTATTCTCGGAAAAAATCATTAGAGTTTTTCAGAAAAGCTATTAAAATAGAGCAGAGTAAAAATGAAAAAGCAGCCTATCAAATTATTGGACTCACCTTAGAAACGCGACCTGATTATATTAATGAGGCTGAGCTTGTTCAGATGACCGAACTTGGTTGTACTCGGGTAGAGATTGGGGTTCAGGCCCCAGATGATGAGATTTTACGGCTTAATTGCCGCGGTCACGGAGTTAGTGAGATTATTAGAGCTTCTGCAGGTTTACGTGATTATGGTTTAAAAATTACTTATCATATTATGCCCGGCTTGCCGGGGTCTAATCCGGCCAAAGATTTAGCTTTGTTTAAATTGTTGTTTACTGACTCTAATTTTCAGCCCGATCAAATTAAATTTTACCCTACAGTAGTTACTCGCGGTAGCCGTCTTTATGATTGGTGGTTGAATGGAAAATATCAACCTTATAGTGATCAAGCCTTGCGTCAATTAATTATTGACTGTAAAGCGGTTGTTCCTGAATATGTTAGGATTATTCGTTTGATTAGGGATATTCCAAGCGAATCCATTATTGCTGGAAATAAAATTACTAATTTGCGCCAAGTAATGCAGCAGGCGGGGGTAAAGTGTCGCTGTATTCGTTGTCGTGAAGCTAAGGAATTAAAGAATCCAGAAAATTATCAAATTAGTCAAAAGAGTTATGAGGCTTCAGCTGGCCGTGAGTATTTTATTCAAGCAGAGAGTTTAGATAGGCAAACCCTGTATGGTTTTTGTCGTTTGCGGCTGAGCGCTAATAGTAAAATTGCTCCAGCTTTGATTCGCGAGCTTCATGTTTATGGAGAATTAGTTCCGGTTGGTGGGCGAGCCAGGGTGCAGCATCAAGGCTTAGGAAAAGAATTGTTAAAAACAGCGGAGAAAATCGCTATTGCTGCCGACGCTGATTTGTTGGCGGTTTCGGCTGGCGTTGGAGTAAGGGCTTACTATCGAAAACAGGGTTATCGCTTATCTGGCACGCATATGGTTAAAAAATTAAAAACTCCTAAAAAATAAGAGTTTTTTAAAATTTTAATCTTTTTGACAAGAGTAACTCCCTCGTTTATTATAACAATGTCTGGGGTGAATTTTTTTAAAGTTTAAAACCCAAAAACATGGTTTATCAAAATTTAGCTAAGGCTGACCCTGAGCTTTGGTCGCTTGTGAAACAAGAAATCAAGCGTCAAAAAATAGGGATAGAATTAATTGCTTCAGAAAATTATATTTCGGAGGCAGTTTTAGAAGCTCTAGCGACACCGCTTATAAATAAATATAGCGAAGGGTATCCTGGCAAACGTTATTACGGGGGTAACGAAATAATTGACCAGGTTGAAAGACTGGCAATTGCTCGTGCAAAAAAATTATTTGGCGCTGAGCATGTTAATGTTCAGCCGCTTTCCGGCTCTCCGGCAAATGCTGCTGTTTATCAGGCTTTTTTAGAGCCCGGAGATAAGGTTTTAGCTTTAAAATTAGACCATGGCGGGCACCTAACTCATGGTCATGCCTTAAATTTTTCAGGAAAACTTTATAATTTTACTCCTTATGAAGTAGACTCTAAAACAGAAGAAATTAATTTAGATATTCTTTATGAGTTGGCTAAAGAGGTTAAACCAAAAATGATTGTAGCTGGTTTTAGCGCTTATTCCCGTTCTTTAGATTGGAAAAAAATTGCGGCAATTGCGAAGGAAGTTGGCGCTTATTGTTTTGCTGATATTTCTCATACCGCCGGTTTAATTGCGGCTGGCTTATTAGCTTCACCTGTGCCTTATTTTGATGTAGTTTCTACGACTACTCATAAAACTTTGCGCGGACCGCGCGGAGCAATAATTATGTGTCGAGAAAAATATGCCGAAAAAATTGATCGGGCGGTTTTTCCGGGTACTCAAGGTGGTCCCCATGAAAATGTTATAGCTGCTAAGGCGACTGCTTTTTTGGAAGCCTTAAAGCCGGAGTGGCAAAATTATAGTCAGCAGGTTTTAGATAATGCTCGCTGTTTGGCCACTGAACTACAGGCGCGTGGTTATCGCTTAGTTTCTGGCGGTACCGATAACCATTTATTAATTATTGATTTAAGGTCTCAAGAAATAAGTGGTCGTGAGGCGGAAAAAATTTTGGAAAAAATTGGCATTTCTGTTTCTCGTTCCACTATCCCAAACGACCCTAACCCTCCCTTTAAATCCTCGGGATTAAGGCTGGGGACGCCAGCAATAACAACTAGGGGGTTTAAAGAAAATGAAGTAAGATTAGTTGCTGATTTAATAGATCGTGCCCTAAAATCTGGTGGCGATGAAAAAACTCTCGGCTTATTAAAAAAAGAAACTAACAGTTTAAGTGAAAAGTTTCCTATTCCCAGCCTTTAAAAAACAAGTTGGTAATTAACTCTATGATTACGAAAATTATTGATGGCCGTGCTTTGGCAGCGGAAATAAAAACAGCGGTTGCCGAAGAAGTTTTTTTGTTGCTTAAAAGAAATCAAGATCGACCTAGTTTAGGCATTGTTTTGGTGGGCGAGCGTTCTGATTCTGAACTTTATGTAAAGATAAAAGAACGAGAGGCGCGCCGGGTGGGCTTAATAACTCATACTTATCGTTTGCCAGCCGAGGCTACCGCAACAGAGATTAAAGAAGTCTTAGAATTTTTAAATCAAGACAAATCTGTTAATGGTATCTTGGTTCAGTTACCCTTACCAGAGCATTTGCCTACCGACGAAATTATGGCTGTTCTTGATCCAAATAAAGATGTTGATGGTTTTTTAGAAAATCACCCCAAAGAAATAATCTCTCCAGTAGCGGCAGCCGTCTCTTTAATGTTGGAGCGTCAAAATCTTGATTGTGCGGAGATGGTTTTGGGAATTCTATATAATTCTGAAATATTTGGGGAAACTTTAAAAAAGGTTTTAAAGAGAATGGGATTTAGACAGATTATTTTAGTCACCAAAGAAGAAATAGAAAAAATTAAAGATTGTGATATTTTAGTTAGCGCTTTAGGATTACCACATTTTATTAATTCAAAAAAACTGAAGTCCGGCGCTGTGGTAATTGATGTCAGCACAACCAGAAAAGGAGAAAAGGTTGAAGGAGACTTGGACCCGCGTGGAGCTGATAAACATCTTTCTGCTTATTCGCCTGTTCCTGGTGGGGTTGGCCCTTTAACGGTTGCCTTTTTATTTAAAAATGTTTTAACCCTCTACTGCCGACAACAAAAATCATAAACCATGACTGCAAAAAAACAACAACTTAAAGATTTATTAAAAATCCATTTTTCCTACGATTCTTTTCGACCAGGGCAAGAGGAGGCTTTGGATGCTGTTTTAAATAATCAGGACGCAGTTGTTATTTTGCCAACTGGTGGTGGCAAGTCTCTAATTTATCAGCTACCGGCTTTGGTTTTAGATGGGCTTACTTTGGTTGTTTCACCGCTTATTGCCTTAATGAAAGATCAGGTAGATTCTTTGGAGGCGGTCGGTATTCCGGCAACTTTTATCAATTCTTCAATTTCTCCAATTGAAATGGCTGCCCGCTGGGAAAAGGTAGTTAGCGGTCATTATAAGATTGTCTATTTAGCGCCGGAGCGTTTTTATAATCAAAATTTTCTTGCTGATTTAAAAAAGGTTAAAGTCTCTCTTTTTGCTATTGATGAGGCCCACTGCATCAGTCAGTGGGGGCATGATTTTCGTCCCAGCTATTTACGCTTAAAAGACGTGCTTAAGTTAGTGGGGCGGCCACCGGTACTTGCCTTAACGGCTACTGCAACCCCAGAGGTTCGCGAAGATATCGTTGCCCAGCTGCAGCTTAGCAACCCAGCTCAAATTATTACTGGCTTTTCTCGTCCAAATTTACAGTTTGCGGTTGTTCAGGCAAGTAATAGTCAAAAAATTCAGTATATTGTTGATGCGGTGAGTGATGAAAAATTAGGTTGTGGGATTATTTATACTGGCACCCGAGCTAAAGCTGATGAGCTGGCCACCTTATTAGTTGAGCAAGGTGTGGAGGCGGTGGTTTATCATGCCGGGTTAGATGCAAGTAGTCGATCTTGGGTGCAAGATAGTTTTATGAATGGTCAAGCGCGCGTAGTTATTGCAACTAATGCTTTTGGTTTAGGGGTTAATAAAAAAAATATTCGTTTTGTTATTCATTATGATCTTCCCGGGACAATTGAAGCTTATTATCAAGAAGCTGGACGAGCTGGTCGTGATGGACTCCCTAGTTTTTGTTTATTGTTTTATGCTCCTCAGGATCGTTATCTGCGGGAATTTTTTATTAAGGGTGATAACCCAGAACCGCATATCATTCGCGAGGTTTATGATTTATTAAGGCTATGGTCTAATAGCAATGAGGAGATTGGTGAAGATACGGTTCTGGTTACTTATTCTGAAATTATTCAAAATCTATCAGAAAGCGTTCCCGAGATGGCAGTCGGAACGGCTTTAAAAATTCTAGAAAAAGATGGTTATTTGTCTCGCCCAAACGAAAAAACTAGTAATGGCTTCTTAAAGGCTAAGGCTGATTACGACACTTTATTAAATTCTGTTAGTAGGCGCGCTAAAACCCAGATTGAGGTGATTAATTCTTTATTTGAAAAATTTTCAGCTGAATTAAAAAAGGGTTGGGACTTTAATTTGGAAGAAACGGCTGCTATTATTGGCTTAAAAAAAGAGTCTTTAAGCCGAACAATAAAAAAATTAGCCGAACAAGAGTTATTAGAATATCGGCCCCCCTTTCGCGGCACAGAAATTAAGATTTTAAAGAAGGTTCGCGGTGAAGATTTGAATTTAAATTTTAAAGTTTTAAAGGAAAAGGCGGCTCGCGCCTATGAAAAATTAGATGAAATGGAACAGTATGTTTATCAGTTGGGTTGTCGCGAACAGTATATTCTCAAATATTTTGGTGTTTTAGATGGTAAAGAGTGTGGTCATTGTGATAATTGTTTAAAAGCGTCGCGTCATCTAGCTAAAGGGGGAGCTGATTATCGAAAACGAGAATATTTAAAATAATTATGACTGAGTTGCAAACAGAACTTCAAAAAATTGTTTATGAAGGGTATAAAAAGATTGCTCCAGAATTTGCTGCTACTCGTCAGCGAGGCGCTGGTCCAAAAATTAAACCATTTTTAAAGTTTTTTCCGAAAAACGGAAGCGTATTAGATCTTGGTTGTGGCACAGGACGCCTAATACCCTATTTACCAGCCAATTTAGATTACCTGGGAGTTGACCCAAGCTCAGAATTATTAGCAATTGCAAAATCGAGTTACCCAAAACATCGTTTTCTTAAAGGGGGTTTTTTAGAAGCTAATCAGTGGGGACGGTTTTCTGTTGTTGTTAGCTTGGCGGCTTGGCATCATCTACCTGATTTAAAAAGTCGTTTAGAGTCTTTGGAAAAAATGGCTCAAGCTACTCTTCCTGGAGGCTTAGTAATAGTTAGTGTTTGGAATTTTTGGGGGCGGGCAGAAAGAAGACGGCAACTTTGGCATCATTTTTGGCGTCGACCTCGTTTGCTTGGCCAGCGTTTATCTTTTAAGGATTTGCTTTTTCCTTGGAAAAACCAACAAGGAGAAGTTGTCGCCCAACGCTACTATCATGCTTTTTCTCGTTCGGAGATTAGAGGACTTTTAAAACGCTTGGGTGTTAGTCGTAAAGACTACGACTTGTTTAGTGATTTGGATAATCACTGGCTCGTTTGGCGCCCTGCCAAGGAGAGCTCTTGACACCCCCGTAGGGTGTGCTATACTAGAAGCGTATGAAAACTAATGAGCAAAGAATTAACAATATTATTGGGCAGTTAAATGGAATTAAACATTTACTAACCGCCTCTAAAGATGATTGTTTCGAGGTTGTTACACAGCTTAAGGCTGCTCGAGCAGCTCTCGATGCTTTGTTGGTGAAAGTTTTAAGTGATGAGGCTTTGCCTTGCTTGAGCAGGCAACCAGTTAAACAAGCTAAACTTAATAAGATTTTAAAAGAAATTGTTAAATAAAAATTTATGTCTAACGTTTTAGAAATTAATAAAAATCAATTTTCTGGGGAAGTTCTTGAGTCAGAACAACCTGTTTTAGTGGATTTTTGGGCGCCCTGGTGTATGCCTTGCCGTTTAATGAGCCCAACTTTGGACGAATTAGCTAGCGATTTAGAGGGTCGTTTAAAAGTTGTTAAAGTCAACACCGAAGAACCAGAAAATCAAAGCCTGGCGATGGAATACCAGATTCAGAGCATCCCCAACTTAAAACTTTTTAAAAAGGGTGAGGTTGCTGCTGAGTTTGTTGGTTTGCGTTCGAAAGACAGTCTTAAGGCTGACTTGGCCGCTTGGATTTAAGTTTTAAAGTAAGCTTTTCTTAACAAAACGGGGTCTTATCTCCGTTTTTTTGTTTGGTGCGGGAGAATGCTTAATAGCCTTCGACTGGATATATTAAGATACGGTTGAGCAGGAGACAATCTTAGCTATTGACAAAAAATCATAAAAGAGTTAAATTTGTTTTTAGATTTTTAACAAAAAAGCAAAAGATGGAAGAAAAGAAAGTTTCAAAAAATTATTATCTAGCCCTTCAGGCAAGAGTTACGAGTTTTGAGCAAAAAATTCGGCTAATACAAAAAATGGCTCGTGAAGATTCCTTCTTGGGGGTAGATACTAGCCTGGAAATTCAAGAAGAAAAAATTCTTCAGCGGGCCCTGAAAAAAGCTAAGGCTGATCTAAGATCGGCAAAAGTCGTGGCTGGGCCTAAGGATAATGGGCTTGTTCAAATCGGCTCCACGGTTACCGTGAGGATTAATGGGGCAGCTCATAGTTTTCGACTTGAAGGAATCGCTTGCTTTCCTGGTGTTGTCAATGTTGAGGCCCCTCTCGGAAAGAAGCTCTTGGGAAAAGCCAAGGGTACGGTGATTAATATTCAAAAAAATAATTATGAAATTTTGGAAGTAGCGGTTAAAGACTTTTAACCACTGACTTTGAAAGTTAAAGACCTTGAAGAACAAAAAGTTTTTCTGGGTCTTTTTTTAAAAAAAAAGACCGTCAATGTTGACGGTCTTTTTGAAAGGTGTTTTAACTATTCACAAGCAGCCGCAACGGCTGTGTTAGCTGTTCCGACACCGATACCGGCAGAAGGGGTAGCTGTTGGAAGATCGGTATTATTGCATTCTTCTGGTGCGTTTTCAAAAGCACCGCAAATTGTTTTCAGTAAGCTCGCGCTATCTCTAGCAGTCGAAACATCAACTCCGTTGATGATTAAAGTTGGAGAGCCGCCGACACTATAGCGATTATTGTCTTCTTTGTAAACGTCGAAGCCAGGGTAAGAGCCTGTGTAGCCAACATTGTTTTCAAAGTTTTCCATGATTTTGTACTCTTTATCAGTGGCTTCAATACAGGCATCATTTTTAGATTTATTTATACCAGCTTCAACTAAGCAACTAGCAGTATCACCTGCTTTTACAAAACAATCCATGTAATCATTGAGCTTGTTTTTCTCTTCCTTTTGAATACAGTATTGAACTAGATTTTCTTGAATCTCTTCTTCACCATGCATTATATAATCATTAAACTTTAATTCAAAATTAATTTTATCGCCCAGTAAATCAACTACCGGGAAAATACCTTTTTCCATTTGTAAGCCATAAGGGCAGTAGCTCATTACGAATAACTCCACTTCTGGTTTTTCAGATTTAGGAATATCCTGAGCAGCAACTGCTTGGTTGTTGTCAGCTGTAGGAGCGGCAGCCATCTCTTCTCTAACTTCGGCAATATTTAAAGCCTGAGGGAAGAAAAGCTTGCCATCTCGGGATAAATAAGAATCTACCATTTGGCCGGAGCCGATATCCATCTTTAATTTATATAAATCGTATTCCTCACTAACTTCTTTTACCAAAGCAACGCTTCCTGATTGCATCAAAAAAGAGTTGACAAAATTTTCCCCTTGAGCGGCTGCCTCTTTTTTGCTAATTGTGCCACGGTTATTTAAAATAATTCCAAAAACAGCGGCTACAACTATCAATAAGAGAACAATTCCTAAGAGAAGATTATTTTTTTTCTTCATAATTTTCTTGATAATTATTATTATTTTTTAAAAAAATCAATGAACTTATTATAGCGAAAAACAAAGTAGGCGTCAAAGTTTGTGAGATTATTTAGCGGATCCATTTAAAAAGCTTTCAAGGTCTGCGGGGAGGTCGATTTCAAAAATTTTGTCATCACCAGCCGGGTCTTTAAATTTTAGGCTTTTAGCAATTAAAAAAATTCTTTCAAGCTTAGCTTTTTCATTCTTAACTTTCGTTTTTTTGGTGGTGTAGAGTTGATCGCCGAGCAAAGGGTGTCCGTAAGCAAAAAAATGAACTCTAATCTGGTGGGTGCGTCCAGTTTTTATTTTTACCTCAACTAGAGTGTAGTTGATAAATCTTTTTAAAACATTAAATTTTGTTAATGCGTTTTTTGCCTTTTCTCTTGCTTTAACTAGGCCACGATCGCGATTATTTAGATTCTTCTTTTCAGTTAAGCTTTGGTCAATAAAAGGTAGGGCGACCATCCGGTGGCCCGAGCTGGCTCGTTTGATTGGAAAATTCAAAACCCCTTCGTCTTTGGCAATTTGGCCATGAACTAAAGCCCAGTAAGTTTTACCAACTTGGCGACTTTTAAATAATTCTTTGAAATATTGCCAAGCAGTATTTGTTTTTGCCACTACCATTAAACCGCTCGCTTCTTTGTCTAGGCGGTGGACAATACCAGGACGCAAAGAATTGTCGCCGACATCGTTAATACTTGGATAGTGTTTGTGTAACCAGTCGGTTAAAAGGGGTCCGGAAATTCCCGCTCCGCCATGGACAGTCCACCCAGCTGGTTTGTTTAAAACTAGATAGTCGTTTGTTTCCCAGATAATTTTTGGTTCTAACATAATCAGTGGCGTTTAAGAATTTGTAAATCGGCTTTTGTGAGCCCTTTTAAAAGATAAAGACTAATAAAATAAATCAGACTTGCCCCAATAATAATAACCAAGAGACTTAACCAGTGCCAGCTTAGATGTTTAGGGAGGAGAAAAATAGCCAGCCCCATAATTAAAGAAGCGAAGAGCGATTTTTTCAAGACTAGAAAATTTATTTTGAAGTTTGTATATTTTTTTATCAAGCGGATAGCCAGGTAGGCGAGCCCCCATTCACTGTAGACGGTAATTAGGGCGGCTGCCAGATAAGACCAGTGCGGAATTAGTAAAACATAGAAAATTAAAGAACTCAAGGCAATAAAGGCATAGGCGCTAATAATTTTTTTCTGCTTATCAATAGCTAAGATGGCATGAGAAAAAATACAACCAATAAAAACTCCAGCCACGGCAAGAATTAAAATTTTTAAAATTAAGCCGCTAGCCATATATTCCTCTCCAGCCAGTAAAACTATAACTGAATCCCCTAGGATAAAAGTGCCAATAATTAGAGGAATTGCAATAATACTCATTAAATCTAAAGATTTTTGAAGAATTTTTTTAAAATAATCTTTTTTATTTTCCGCCCAAGCACGAGTTAAAATTGGGAGAATGATCCCGGCAAAAAGAAAAGGTAAGGTGCTTAAAATTTCAACAGCACGGTCAGCAGCAGCATACAGGCCAACTTCTTCGGAGGGGCGACTAAGAGACAAAGCGATTGTATCGCTTTTTAAATAAATTAGATTTAAGAGAGTTGTTAAAGCTAAGGGCCAGCTTTGTAGGAGTATTTTGCGCCAGAAAATAAAATCAAAACGGGGTCTGAGCCAATGAATAGCGCTAGCTAAAAAATAAGCTAGAAAAAAGCTACCAGCAGCAGATATGACATGAATCCAGAGTAGCCCGTTTAAACCGGCATCTGTTTTGATAACCCAGAAAATACCAGCAATTAATAGAAGTCTGCCAAAAACTTCGGCAATCGCCGCTCGATCCAGGCGCAGATGTTTTTGGAGTAAGCCGATGATAATCTGATTAAGAGCGGGAAATATATAGGAAAGAGTACTAATTAAAATACCAATTTTTACAGCTGGGCTGTAAGGAAAAAATGAGCCGACAATTGGAGCTAATGCTAAAATTGCTACAATTGACAGTAGACGTAAACCAAAGAGCCCGTTTAAAATTCGTGACTGGTCGGCTTGGGGGCGACTAATCATTTGACTGGTTACCAGGGTCATACCCAGGTCAGCTAGAGCGGCAAAAAAAGAAACAAAGGCAATAATAGTCGCGTATGAACCAAAGCCAGCTAACCCTAAATAGCGGGTTATTAAGGCAATCGACAATAAGCCGATAAGGGTAGAAACAATTTTACCGCCAATTTGGATGGCGGTATTGTAAAAAACACGGGTAGCAAGCTTTAAGGGTTTGTCAGCAGTCATTTTTTTAACTATAATGTTTGTAGTATTAAATTATAACAAAAATATGAGACTTGCGAAAAAAATTGGCATTTTTGGTTTAGCGGGAGTTATGCTTGGCGTTTTGTTTTTTAGTTCTCCGGCAGTAGCCAATAATACTTTACTTAATCAGCAAACCTTGCTTCAAGAAGTTGGCGGTCAAGCTTATAGCACTAACAAGCCTCAGGATGCGAGGCGGACAATTTTGGAATTAATTAACACTATCCTTTCTTTTTTGGCTTTGATTGCCGTGATTCTCTTAATTGTTTCAGGGGTTCAATATATGACTTCGGGTGGAAACAAGGAAAAAACAAGTAAATCTTTAGGGAATATTAAAAACCTAGCTATTGGTTTAGTAATAATTTTAACTTCTTGGGGGATAGTTTATTATCTTTTAAATGTTATTGTTTGTCTTACGACTACCGATGGTGCGGTTGACTGCAAGGGGCCATTTTGGTGATTTTTTGACAAATCTTTGAAAACTGGTAATATTTAGATAAAGCTAGTTGTTTTTCACAATTAGCTTTTTCTCTAATTAAATATTTATGTCTGAATTAACAAATGCCATTAAGTTGGTTTGCGAGGAAAAGAATCTTGATTATAACACTGTCGTTAACACGATTGAGTTAGCCTTGGCTGCTGCTTATCGCAAAGACTATGGCGAGAAAAATCAAAACATTAAAGTAAAATTTGATCCAGAAACTGCAACTAGTCAAATTTTTGATATAAAAACAGTCGTTGAAGACTTGCCAGAACAAGAAGAGGCGGAAATGTTACAGCGTTTGTATGGTCCAGTTGATAAAAACGCCAAGGAAGAGCCTGTTTATGTTGAACCAGAGCTGGATGCCGACGGTGAAGAAATTAGAAGGTTTAATCCTAAAACCGACATTCAATTAAAGGAAGCAAAAATTTTAAAAACTGGCGCTCAAATTGGTGATGAGATTATTACTGATTTGCCGATTCCTGAAAGTTATGGGCGTATGGCTGCACAAACTGCCAAGCAGGTGATAATTCAGAAGTTGCGGGAGATGGAGCGAGATATGATTTTTGGTGAATTTAAAGATAAGGAGGGCGAAGTTATTTCTGGTGCTGTTCAGCGCCGTGAAGGCCGTCTAGTCTTTATTGATTTAGGGAAAGCAATTGGTTTATTGCCACCCGAAGAGCAAATTTACAGTGAACGTTATGAAGTTGGCGACCGCTATAAGATTTATGTTAAGGAAGTGCGTGAAGGACACAGGGGGCCAGAAATTATTTTGTCTCGTCGTAGTGAAGAGATTTTGAAGAAAGTCTTTTATTTGGAAATCCCCGAAGTCGCTAATGGTTTAGTGGAATTAAAAGCTGTCGCTCGCGAGGCTGGTTCCCGCTCCAAGGTAGCAATTTGGACTGATGCTGAAAACGTTGATCCAGTTGGTTCTTGTGTTGGTCAGCGCGGTTCTCGCATTCAAACAATTATTAGTGAGCTTGGCGGCGAAAAGGTTGATATTATTGAATATAGCGAGAATGCTGAAAAGTTTATCGCCAATTCTTTAGCTCCGGCAAAGGTGGTTGATATTAAATTAATAGAAGCGGAACATAAAGCGGTTGTTAAAGTTGATCCTGATAAGCTGTCTTTAGCGATTGGGAAAAGCGGTCAAAATGTTCGCTTGGCGGCACATTTAACCGGCTGGAAAATTGATATTATTTCTGATGGCGACGAAGTTGTTGCAAGTGATAGTGGTGAAGTGATGGTAGCTGCCGAAGAAGAAAACACTGAAAAAGACTCTATTCCTGAAGAAGTTATTGATGAAGACACTGCAAAGAAGATAGAAAAAAAAGTTGTTAAAAAAAGTTCTAAAGTAAAAAAAGAAATTTAAGAATAATATAATAAAAAACCGCTTGGCGGTTTTAAGTAGAAAAGTATGATAAACACTATTATTTGGGTTATCTTAGGAGCTGTAGCGGTGGCTATTATTTATGGCCTGTTTATGGTTCGCCATATTCTAAGGTTGCCAGCTGGTAACGATAAAATGAAACAAATCGCCCAAGCAATTCAAGAGGGTGCTAATGCTTTTTTAAATCGCCAGTATAGCTCTATCGGCCTTGTCGCTGCGGCCCTGACTTTGGTGATTGGTTTTATCCCTTCTTTAGGTTGGAAAACCGCTATTGCTTTTGTGGTTGGCGCAGTCCTTTCAGCGGCAGCTGGTTATATTGGTATGTTTGTTAGCGTCCGCGCTAATGTTCGTACGGCTGAAGCTGCCAGGAAGGGGCTTCAAAAAGCTCTTGATGTCGCGGTTCGTGGCGGCAGTGTGACTGGAATTCTTGTTGTTGGTTTGGCTTTACTTGGCACGGCTGGTTTTTATTTGTTAACGGGCGACTTGGTGGCTCTAATTGGTTTTGCTTTTGGCAGTTCTCTTATTTCTATTTTTGCTCGTTTAGGTGGTGGTATTTATACTAAAGCGGCCGACGTTGGGGCCGATTTGGTTGGCAAAGTTGAAGTGAATATCCCTGAAGATGATCCCCGAAATCCGGCGGTAATTGCTGACAATGTCGGTGATAATGTTGGTGATTGTGCTGGCATGGCGGCTGATTTATTTGAAACTTACGCCGTGACTGCAATTGCGACGATGGTTTTAGGTGCGCTTACCTTTAATGGTGATCAAAATATAGTTTTATTTCCTTTAGTTTTAGGAGCTCTAGCTATTGTATCTTCAATTGTTGGAATTTTCTTTATTCGTTTAGGTAAAAAGCAAAATATTATGGCTGCTCTTTATAAGGGCTTAGCTGTTTCTGGTTTGTTATCAGCACTTGCTTTCTTTTTTGTTTCTCGCTACTTCTGGGGCGCTGATTATTTAAATATTTTCTTGTCAGCCTTAATCGGTTTGGTGGTGACCGGCTTGCTCGTAATTATCACTGAATACTATACTTCCACAAGCTTTAAACCTGTTAAAGAAATTTCCGAGGCCTCTAAAACTGGACATGGCACAAACGTGATTGCTGGTTTAGCTGTTTCGATGAAGTCAACAGTTTGGCCAATTATTGTTATTTGTCTGGCTATTTTTGGAGCTTATTCTTTGTCTGGTTTATATGGAATTGCTATCGCAGCCATGGCGATGCTATCGGTAGCGGGAATTATTATTACGATTGATGCTTATGGTCCGATTACAGATAATGCTGGCGGAATTGCAGAAATGGCGGAAATGGGTGATGAGGTTAGGAATATTACTGACCCTTTAGATGCGGTTGGTAATACGACTAAAGCCGTAACTAAGGGTTATGCAATTGGCTCTGCGGCTTTGGCTGCCTTGGTTTTATTTGCTGATTTTACTCACAAGATTGTTCTTTCTCGAGGCAAGGCGGAATTTTTAATTGATAATCCTTTTGTTTTAATTGGTTTGTTTGTTGGCGGCGCAATTACTTATCTATTTGCCGCTTTAGCAATGCAGGCAGTTGGCAAGACGGCTGGTTCAGTAGTTGAGGATGTGCGCGCTCAATTTAAGGAAAAGCCTGGTATTATGGAGGGGACAGATAAGCCTAACTATGGCCGTACGGTTGGTATTGTGACTAAAGCAGCAATTAAGCAGATGATTGTCCCTGCTCTTTTACCAGTACTAACACCAATTATTTTAGTTTTAATCTTTAGAAATAATAGTTTAGAGGTTTTGGCTGGACTTTTGGTTGGTTCCATTGTGACTGGTGTTTTTCAGGCGATTTCAATGACTTCCGGTGGCGGCGCCTGGGATAACGCTAAAAAGTATATTGAGTCTGGACATTTCGGCGGTAAAGGATCAGAGGCCCATAAGGCAGCAGTTACTGGTGATACAGTCGGCGATCCTTATAAGGACACGGCTGGTCCGGCGATTAATCCTATGATTAAAGTTCTAAATATTGTCGCCCTGCTTTTAGTTGGCATTATTCTTGGTTAGTAAAATTAGTTGAATATAAAAAACCCCCTGATTTGCTCAGGGGTTTTTTGTAATTTGCGAATTTAAGCGACAACTTCATTTACCGCTTCTTGATAAATTGGACGAATAAACTCGTTGAATTCTTTTTCAGAAACGCTCAGTCCTTTAGCTTTGATTTCGGCACGAAGACTTTTGGCATTTTTTTTGTAAGAAGCCAGGTTGGCATCAGAATTGTTTTTAATCACCATTTTTACAGCTGCCAACCAAACCTCTTTTTCTTTTTCTTCGCTAATATTGCGCGGTATTTCTGTTTCTGAAATTCTGGCGCAAGACAAGGAGATTGAGGCGTAGAGCAACTGGAGTTCGGTGATTTTGAGTTTCTTTCCCAAAGTTTCTAAGCGATTGTGGTTGAAACAACCTTGAGAATCAATCAAGTTGCGATCCTGGATTAGATTTTCGACAAAAATTTCAAACAAGACTTGTAATAACTTCTCTTCTTTCTTCTGGTTCATGATTCCTCCTTTATTAAATTTTGATGGTACTAAAAGAACGGTTAATTTTAAGAAGTTTTTCGAAAAAAGTCAAGAACAATTAAGGCTAAGACTTGCTTTTTAGTGTTTGAATGTTTATAGTTAAGTTTAGACAAATAAGTTGATTGTCTTAATTATTTTATTTTTTAGCCTGATAATTAAAAGAAAATATGAAAATTACCAAAAAAGATTTAGAAAAAGGTCAAATTGAATTAAATGTAATCCTTGGGGTGTCTGAATTTACGCCCTACTTAGAAAAAGGAGCTAAAAAAATTAGCGAGACTGCTAAAATTGAAGGTTTTCGTCCTGGTAAAGCCCCCTTAGAGGTGGTCAAGCAGCAGTTGGGCGAGATGGCTGTTTTAGAAGAAGCCGCTAATATTGCCATTAAGAAGACTATTGACCAAGTGCTTGCTGAAAACTTGGATGGCAAAGAAAGTGTTGGTCAGCCACAGATAGAAATAACTAAATTAGCTCCAGGTAATGATTTAGAATATAAAATAATAACCGCTCTTAGCCCCGAGGTGACCCTTGGTAAGTATAAAGATTTAGGAATAAAGAAAGCGGAGATTAAGATTCCAGCCGCTGATATTGATAAAAGTTTAGCTGAGTTGCAGGAATTGCGAGCAAGCGAGGTACTTTCTGAAAAAGAGGCAAAAACAGGCGATCGTTTGCTGGTTAATGTAGAGATGTTTTTAGACAAGGTGCCTCTTGAAGGTGGGCAAACTCAAGATTTGTCAGTTATTATTGGTAAAAATCATTTTGTCCCTGGTTTTGACGAGAAGTTATTGGGAGCAAAAGCAGAGGCGGTGGTTAATTTTGATTTGGATTTTCCAAAAGAGCATCACCAAAAAAATATTGCTGGCAAAAAAGTTACCTTTAAAGTTAAGGTTAAATCTGTTTATGAGCGTGAGCTGCCGAAAATTGACGATGCTTTAGCGACTGGTTTTAATTTTAAAGATTTAAATGATTTAAAAAAGGCTTTGGAGGAAAATATAATCGCTGATAAGGAGCGCCAGCAAGCTAATCGTTTAGAGGTGGAAATGATTGATAAAATTATTGAGGCTTCGGAGTTTGGCGAGATACCAGAAGTGATGATTAATAATGAAACTCATTTTATGATTCACGAGATTGAAGATGATTTAAAGAGGCAGGGTGGAACCTTAACTGATTACCTGACTCATTTAGGAAAAAATCAAGAAGCGTTTACTTTAGAATTAGTGCCTAGTGCCTTAAAACGCATTAAAGCCTCTTTGATTATGAAACAGGTGGCTAAGGTGGAAAAAATAGAAATTAGCGATTCAGAAATTAGTGATAAGATTGCAGAATTAAAAGCTCAGCATCCCGAAAATGCCGATTTGAAAAATATGGCTGACGATCCTAGTTATCGGCGTTATGTTGGTAGTGTGATGCAAAATGGTGAAGTTTTAAAACGTTTAAAGGAATGGAATTATGCCAGTACTGGCGACCAACAAAAGAGCTAGTTTTGATTATCAATTTCTTGAAACCTATGAAGCCGGGTTGGTTCTTTTAGGGCACGAAGTTAAAGCAATTAAGGATGGTCATGTTAGTTTAAAAGAGGCCTATGTCTCTATTCGTGAAAAAAAAGGACGCTCGAGTTTATTTTTAATTGGCGCTCATGTGTCGCGATACCGTTATGCTGGTGTTTTAGATAATTATGAACCAACTCGCGCTCGGCAATTATTGTTAAGACAGGAAGAACTTAATCGTTTGATTGGAAAATTGAATTCAGGTGGCTTGACACTCGTTCCCGTAAAACTATATACTAAGCATAGTTTAATCAAGGTTGAGCTGGCTTTAGCGCAAGGAAAACATAAGTTTGATAAGCGTGAAGCACTCAAACGACGAGATATAGATCGTCAGATTAAAACCGCTTTAAAACAGCGATAAATTTAGGGGATGTCGGGCTTTCGATAGCGAGACCATTCCCTTAGATGTGCAAAACGCGGTGAGTCTACCGCGTTATCAAGACTCAAAACAACAAACGCCAAAAAAGCGAAAGCATTTACTTGGTTCGTTCCAAGTTATGCTCCTGTTGTAGCTTAAATAGCAACAACCATCGGCCTAACATTTCTCCAGGGTTAGTCACCGGTGTAATTTATGGAGATTAGGGTTGGCAGGCGCTTTCTTTGCTAACTTGAAAATAATGAAAGCTAACTTCTTATTATTTTGCTTGGTTAATGAGATAGGAAGTGAAACCAAATAACCGAGCTAATTTTGTAGCAGCATCTGAGGAAACTCGTTAGACATGGGTTCAACTCCCATCATCTCCACCTTCGTTTTGTTAGTTAAAAAAGCCGCGGTGGCGGAATTGGTAGACGCGCTGGACTTAAAATCCAGTTGTGGCGACACAGTGCGGGTTCGATTCCCGCCCGCGGCACTCCGGTTGTATAGACAACCCTGTTTTTGTTCTTGTTTTTAAAACGAAGATTTGCTATATCTATATAGCAGATGCGGGTATCGTATAGTGGCTATTATGCGACCTTGCCAAGGTCGAGAGACGAGTTCGATTCTCGTTACCCGCTCACTTACAGGGCCACACTTGGCTCTGTTTTTTTATGAAGAAATTTCTCAATGCCACGCAATTAAAATTTTTGGCGGCTAGCCTGATGGTCTTAGATCATTTTCACTATTTTTGGGAGGGCACCCCTGATTGGTTTAGTTATTTAGGAAGAATCGTCGCTTCAATTTTTTTCTTTTTACTTGTGGAAGGTTTTTGGCATACTCGTAATCGCTGGCGTTATTTGGGGCGCTTAATTTCTGGGGGAATTATAATGTCTCTTGGTAGCGGCTTGCTTAATCATTTTCTTCCGGCACCAGTTTTGATTAATATTAATATTTTCTGGCCCTTGGCGCTGTCAGTTGCTTTAATGATTGCTTTTGAAGCTTTAAAAGAAAATAATTTTAATCTATTAGCTCTTTTTTCTTTACCAATAATTGTTTGTTTATTCTTTTTTGTTGAGGGGTCCTGGATGCTTCTCGGGGTCACTTTGATTTTTTATTTTACCCGTCAGCGCTGGTCAGTGTTGTTTCCAGTTTTTGTTTTTTGGGCGCTTGCCTGGCAAATTATTTTTTGGAAAATTGGTTTTTCCGGAAACGCCAACTATCAGTGGTTAATGATTTTTTCTCTGCCTCTTTTGTGGCTTTATAACGGACAACGCGGTAAGAGTGCTCCGGCACTAAAGTACTTTTTTTATCTATTTTATCCTTTACATATTTGGATAATTTATTTAATTGGGTTAAAATGGTGGTATTAGGCGGGTATCGTATAGTGGCTATTATGCAACCTTCCCAAGGTTGAGAGGAGGGTTCGATTCCCTTTACCCGCTCCTTTTTTCTTTAGTTTGTTGATTAAAAAAAGTTTTTTTCTTGACTTTCTAAGGTTTTTTAGCTATAAAGAAGAGACTAAAAATTATTTATCAGCAAAAATCATGCGCATTAAATTTCACCGCACCGAAGCAAAAGAGGTTGTTTTATTTAAAGCTAACGAAAAAATTCTTTCGGAGCAAGTTTTTTTAATTGATGAAACGGGTGAACAATTGGGGGTAATGGCCACCAAACTTGCTTTAGAAATGGCTAAGGAGGTAGATTTGGATTTAGTTGAGGTTAACCCTAAGGCTAATCCTCCGGTTGCTAAAATTGTTGATTTAGGACAACTTAAGTATGAGCGGGACAAAAAAGCTCATAAACAGAAGATGCAGCAAAAGAAAGTTGATGTTAAAGCAATTCGTCTTTCTTTTAGAATTAGTGATCACGATTTAGAGTTGCGTTTAAACCAGTCCGCTAAGTTTTTAGGTAAGGGGGATAAGATTAAAATTGAGTTGCCGCTTAAGGGGCGAGAAAGACAATACCCACAGAAAGCAGCGGCAATTATGAATGACTTTTTAGCAAAGCTCCAGTCCATTGAAGATTTAAATGTTGAGGCTGAGCAACCATTGACAAAACAGGGGGGTCGGTTTAGTATGATACTGGTAAATAAAAAACCATCTTAGCCCTTAAATCAGGTTTAGACCTGTTTTTTTCTTGAAATATGCCAAAAATAAAAACCCATCAAGCTACGTCCAAACGCTTTAAGGCAACGGGCGGAAAAAAAGTGCTGAAACGGAAAACCGGACAAGCGCATAATAATTTTCGTGAATCGGGGAAAACTACCCGGAATAAGCGAAATGATATCACGCTAACAGATTCTTTGACGAAAACTGTCAAAACTTTAGCGCAATTTAAATAATTAAAAGAATAAAGTTGACATTGTATGCCTAGAGTAAAAAGAGGAGTCTCTCATGTTAAACGACGAAAAAATATTTTAGCCGATACCAAAGGCTATAAATGGGGTCGTAAAAATTTAATCAAGCTTGCTCAAACAGCACGCACCCTGGCTGGGGCGCATGCTTATGTTGATCGTCGCAAGAAAAAACGTGATCGTCGGGCTTTGTGGCAAATTAAAATTAGTGCTTTTGTTCGCGAGCAAGGCTGGTCTTATTCTCGATTCATGGGAGCCTTAAAAGCGAAAAATATTGATCTCAACCGTAAGGTTTTGGCCGAATTGGCGGTCAACAATAAACCGGTACTGGAAAAGATTGTCGCGGAAGTAAAAAAATAAATTATGACTTGGATTAAAATAGCTCAACTAGTCATTTCTCTGCTCTTGATTTTGGTGGTTTTATTGCAAAATCGGGGCACTGGCCTCGGCTCAACCTTTGGTGGTTCGGGTGGTGTTTATTTAACTAAGCGCGGTTTAGAAAAAAAACTCTTCATCGCCACTATTGTTTTGGCGATACTTTTCTTTGCTGTTTCCGTGCTCGGCATTATTCTCTAATCCGGTTCTCGTGAAATCTCGTAAAGCTAAAAAAAGACTGGCGGCTGTTTGGGGAAAAACTAAGCACCGCTTTGCTAAAATTTTTAAATCTAAACGCTTAAAGCTTAAGCGTAGTTTACGTTTATCAAAAGAACGAGCTGATAAAGATTTGGTTTACTCTTTGGCCAGTTCTAAAATTCCAAATAGTGAGCAGATGAAACATCTAAAAAAAACATTAAGCCCTAAAGAAAGTTGGTTAATCCGCGGGGCCTTGTTTTTAGTTTTTTTAGGCTTAGCTTATTTAGCTTTTTATCTTTGGCGCGAAAATACTACCTTAGAGCCTGTTACTGGAGGCATTTACTATGAAGGTGTTATTGGCTATCCGCGTAATATTAACCCTCTTTATAGTGCGGCTCGACCAGCCGATCAGGATTTAGGGCAACTTATTTTTTCTAGTTTATTTAAATATGGAGTTGATGGTCGTTTGCTTAGCGATTTAGCTGAAAAGATTGAGACTACAGATAATAAAAACTTTTTAGTTACTTTGCGTCCCAATGTTAAGTGGCATAACGGAGAAAATTTAACAGTAGATGATGTTGTTTTTACTTTTAATCTGTTAAATAATCCTGATTATAACTCTCCTTGGCAACAGGAATTTTTAGGAGTGACGATTGAAAAAGTAGCTGATAATCAAATTAAGTTCTCTTTGCCGATTGTTTATGTTGGTTTTCCGCATTTATTAACTTTCGGCATCATGCCTCAAAATATTTGGGAAAACATCGCTCCGGAGTTCGCCGCTTTAAATGAATTAAATTTAGAACCAATTGGCTCCGGCCCTTATAAATTTGCTTCAATTGTGCGCAGTAAGCAGGGAGAAATAAAAGAATATCGCCTGGTGGCTAATCCTGATTATTACGAGGCTAAACCTTTTATTGAACAAGTGATTTTCCGTTTTTATCCAGATGCAAGTTCTTTGGTGGCCGCTTTAAATGATGGTGATGTTTTTGGGATTAGCTCTCTATCCTTAGAGCAGAAAACTTCTTTGATTGCTCAAAGTTCTTTAAATTTTCACGTTTTAGAAACTAATCAAGAAGATTTAATTTTCTTTAACTCTGAAAAAAATAAAAATTTAGCCGAACTTAATGTTCGGCGCGCTTTGGCTCACGCTATCGATAAGCAGGCTTTAGTTGATGAAATTTTTTCAGGTTTTTACGAACCAACAGATAGTGTCTTGTCTCGGTTGTCGGAGGCTCATAATGAGGAGATTACTAAGTACCCCTTTAATCAAGAAGAAGCTGATAGATTGTTAGGTGTAGCTGGTTGGGAAAAATTAACAATCAACGAGGATAATATCGAAGCAACAAGCACTCCTGAAATTAAGGCGGTTTTAGATTTTGCCGCTGCTAACAATCAAGATCCTAAAGGCGAATGGCGTTTTAAAAAAGATGACGATAAAGTCACCTTATTAACGATTCGTTTAACAACTGTTAGTGGCCGGCCAGCGCAACCAGCGGGTGAATTTATTGCTCAAAGTTGGGGGGCTTTAGGGGTTCGCACGGTTTTAGAGACAATTACTGTTTCTGAGCTTAGCGCTTTAATTAATGATCGCGCTTTTGAGGCTTTTATTTTTGGCCAAACGAGCGGAGCTGATTCTGATATTTTCCCTTTCTGGCACTCTAGTCAAATTAAAGACGGCTTAAATATTGCTAGCTATAAAAACACTGATGTAGATAACCTTTTAAGTGACGCCCGAACTAATCCAGACGTAAATGCGCGTTGGTATGATTATCGCGAAGTCCAAAGGATTGTTGCCGATGAGGTGCCGGCAATTCCCCTCTATCAAAAAAATTACATTTTTGTTCAAGATAAAAAAGTTAAAGGTTTTTCTGCTAGCGCAGCCATCTCTCCAAGCCATCGCTTTAGTGGAATCACTGGTTGGTTTTTGAAATCTCGGGCTAAATTTTCTCGTTAAAAATTTTCTTTATAAATAAAAATAAAACAAGCTCTTTTTAAAAAAGTTTTAATTTCATTTTTTTGTTTAGGAGCTTCTCTCTATCATGATTAGTAAATATAAATCGGCGCCGATACGTCAAACGTCTACGGTTGCCAAGCAAAGTGCGGATGACGCTTTAGTTTTTCGTAATTCTAAAAAAGCAGATCCCTTGGATATGAATTCTTTAATGCAGCCCACTCCTGGTTGGGATGCCAATAAATCGTCAGGAAAATTAAAGACTAGTCAGCATTACGGTAAAAATTATTCTTCTTGGAAACCTAAAAATCAGAATCATTCTTTAAGTGGGGCGGTTTCGGAGAAAAGCGGAACGGATTTAAAAAAATCATTTTCAGCTTCAAAAAAAGATTCTTCCCGAATTTCAAAATCGCGTGGTTTTACCGCTAAGCAAGCAAAAGAAACACCTGCTGAGGGGGTGACCTTAAAGCCGATTTTAAATCGGCAAAGCGGTGGTGATAATTTGCGAATAATGGTTTTAGGTGGCCTAGAAGAAGTTGGTCGAAACATGACTCTGATTGAATGCAACCAGGAAATTATCATTATTGATATGGGGCTCCAATTCCCAGAAGAAGATATGCCAGGAATTGATTATATTATTCCTAATGTTTCTTATCTTAAGGATAAGAAAAATTGGATTAAGGGTGTAGTCATCAGTCATGGTCACTATGATCATATTGGTGGTATTCCTCATATTATGGGCGAAATTGGTAATCCGCCAATGTTTATGGGGAAGTTGACGGCTGGGTTGGTGCGTAAGCGTCACTTGGAATATAAAACAGCTCCCAAATTGAAAATTAAAGAAATTGATGGTACGACTAAATTAAAATTGGGTCAAAATTTCAATTTGGAGTTTATGCGCGTTAACCACTCTATTCCTGATTGCTTCGCGACAATTATTAATACTCCTTTGGGAACAGTTTTTCATACAGGAGACTTTAAAATAGATTTTAGTCCAGTAAACGATCAGCCGGCTGATCTTAATAAGATGGCCCAGGTTGGTGCTCGAGGAATTTTGTTATTAATGTCTGATTCAACCGATGCTACTCATCCGGGGCACCAAGTTTCCGAGTCGCACATCGGTGAGGAGATGGGGCAGTTGTTTGAAAAAATTGAAGGTCGGATTATTATCGCAACTTTTGCTTCGCAACTGGCCAGAATCCAGAAAATTTTTGATTTAGCCGCTCAACATGGTCGCCTCGTCTCTTTGCAGGGGCGCAGCATGAACTCTAATGTTGAGGTCGCTCGGGAAATTGGTTACCTCAAATTCAATCCAAAGCTGTTAGTTGATGATAAAGAGTTAAATAAGCTGCCGGATAATAAAATAATTATTGTTGGCACTGGCGCCCAAGGAGAGAGTAATGCTTTTTTAAGCCGCGTTGTTTCCGGTGAGCATCGGGTTGTAAGTTTGAAGCGCGGTGATACTGTTTTATTTTCTTCTTCAGCTATTCCCGGTAACGAACGCTCTATTCAAAATTTGATGGATAGGGTTTCTCGACAGGGAGCTAAGATTATTCATTATCGGATGTTAGATATTCACGCCGGTGGTCATGCCAAAGCAGAGGATTTGAAGTTGGTTATGCGTCTTTTGAAACCTCAATATTTTATGCCAATTGAAGCTAACCATTATATGCTCGAAACTCACGCTGAGTTAGCCCGTGAAGTTGGTATTCCTAATGATAGAATTTTTGTTGCTGATAATGGTCAGGTGGTTGATTTTCGTCGTCGCGGTCAAGAGGCGGTTGGAACATTGACTAAAGAAAAAGTTCCTAGTGATTATGTGATGGTTGATGGCTTGGGGGTTGGCGATGTTTCAGAAGTTGTTTTGCGTGATCGACGAATGATGGCTGAAGATGGAATGATTGTTGTTATCGCGACTATTGACTCACACACCAGTGATGTTATTGGTAATCCGGATTTAATTTCGCGAGGCTTTGTCCATATGAAGGAAAACCGGGAATTAATTGAAAAAACTCGGCAGCGCGTGAAAAAGATAATTAAAGAAAAAGGACTTGGTTTGACTGATGAGACTCTTAAAGGCAAGATTCGTAATGATATTGGACAATTCCTTTTTAATCAAACAAAAAGACGTCCAATGGTTTTGCCGGTGATTATAAAAGTTTAATTAAAAAGAGTCTCCATTTTGGAGGCTCTTTTACTATTGACAGATGCGTATTTTTTGAGCAATATATAATTAAATAAAGTATCATTAAAAAATAGGAGGTATAAACATGTCGTACGGACTCGGTATTTTAAAACCGGATTGCTTAAAGCGCAAACTGGAAACTGAGGTGTATGACATGATCATCGCCTCTAATTTGAAAATTGTATTTAAAAAAAGAATACAATTAGACCTCGGATTAGCAGAGGGGCTATACCAAGACTGGATCGCTATGGATTTTTATCCTAGTCTTATTAAGTATATGCTTTCTGGTGAGGTGGAAATATTTATTGTTGAAGGGGAGGATGCTATTTATAATTTGCAATCAATTGTGGGTGGGTACAGTAGTTTGTTGAACCCAAATCTTACTATTAGAGGCAAATTTGCTACATCTTTAAGAGAGAATGTTATTCATTCAACAAGTAATCAGAGAACTTTTGTTAGAGAAACTAAATTGCTTCTAGGAGTTGAAGCTAATCAGTGGATTTATTAACTGGATAGCATTAAGTGTTGTCCAGTTTTTTTAAAAAAATGAACAATAAAATAATTTTAATCAGTGCCAATAATCGTGGCAATTATGTTCAAGGAACTTTTTCTCGGGAAAATTTAGGCTTGGGCTGTTTGGCTTCTTATTTACGGCAAGCTGGTTTCGAGTTAATGGTTATTGATGCTCGCCTGGAAAACAGTAGCCCGGAAGACGTTGCTTTAAAAGTATCTAAATTTAATCCATTTTTAATTGGTTTTTCTGTTATAGCTAAAGATGGTATTAGCTGGTGTGAGAAAACCTGCCAAGTTTTAAAAGAAAAAATGAAAAATATCCCACCAGTTTGTATTGGTAGTTATTTCCCAACCCTGCAAATCAATCGAGCTTTAGAGTCAATGCCTTCAGCTGATTTTGTTATTATGGGTGAAGGGGAAGTTACCTTTAAGAAATTGGCCGAATTTTTGTTATCTGGAAAAAAATGGAATAATCTTCTTGGGTTAGCTTATCGTTCCAAGTCTGGAATAATTATAAATAAAAGACGGAAGTTAATTAAAGATTTAAATAGATTACCATTTCCCG
>JAQUHX010000002.1:31767-62129 GCA_028681575.1 Patescibacteria group bacterium | reverse complement strand
GATAAATAAAGAATTAGGATTTGAAGTTTAGTTTAGATAAAAATAAAATAGGTCTCTTGCGAAGAGGCCTATTTTGTTTAATTAAAAAATATGGCTATTAAAAATCTGATTATTAATTTAGGGAGTGCCTCAAAGAAGTACGCTCTCTATCAGGGCCTAGATCTTATTTATCAAGCCCACTTTGAACAAGAAGGGGAGGATTTGATTGTGACCGAAATTGTTGCCGGAGAAAAAAATAAGCGCCGTTTAGATGACGATCTTTACGCTGAGTCGGTCGGGGTGGTTTTAGATTCTCTAATTGAACGGGGAATTATTTCTGGGCGCGAAGAGATGGATTTGGTAAGTGTGCGCATTGTTGCTCCGGGGGAATATTTTCTAAAACATCGTTTACTTGATGATGAATATTTAAAGATGGCTGATGTCGCTGTAAAAAAAGCGCCTCTTCATTTGGCTCCAGCCTTACAGGAGATAAAAAGTGTTAAAAAATTCTTTAGCGAAAATCAAAAAATCGCCGCTATTTCTGATTCGGCTTTTCACAGTACGCTCCCAGAAAAAGCGCGCTTATTTGCAATCCCAATTGCTGACAGCCGCCGTTTAGGTTTATATCGTTTTGGATACCATGGTATTTCTGTTCAAT
The DNA here is from genome assembly GCA_028681575.1 of Patescibacteria group bacterium. Classification (GTDB taxonomy): domain Bacteria; phylum Patescibacteriota; class Patescibacteriia; order Patescibacteriales; family UBA12465; genus JAEZRQ01. Next base: position 61,492 of record JAQUHX010000002.1, on the reverse strand, counting down.
CGGTCACTGCTCAAGCTGCCGCCGCTCTTGGTAGTATCCCTAAAAAGACAGTTGTCTGCCATTTAGGTGGTGGGGCTAGTGTGACTGCTTTGGAGGATGGGCACAGCATTCAGACTTCTTTAGGTTTTACCCCTTTAGATGGCCTAGTAATGGCGACACGGGTGGGTGACATTGACCCCGGGGCTGTTCTTTATTTAATGGAAGAATTAGGAAAAAATAGTGATGAAATTGAGGCTTATTTTAATTCAGAGTGTGGACTTTTAGGCTTGTCCGGCAAGAGTTCCGATATTCGCCAATTATTAGAGCTTGAAGCGGCTGGCGACAAGGATGCCACTTTAGCGCTTGCAGTTTACGTTGATCGTGTTTGTGAACATGTCGCTAAGGCCGCCTCTGCCTTAAATGGTTTGGATTTATTAATTTTAGCGGGTACGGTTAGTGAACGTTCCTTCATTTTGCGTGAAAGAATTTGTCGCCGCTTAGCCTTTTTGGGTGTGAAAATTGATGAGAAATTAAATAATGAATCAAGCGGGGTAGAGGTTGATTTGAGTACTCCGGACAGCAAAGTGCGAGTACTGGTTGCTAAAACTGATGAAATGAAAGAGATGGCTAAAGATGCTCAGAAATTGTTGGCTGAGATTTAATTATTTAGAAGAAAGAAAAACAGGCCCTTAGTCAGGGCCTGTTTTTAGTAGACTTCAATTTGGTAGTGATAATAGTTATCAGGAATTGTTGGTAAAATAGGAACGGCATCATCGGAATCAGAATTTTCACGCTCAAGGGCAAAACTAATAATCGCCGGGTAGATACCGTCTGGTTTAGGACTTGTTAGGCGCTTATAACAGTAAGGAGTTACCCCCTTAGGGTCTTTGGGGATATTAGCCAAGTAGGGTGATAGTTTTGTTTTTAAACAAGTATCCCAATTTGTTTCATTATCGCAGGTGTCGCAATCTGGATATTGAAAGTTATGGTCGTCGTAATAAGCCTCGAGAGCAATTACTAATTGTTTCATATCTAACAAGCGAATAGAATCTCGGGATTTTTCTCTGTAAATTTGATAACTAAAAGCAGTTCCACTAATTAAAACCCCAAGAATTCCAATAACAGTTAGTAATTCGATTAAAGTAAAAGCTTTTTGTTTTTTATTCATATTATTATTATAGCTACTCTTTTAACTCTGGGCAATAAAAAAAGCGGCAGTCTTTACGACGGCCGCTAAAAAGGAAAGAGGAAAGAGTTTATTTTGGAGAACTTGTTCCAGAGTCTTTGCTTTTAACTCTTTTTTCTGGCGAGGGGTGAGGAGCCCACTCGGGAAAAAAATTTTCCGCCGGAGATTTTTTCTGTTGTGGCGGAGGAATTAATGAAAATTCATGCATGACTATTCAATTTTTATTTTGTTGTTAATAAAAAAATACAAGGCTCTTAACCTAGCAAATAATTTTTAAGCTGTCAAGTCCCTTCGGATAATAAAAAAGACGAGCTCTTAAGGGGCCCGTCTTAATTCTTAGTTTTATTTTACAATACTTTTTCTGCAAAAGCAGCCACCTCAGACCTTACGGTGTGGGTTAAGTGGGTTACTCCAATCATGGGGTTACCCTCCATCTTAGCCATTGCGTAAGCGAGACCGGAATTATCGGCATTTAAGAAACGCCGATCAATTTGTCCTAAGTCTCCAACTAAAATCACTTTAGAATCACGACCCATGCGGGTGATGATTTGTTTGACTTCAATCGGCGACAAATCCTGAGCCTCATCAATTATCAAGCAGGTTTTATGGTAAGTTCTACCCTTGTAGTACTGGATAGAGTTTACCTTAATTCCTAACTCGGCTAAAAAATTAAATGGGTTTTTCCTTAGTGATCGTAGAAGTTCTTCATAGCTGGAAGTTTTCTTTTTGTTGGTAAAACCGCTTTCAGGCGTGATTAAACCATGCATAAAGAAATCAGGATTTTTGGCATTAGCGTCAATGATTACTTCTAGATTTTGCAGGAAAGGGTCCATATACTCAGCCATTTTGGCGTTTATGTCTCCTGGTAGAAAACCAAGGCGGTCAACATCGCCGATTAAAATGGTCGGGCGAGTCAGGATGATGTTTCGATAACTCTTATTTTGCTCTAATGCGGAAGCCAAAGCTAATAAAGTTTTACCAGAACCGGCACTTCCTGAAGCTAAAACCACTTTAATTTGCGGGTCCAGTAATTGTGCCAAGAGTAATTCTTGCTCCCAATTTCTCGTCCCTTCATTTTGTGACTTGATTCCACAAGCAGAAATATATGGAGTAACTCTTTTTAGCCCTCTTCCTTTTCTGTAAGCAAGAGATACTTCTTCATGCTCGCTAATTAAGACTCCGCCATTTTCCTTCAAGTCTGGAAAACGTTTTTCGCTAAATTTTATTTGGCAATTGGTGCCTTCGTAATCAGTGTCTCGGATGTTGACAGTCTTTAGACCAGGACGAGGCTCTAATTTGATATCAACGCGGATATTCTTAAAGCGCTCGACTTCTACCAGTGGATTTTTTTCAAAAAAACTACTGGCTAACAAGAGCATGCTTGTGTCATCGGTTACCAGTTTGATTTTCTGATAATCGTTGTACAAACTTGCTTTTGTTTTCACGATATGGTTAAGACAAGCAATAATGCGGTTATCCGGAACATCCTTGTCTAGCGGTAGTTTGGAAAAATTTTCATGCCAAACAATTTTTAACTTACCCTCTTTGTGATACTGGAGAATTAAATTGGAAGCCATTCTTGCCTCATGTTTTATTTCTGGCTTCTTCTTTAGTTTATCTAGTTCCACAATTACGGTTTTTGGAACAATCAAAAGATTGTCCCCCTTGATAAATTCTTCAATGGCCCTGTAATCATTAATAAACACATTAGTGTCTACAATAATTACATTACCTTTCTTTTGGTTCACTTTTTTCTCTGTGATGACTGCCTCCTTTTTCTTTCTTTCCATGTTATTTATTTTTAAATGAACGGTTATTTATTATTAAACTAACATTAAAAGCAAAAAAAATCAAGTTTTAAAAAAGACCAAAAAGACTTGTCAAAAATAAGCTTTTTACTTATAATGAGTCGGACGTCTAAATTTTTATTATTTTATTTTATGGCTAGAATTATAGGAAAAGGCTACTCTTTTGATGACGTGTTAATCGTTCCTAAGTATAATAAGGTAGCTTCTCGTAAGGATGTTAATTTTAAGACTAGGGTGACCCGGCGCCACACTCTTGATATCCCTTTATTGGCAGCCAATATGGACACTATCTGTGAGAGTAAAATGGCAATTGCCTTAGGTCGTTTAGGCGGTTTAGGGGTTGTTCATCGTTTTTTGGCTATTACTGATCAGGCTCGTGAGGTTAAAGCTGTTAAGGCTGAGGGTTTGCTAACGGCTGCGGCGATTGGTGTTAAAGATTATAAAGAACGCTCTTCTGCTTTAGTGGCTGCCGGCGTTGACATTTTGGTTTTAGATGTTGCTCACGGACATTCTAAACGAACGGATATTGTTTTTGATTATTTGAAAGACAGTTATCCAGAAATAGATATTATGGTTGGCAATATTGCCACCAAAGATGCAGCGGAACATTTTATTAATAAAGGGGCGGATGCTATTAAGGTTGGAATTGGACCGGGATCAATGTGTATTACTCGAGTTATGGCTGGAGCGGGGGTGCCGCAAATTACTGCGATTATGGAGGCTTATGAGGCCAGTCAAGGACGAGTACCAGTTTGTGCTGATGGCGGAGTTAAAGAGCCCGGTGATTTAGCTAAAGCTATTGGGGCGGGTGCTGATACGGTTATGAGTGGCTCTATTTTTGCTGGGACCGACGAGACTCCTGGTGAAATAATAGAAAAGAATGGTCAAAAATACAAAGAATACCGAGGGATGGCTAGTTATGCCGCGACTTTAAAAAAATTATCTTTAGATGGTCAGAAGGTTTCCGAGGTTGTTCATGTTGAAGGAGAGATGACTTTATTGCCAGCGGCTGGACCGCTTGAGAATGTGGTTAAAAAATACTTGGGTGGCTTAGCCTCGGGGATGACTTATTTGGGGGCTTCGACAATTGAGGCGATTAAAGGGAAGGCAGATTTTGTAGAGATTAGTAGCGCCGGCTTAAAGGAAAGCGTTGCCCATGGTTTAACCGAACTTATTTAACTAAATTAGAAAAAACATGGCGGAACAAGTAATTTTAAGATTTGATGGGGTCACTTTTGAATATATAGTTAAGAAACCGATTTTAGAAGAGGTGTCTTTTTCGGTGCGAACCGGATCAAAAATAACTTTAATGGGGCAGAATGGTGCTGGAAAAAGTACCATTTTTGGCTTGATAAAGGGGGATTTGAAACCTAAGGAGGGAAAAATATCAATTACTAATGGAGCGACTATTGGCGCTGCTCCTCAAGTGGTTGCTCCTGAAGATTTTTCTTTAACAGTCGAAGATTATTTGGCTAAAGGGTTTTCTCCGGTTCCGAAAAATATTCGGAGCTTAATTGCCAAGGCAATGGAAGCGGTTAACCTAGTTCTTCCTCTTGATAGACCGGTTGGTCGTTTGTCTGGTGGCCAGCAAGCCCGCTTACTTTTAGCGAGCGCCTTAATTGGCGCGCCTGATATTTTATTGTTAGATGAACCAACTAATAATTTAGATAAGGAAGGAATCGATCATTTACTGGAATTTTTGATTATGTATGATAAAACCGTTTTAGTTATTTCTCACGATGCTGATTTTTTGAATTGTTTTACTGAGGGGGTTATTTATTTAGATGCTCGTAATCGTAAAGCTGAAACTTATGTAGGCGATTATTATTCTGTAGTTGAAGAGATTTCTCGACGGGTTGAAAGAGAGCAGCGTAAAAATGCGCAACTTCAAAAAATGATTATTGATCGCAAAGAAAAAGCTAACTTTTTTTCTCATAAAGGAGGGAAGATGCGCAAATTGGCAAAGAAAATGCGTGAGGAAACCGAGGAATTAGAGGATGATTTAGTTGATGTTCGCCATGAAGATAAAACTATTCGCCCTTTTAATATTCCTGTTCAAGAAGATTTATCTGGAGATATAGTGGTTATTAGTTCATTAAAGGTTATTAAAAATTACGAAGCGGTTGAGATGCCAATTGAAAAAAGAATTACAAAAAAAATGCATCTTTTGGTAACAGGGCCAAATGGTATTGGGAAAAGTACTTTTTTGCGCTCATTAATAGATGGTAGTGCTGAAGGTGCAAAAATCGCTCCGGAAGTGAAAGTTGGTTATTATAGCCAAGATTTTACTAATTTAGATTTTACCGATACCGTCTTTGAGTCTTTAGAGAAAGCAATGGGTGATCGTGACGATGTTCAAGAATTGCGTTCTGTTGCGGCCGGGTTTTTAATTACCGGCGATCTTATGGGGCACACAATTGCTTCTTTATCTGAAGGGCAAAAAGGTTTACTCACTTTAGCGCGCTTAGTTTTGATGCGCCCTGGACTCTTGATTTTAGATGAGCCCACTAACCATATAAATTTTCGCCATCTGCCAGTTATGGCTGAGGCTTTCAATAATTTCGCTGGCCCAATGGTAATTGTTAGTCATATGGACGATTTTGTCCGTAGTTTAAGAATTGATGATTATTTAGAGTTAGGGAAACTTTAACTTAAGGTTCTAAATATATAAAAATGGACCCGCTTTTTTCTTTAAAATCAGATTTTTTTCCAGCGGGCGACCAGCCAGAAGCGATCGCTAAATTAGAGGCGGGTTTAAAGGCTGGTATTAGAGCGCAAACACTGTTAGGGGTTACTGGTTCAGGAAAAACTTTTTCAATTGCTAATATAGTTTCCCGATTAAATAAACCAATTTTAGTAATTGCCCCAAATAAAGCTTTAGCAGCGCAACTTTATCGGGAGTATAAAAATTTTTTTCCAGATAACGCTGTTCATTATTTTGTTTCTTATTATGATTATTATCAACCAGAAGCCTATTTACCGGTAAGTGATACCTATATTGATAAAGAGGCAATGATAAATGATGAGCTTGATCGCTTGCGTCATGGCACGACCGCCGCTCTTTTGTCGCGTCGGGATGTTATTGTTGTTGCTTCGGTTTCTTGCATTTACAATCTTGGCGTGCCTGATAATTATTTAGAGGCACGCTTGCATCTTAGTCTTGGTCAAGCACTGGTTCGTTCCGATTTGATTAAACAATTAGTCAGGTTGCAATTTAAAAGAGTGGCTGGAAATATTGATTCTGGTCAGTTTCGGGTCCGGGGCGATGTAATTGAAATCAGGCCAATGGCAGAAAAAATTCTTTATCGAATTGAATTAAGACAACAAGAGGTCGCTCATTTGGAAATTTTAGATGAAAATACGCGGCAGATAAAAGAAGAGTTAAAGGAGATTGTTCTTTTTCCGCCTAAACATTTTATTTCTACCCAACCCCAAATTAACGCTGCTTTAAGCGATATTAAAGAAGAATTGTTAGATAGAGAGAGTTATTTTAAAAAAGAAGGTTTGCTTTTAGAGGCGGAGCGTCTTGGTCGTCGAACTCGTTACGATTTAGAGATGATTAAAACAATTGGTTATTGCCATGGGATTGAAAATTATTCACGACATCTCTCAGGCAAGCGGCCCGGAGAAGCACCTGACTCTTTACTAGCTTATTTTCCCAAAGATGAGAAGGGGCAAGCAGATTTTTTAACAATTATTGATGAATCGCATATTACTATCCCTCAAATAAGGGGGATGTATAATGGTGACCAGGCGCGCAAAAAAAATCTCGTTCAATATGGTTGGCGCTTACCATCAGCTTTAGATAATCGGCCTCTGAAATTTAAAGAATTTGAGGAACGGGTTGGACAAATGATTTTTACGACCGCCACTCCCGGCGATTACGAAAAAGAGCATTCAGAGCAAATTGTTGAACAAATAATTCGTCCAACTGGTTTAATCGACCCTAAAATTGAAATTCGTCCAGTTTTTAATCGAGCAACTAACTACAGTCAGATTAATGACTTAGAAGAAGAAATTGCTCAAATTATCGCTGATGGCGGGCGAGTTCTGGTTAATACGCTCACTAAAAAACAAGCAGAGGACTTACATGCTTACCTGACTAAAAAAGGTATACAGAGTAATTATCTTCATTCGGATATAAAAACTTTTGCCCGTACCGAGGTTTTAAAAGCTTTTCGTCAGGGAGACTTTGATGTTTTAATTGGCGTTAATTTATTGCGCGAAGGTTTGGATTTACCTGAGGTGATGCTAGTTGCTATTTTAGATGCTGACCGCGAGGGTTTTTTGCGCAGTGAAACATCATTAATGCAAACAATGGGGCGAGCGGCCCGTAATGTTTCTGGGCGCATTATTCTCTACGCTGATAAAATAACAGAGTCAATAAGAAAAGCGGTTGAATCAGTTGAATATCGGCGTGAAAAGCAATTGGCTTATAATAAAAAACATAATATCCAGCCGCAAACAATTAACAAACAGATTGAAGATTTATTAGATTTTGTCTCTGCTCCGAAGCTTGAAGAACAAAAAAGGACTGTTCGAAACAAAAAGAAAAGCGTCCCTAAAAAATATGGAAGATAAAATTATTATTAAGGGTGCAAAAATGCATAATCTGAAAAATATCAGTTTAAGCATTCCCCACAATACATTAACAGTTATTACAGGTGTTTCTGGTTCTGGAAAATCAAGCCTGGCTTTTGATACTATTTTTGCCGAAGGGCAGAGGCAATATGTGGAATCGTTGGCGCCTTTTATTCGTCAATTCTTAGGTCAGAAAAAACCAGCCGATGTTGAAGAAATAATTGGTTTGGCGCCGGCAATCTCGATTAACCAAAAAGCACTTTCTCATAATCCACGCTCAACAGTTGGGACTTTAACTGAAGTTCATGATTATTTGCGCTTACTCTATGCTCGGGTTGGTGAAGTTTTTTGCCCAAACTGTGGCCGCAAGATTGAACGATTAACTATTGAAGAGATGGTTGATATTGTTTTACAGAAAATGAAAGGACTGTCTTTGGAAACCGTAGAAATTTTAAGTCCGGTTATTCGCGACCGGCGCGGTGAATATTATCAGCTTCTTTATAATTACTTAAACCGTGGTTATGATCGGGCCCGGATTGATGGAGACTATCATTTACTTCGTGATTCAATAAAATTGGCGGCTCGCAAAAAACACAGTATTGAGATTGTGATTGACGAAACTTCAGTAGAAGATGAAACGCGTTTATTTGAGGCAATTGAAAGCGCTTTGGATTATTCTAATGGCTTAGTGATTGCTAAGTTTAAAGATCAAGAATTATTATTGTCTTCCAATTGGACTTGCCCACATGATAATTTTGCTTTTCCGGAAGTTGAGCCGCGACTTTTTTCTTTTAACTCACCACATGGCGCTTGCCCTGATTGTGGTGGCTTAGGTCGTCATAGCTACTTTTCTAAAGAGCTTTGTTCAACTTGTCGAGGGAAGCGTTTGCGAACTGAAGCTTTATCGGTTCGCGTCAATAATTTTAACTTAGCTGAGCTTAGCGCTTTGTCTCTTGTTGAACTTTATGAATTCTTTTGGAATTATTATCAAAAAATGAGCGCCCGAGAATTAACTATTGCTGAGAATGTTGTTACTCAAATTTTAAATCGTTTGGAATTTTTAAATAAAGTTGGTCTTAATTATTTATCTTTAAACCGTGAGTCTGAGAGTTTGTCTGGTGGCGAAGCTCAGCGGATTCGCTTATCTTCACAGATTGGCTCCCAATTATCTCGAACTCTTTATGTTTTAGATGAACCGACAATCGGCCTCCATGAACGGGACACTGACCGTTTACTAGAAACATTAAAGACTTTGCGCGATAAAAATAATACGGTGATTATGGTTGAGCATGATGAGCGTAGTATTTTAGCTTCTGATTATTTGGTTGATATTGGTCCTTTGGCTGGTGTTGCTGGCGGGGAAGTGATGGCCTGTGATTATTTAGATAAACTTTTAAAATCACCATCGGCGATAAAAAAATCTTTGACTCTAAAATATTTAAGCGGAGTCTCCAGTATTGCTATTCCAGAGAAACGCCGTCAACAGAACCATGGTGCCCTTAAATTAATTGGTGCCACCAAGCATAATCTTAAAAATTTAAAGGTGGAAATCCCTTTGGGGCGTTTAGTTGGTATTAGCGGCGTTTCTGGTTCGGGTAAGTCAACCCTAATGTATGATGTTCTTTATAAAAATTTACGAAAAATTAAAGCTCGGCCTGGTCAGGCAAGATTGAGCGATTTACAAGAATTAAAAGGGGCGGAATATGTTAACAAGGTGGTGGTAATTAATCAGTCGCCAATTGGGCGTTCGCCTCGTTCTAATCCGGCTACTTATACTGGCTTTTTTACGGCGGTACGTAATTTTTTTGCTGAACTTCCAGAGGCAAAAGAGCGCGGTTATAGTGCCTCCCGATTTTCTTTCAATGTTCCAGGTGGGCGCTGCGAAAGTTGTCGTGGAGCGGGGGAAACTCAAATTCAGATGAATTTTTTACCGCCAATTAATGTCGAATGTGATGTTTGCCAAGGGCGTCGCTTTAGTCGAGAAACTTTGCAAGTTAAATATAAAGGTAAAAATATCGCTGAAGTTTTAGATTTAACAATCGACGAAGCACTTAAATTTTTTGGCGATAATCATTATGTCACCGATAAAATGAAAGTTTTAGAAGCGGTTGGCTTGGGTTATTTGAAGCTGGGGCAATCAGCAACTACTCTTTCCGGCGGGGAAGCGCAGCGAATCAAAATTGCCAAGGAACTCAGCTTAGTAGCTACGCAGCGCACCTTATATTTACTTGATGAGCCAACCACCGGTCTTCATTATCGCGATATCGAGATGCTCTTAAAAGTCTTAAATGAGTTAGTTAGTCGGGGAAATTCGGTTTTAGTTATTGAGCATAATTTACATATGCTTAAATCAATGGATTATTTAATTGATATGGGACCTGAGGGCGGTCGCTTGGGTGGAAAAATAATGGCCGTTGGAACTCCAGAAAAAGTGGCTGAATCTAAAAAAAGTTTAACCGCCCCTTACCTTAAAGAAGTTCTTAAATAATAATGTTAGCTTCTAATCAGACAAATTTAAAAAAGATAGTTAAAGACGCGCCATCTGGACCCGGTGTTTATTTTTGGCAAGGTGGTGATGGCAAGGTTCTTTATGTTGGACGAGCGGTCAATCTAAAAAATCGTTTGAAGCAGTATTTTCAAAAAAAAATTGATCCTCGGATTGCTGAGATGGTCGCCCAATCAGCCTCGCTTAAATGGGAGAAGAGTGACTCTTTACTGGAGGCTATTATTTGGGAGGCTAAATATATTAAAGAGTATTGGCCTAAATATAATATTGTTGATCGTGATGATCGCTCTTTTTCTTATTTGGTAATTCCTAGTGGTGATTACGGGCGGCCGCTAATTGTTAGGGGGCGCGACTTAAAGAAATGGCCACCAACTAAGGCCAAGGTTTTTGGTCCTTATCAATCACGCCGTTTGTTGATGACTGCTCTTCGCTTAATTCGGCCAATTTTTCCCTGGAGTAACTGCCAACCTTTAAGTGGTCAGCCTTGTTTTGATTATCAGATTGGACTTTGTCCGGGGGCTTGTTTGGGTAAAATTACTCCAACCGCTTACCGTCGCAATCTTGATAATTTATGCTTGTTTCTTGGTGGGCAAAAGAAGCGTTTGTTAAAGAAGTTAAGCCAAGATAGCCCCGAACAGGCGCGTGCTTTAAAGCAACTTCAAGATGTAGCCTTATTAGAGAGAGAAAGTGATTTAAGTCGGCCACGACCGACTCGAATCGAAGGGTATGATATTTCTCATTTTGCTGGACAGGAAACTTATGCCTCGATGGTTGTTTTTGAAAACGGTCTTGCCGCCAAAGACGAATATCGCCTTTTTAAAATAAAAGAAGCTCCAGCTGGCGATGATGAGCGGGCCTTATTAGAAACTCTAAGGCGGCGTCTAAAACATCAAGAATGGTTAGACCCCAGTTTAATTTTAATTGATGGCGGCCGTCCGCAAATTAGTTTTTTAACTCACCACCTAAAAACGCTTCATCAAAAAATTCCTGTTGTTGGCATTTCAAAAGCCGGTGGAGATAAATTAGTTTTTCCGGCTGGCAGTAGTGCCAGTTTTAAAGAGTATGCTCGTGAACTAAAACCACTTTTACTACAAGTTCGCGATGAAGCGCATCGTTTTGCTAATTATGGACGGAAGCGCTCATTTCGGTTATAATAAAGATGTTTATAAAATAAATAAAAAATATGAAAAGAGCTTCTGTTTTAATTTTGGCGATTGCAATTTTGACCTTAGGGGCAGTGGCAATCGTTGCCTTAGTTAACAAGGATAAAACAACTGAATATTTTACCGTTAGCGCCGAAGAAACTGTTTATGCGCCAGCTGACATTGCCAGCTTGGAAGTAGGCGTTAGAAGCGGTATTAAAAGTACCCCCCAAGAGGCGGCCAATGAGAGCAATAATAAGACTAATGACATCATTGAGGAATTAGCCAATTTAGGGGTAGAGGAGAAAGATATTAAAACTTCAAATTATCGCTTGAGTCCAGAATACAACTGGACAGAAAGCCGCGGCCAACAGTTAGTTGGTTATGAGGTCACTCAAAGTTTAACAATTAAAATTAGAGATTTAGAAAAAATTAGTTCAGTAATCTCTCAAACAACAGAGAAGGGGGCCAATCAGGTTGGTAATATTTCTTTTACGATTGATGATGACGAATCTTTAAAATCGGAAGCACGAGCGGCGGCAATCACTAAAGCTCAAAATAAGGCAAAAGAAATTGCTGCTCAATCCGGCTTAAAACTTGGACGCTTGTTAAATGTTGAGGAAGGTTATTCTTCGCAAATTATTACCCCCTCATATAATAAAATGATGGACTCAGCGGCAGGATTAGAATCAGTTAGCGCTCCTAATATTCAAACTGGTGAAAATGAAGTAAGTGTCTCTGTAATTCTAACCTATAAAGTAAAATAAATTTAAGCAGCGGGGAGGGGGGGCTTACCCCCCCGCTATTGACAGTTTCTTTATCTTAGTTTAAGATTAAAACAATTAAATCAGCCCGAGACCGTCAGCAATCATAAGTCTTACGGTAGGCGACAAGTAACGATTTTTTCGTATTGCGCCACGGCTGATCAAGTCGTGTTTTTTATTAAAATTATTATATGCCCAAAAGTAAGATTCAAAAACAAGAAATTCTGCGCACTTTAGATGAGCAAATGAAGCGTTCAAAATCGGTAATTTTTACTGGCTTTAATGCTTTAGGAGTAAGTGATAATGAAGCTTTGCGTGCTCAATTGCGAGCTGTCGGCGGAGAATATTATGTTCCTAAAAAGACCTTATTAAAAAAGGTTTTAAAAGATGGTGGTCTCGATGCTTCTCAGGAAGAAATGTTGACGGGAAAGGTCGCGGCAATTTTTTCTTATGATGATGAGGTTGCTGCCGCTAAGACTGTTAAAGATTTTAGCAAAGGCAAGGAGGAAAAGATTTTCTTTTTAGGCGGAGTGATGGATGGTCGCCTATTATCAAAAGAGGAGGCAATTAACTTAGCTAATATTCCTGGTAAACAGGAACTTTATGCAAAGTTGCTTGGGTCTATCAATGCCCCGGTTTCCGGTTTTGTTAATGTTCTGGCCGGTAATTTGCGCGGCTTAGTTAACGTCTTAAAGGCGCTTAGCGAAAAGACTGCTTAAAGATATTATTATTTAATTTAAAATAAAAACTAAATTATAAAATTATGGAAGACGAAAAAAAAGAGGTTGTCGTTCCTGAAAAATTTCAGGATTTAGTCAGCCAAATTGAAAAATTAAGTGTTCTTGACCTCGCGGAATTGGTCAAAGTGTTAGAAGAGAAATTCGGTGTTTCTGCCGCCGCCCCAGCAATGATGATGGCCGCAGGCCCTGCAGCTGGAGCTGCTGAAGCAGAAGTAAAAGACAGTTTTGACATTGAGTTAACTGATGCTGGCGCTAATAAAATTGCTGTCATTAAAGCAGTTCGAGCGGTGACTGAATTAGGCTTAAAGGAGGCAAAAGATTTAGTTGATGGTGCTCCAAAAGTTGTTAAAGAGGGCGTTAAAAAAGAAGATGCTGAAAAAATTAAGAAAGAATTAGAAGAAGCTGGGGCTAAAGTTACTTTAAAATAAGCTCTTAGTTACTACAAAAAAGCCCGCTTAATAGCGGGCTTTTTTTTGTTCAATTTAAGCTTAAGAAGAAAATTTAAAAACTTTATTGCCGGAGAGGATAAAAATCGTTTTCCTATCTTCTGTTAGAGTAAAGTCGTTAATTGGAATATCAAACAAATATTGCTTTTCTAAACCACCACCTTTATTTAAAACGAGTAAGCGTTGATTGCGGCTATCTAATAGATAATTATTTCCACTTGGGTCTTCGTCGGTCATTAAGCGGTTGCCATAAATAGGTGGCTCAATAGCTAGGCTTTTATAATCTTGTTTTTGGCCAGAGTAATAGTGCATTAAATCGCCATTTTCTTGAGCAATATAAATATCACCATCAATACCAAGATCACTAGCGTCACTAAAATTATTTTCTCCTTGAGCCCAGTTTGTCCGAGAAACAAAATTATTGCCACTACGGTTATAGCGGAAGATCTGATTGGCGTCCTTATCTAAAACATACAAACGGTCAGCATAGAAAGCAATTGGACTGCCAGGGGAAACCTCTTGATTAACATTCATTATTGAAGCTTCGCCTTCTTTTAGAGAGATAATTTCTTCACTCCCGGCTAAATAGAAAACTGTTTCTTTGTAAACAATTGGCCGTGATAGGGAAGCGCTAGTTGGTAAAGATAGAGACCCGATTTGAAGATTGTCTAAATTGAGAGTGTAAAGATTAGCTTGATTTTTATCGGCGACATAAAGATTGCCAGCAACGACCGCGATGCTGCTAGCTTGAGCATTAGCTTCAACACTAATAACGTTAAAAATTTCTTCAGGTTCTTCGATGCGAACTATTTTTTGAATTCGGTCATTTTCAGTTAAGAGTTCTTTGTGTAGGGAATTTTTCTCGTTAATTTTTTCCTCAGAATAAGGGGTGGTTTGCTCTAATTGACTTAAAGCTTGATTTAGAACGCCAAGAGCTGCTGAAATATTATCAACTGCTGCATATCGAAAAATATCTCCTTGCTTTTCTTTAATTTGTGTAGCAACGGCTGCGAATTTTTCATCAGCTTCTCGACGCTGATTATTTTGCCGTGTGACCACCAAGGAAATACTCAAAATAATTACTAAAATTAAACCAGAGCCGGCCATTAATTTGTGTTGACGACTTAAAGAGCGGAGCCAGGACTCAAGAGCACTAAAAATATTGGTCCAAAAACTGGGAGTAAAAATAATTAGTAGACGCTTAAAGAAGCCTTTTATTTTTTTTCTATTTAATTGGGGCGATTTTTTAAAAGAAACTTTACTTTTTATTAAGAAGGAGTCGCGGAGTGGTAAATTTAGGTGACTTTTTTCTTTAGCGCTTGGAGTAATAGCTGTGCCATCCTCTTGATAAGTGAGGATTGATTTTTTTTCTTTGTTTGGTGATTTAAAACGATTAAGGGTATTTTTAAATGAACGTGTTAGGTTCTTGAAATTAATTACTCCAGCCGAAGCAAGCATTTTTTCAGTTTTTTGTTCGGTGTAATTAAGGTGAGAAATTGAAGATTGGGCTTTTTTAGTGTTTGTTTGTTGAGGGGGCAAATTATCAGCTAAGTGTCTGGCTGGCCGAGTTTCATCGTCATAATTAAAATCATCTACTGAGTTTCCACCAATATTACTCTTTATAATAATACCTAAAAAGGGAACAAAAGAATTAACACTTTTTAAGAAATTTTTAATTTGTTCAGCAGCGACCATGGGGGGCAGCTTGGTAATAATGTTGGCCATTTCTCCGTGTGACAGATATTCCGGCAAGGCTTCATTTGTGAATAAAAAATAAGAATATGGAGGGATTTCACCGTTTATAACTGAGGAAAAAATTTTGGTCACCGGTGGGTCAAGAGGTTCACCATCTTCATCAAGCTCGAGTTTGCTATTAACAGCGCCACCGTCTTTAGCGGTCATTTCTACATTTAAAATTTCATAATCCCCCTGACGACGATAAATTAAAAAAGCTTTATTTCGCCCGTAGGTGGAAAAATATAGCTTATTATTATAAATAACTCCTAAAGTAAAGTTGCTTGTTTCCGGATTAAGGCGAAGACGTTCTTCTTCTAAAAAATCAATTAAGGCCTGATTGACTTTAGCAAGAACACTTTCAAAGATGTCTTCCACCTCTAAATCATCGAGCTTTTCGCGAAGTAAAAGCTTTTCATCGCCATAATAATTATACTCAAAAACATTAGCGAGAAAGCTAATTATTTTTTGGGACTCGCTTTTACGAGCGGTCATTTCGGCTACTACAAAAATTTTACCAGCCAGGCGCTCTTTGTGAGAATCCGGCTGAGAAACATAAGCTTCCCCAGCGTAATCATCACTGCGGCCGGAGTTTAAAATAACCGAAGCAATTTTATTAGACATAAGCTCAAAAATCGAGGCAGTTTTATCTGGTTTTTTTAGCGTATTTTATCGTTTTTTGTTTGACTCCTCGTTGCCAATATTATACTATAAAATCATAAATAGATAAAGTTATGTTGAATAAAATAATTGGTTCTGAGGCTCGAGTAAAAATATTGAACGCTTTTTTAATTGAACCAGATAAACAGCATTATTTGCGTCAGCTGGCTCGCGATCTTGACCTGCAAGTTAACTCTGTTCGTCGTGAGCTTAATAACCTTGAAGAATTGGGCTTAATTGAAGTTGCCGACAAAGAGACAAGTGCCAAAGAAAAAAAGTACTATGCAGTTAATGCTAATTTTTTACTTTTTAATGAACTTCGGGCTTTATTTTTAAAGGCTCAATTAAGCGGTATTAGTAAATTTATTGCTGATGTGCAAAAAATTTGTACGCCGCAACTTTTTATTCTGAGTGGTTTTTTTGTTAATAGTCCTGAAAACATCACCGACCTATTAATTGTTGGCGATTTAAAAAAAGACTTATTTTTAAAACGTTTACGCTCATTTGAACAGGAACTAGGTCGTGAAATTAATTACACTTTAATGACCGAAGCGGAGTATTCTTATCGACTCGAATTGGGAGATATTTTCTTAAATAATATTTTAAGTTCTAAAAAAACGGTTTTTTGCGATCACCTAACTAAAGCGACGAAATAATTAGCTTTTATGAAAAAAGGTCTTAAAAATACGGGCAGAATAATAGTGATTTTAATTTTAGCTTTTTTGGCAATTCTGATTTTTTTTGCTCTTTCGCTCTCTAATAAATTGGGCGCTTCTCAAGATTTTTATCGCAATTTAACTAAAGGAAAAAACAATTTAGAAACAGCTTTTAACTTAGTCCAAGGGGGGAGCTATCTCGATGCTAAACTAGAGTCGGATTTGGCAACACTTGCCTTCAAAGAGGCCTTAGCTAATCTTGAAGATATAAAGAACAATAAGGTGGCTGCTAATTTTGCTCCGGTCTCGGTTTCCTTGGATGATCTTGAATATTTAACCAAAACAGTGGAAATTTTAAGCCGCTCTTTTAGTCAAGCTAGTCTTCTTTTAGAAAATTTATCACAAAGTTCTCTGGCTACTCACAGTTTTGGCGACTTAGCGGAAAGCGAAAAACAGGAAACGCTAGCACTTTTATATCAGGCCGCTCCAGAACTAAAGGGTTTGAAAGCTAATTTAGGTTTAGCCCTTTTAAACCTTGATCAAATTCATCGGGTTGGGATTTTGCTCCCCTTTGAAGCGCAGATAAGTGATTTAAAGGAAAAATTAAATACGGCTAATAATCTTCTAACAACTCTTTCGCCCTTAGCCCAAATGCTTCCCGGCTTAGCTGGTTATCCAGAGGAAAGTGTTTTCCTTTTGGTTCTACAAAATAACGATGAATTGCGGCCGAGCGGTGGCTTTATTGGTACTTATGGCTTAATAAAAGTAAAAAACGGATCTTTAGGGGAGATTATTACCGAAGACGTCTATCATCTAGATATGCCCTGTATTGATAAACTGTTTGAGACCCCGCCAGAGCCAGTGGCTAAGTATATGAAAGTTAAATATTGGTGGTTAAGAGACGCTAACTGGTCTCCTGATTGGCCGACTGCTGCTAGACAGGTTCAGAAAATGTATTTGAATGAGAGTGCTTGCACTGGTCCGACAGCAAATCAGCCGGTGGCGGTTTTGGCGATTAACCCAGGCTTAATTTCTCGTTTATTAGATTTTGTTGGACCAATTACGGTTGGTGAAGATGTTTATACTAGTGAAAATTTTCAGTCACTCTTACAATATAATGTAGAAATCGCTTACGCCGAGCAAGAAATTAGCTCTTGGGATCGTAAAGAAATTATTAATGAAATTGTTTCTGAGCTAAAGGAGCGCCTTTTTACTATTCCCTTAAGCCGTTTTTCAGAAGTTTTAGAAATTATGGATGAGGCTAAGGTACGCCGAGATTTACAAATTTATTTCAATGATGCTAATTATCAAAATCTAATTAGCGGTTTAGGTTGGGGCGGGGAAATAAAAAAACCTAGTCATGATTATTTAATGGTTATTGATGCCAATCTGGCTGCTTATAAAACTGACGCGGTGATGCGGAAAAATATTAATTATCAAATTAGCGGTGATCAGCGTTTAGTAGCGACGATTAAACTAGATTATCACCATGAAGGCGGTTTTGATTGGCGGACAACTCGTTATCGCAGCTATACTCGTATTTTGGCGCCAAGGGGCAGTGAATTGATAGACCACAGTGGTTTAACTGATTTCTCCGTTACTACAGACGAGGCTCTTGATAAGACAGTTTTTGGTTTTTTCTGGAGTATTGAACCGGGGACAAAAAAAGAGATAAGTTTAAGTTATTATTTACCAGAAAAAATTAATTCGATTAACTATGAACTCTATTTTCAGAAACAATCAGGCAGTCGTTTAAATAATTTTTCTTATCAAAACGAAACTCTCAAAAAATATTGGTCCGGAACTCTAGACCGAGATAAACTTTTTAAATAAAAAAAAGCTCGCCAATTGGCGAGCTTTTTTTTGTTTACTTAAATTTTATTGCCTAATCTCAAAGCTAGTACTATAAGTTAGATTAGAATCTTGGCCGCTAACTTTTATATCGGTGAGGCGATTGCTTAAAGTGGGGACAGTCAAGGTAGTGCTAAAACGGCCGTTACTATCAGCGTTAATAAGACTGTTCTCATTGGCAAACTTAATTATTAATTCTTCATTAGGGAAGAAGCCGGTTCCACGCAAATTGAATTTAGCCCCTGAGCTGGCTGAGTAAGATTCAGAGTTAAGAGACAGAGCTTCTTTAGCTTTTGGGTTTTCAGCAACCTCACTTGCATTGATGGCCGCAATTTTTTCTAAAGTAGAGTTTAAAACAACAATCCCACCACCATTAAAGACAATTAAGCGTTCCTGACCACCAACATTAAGATATTTTAAACCCATTCCCCAGCCGTTACGGTTTAGATTGCCAGCGCTAATTTTTAAGCCATCTCTAAAATTTTTCTTTGATAAACGCATAATGCTTTCTCCGTTGGCAGCATAAACATAGTTAGGATTGCCACTGGCTTCAACGCTATAACCATTGAAAGAGCTGTTAGGGTGGTAGGTTAACAAGTCGCCAGCCAAAGAAAAGCGTTTAAGATAGAAATCGTCAAAAATTAGTATTTCATTATTAAGTGAATCAAACTGAAGTCTCTTTTGGTCACTCTCGTTGCGGTAATTGACAGGGAAGCGACTTATTTCAGCGCGTTTTGTTGTATCATAAACTCGAACTAGATTGTCTTCACCGACGCTAATAATGTAGCGACCAGCAGCATCAAAACGAATGCTTAAGCCATTGCTAACGATAACTGGATAAGAATCGATAACATCAAATAATTCTCCATCAACGCGCCAAACCTTTACTCCTTTTTCACTGCTTGTGACTAAGTGGCTGCCAAGCTTATCAACTCTTTGGTACCACTCAAAATAAGTATTTGTCTTTTTTTGTAAAAGATTGGGTTGTTCTGGGTTACTTAAATCATATTGATAAAGAGAGAAGCCGGCTGTTGCATAAGCTAATAAGCGATTACCGCTGTAATCAAGCTTAACTGAGCTAAACTCATCCCCCCAAGCAGTCGCCTCTGCTTTAAGGCGAGCTGTACGTTCAATATTTTTTCCATTTTGACGATATATTTCTAAGGCACCACTATCAGTCGTGGCAATGATTACTTCATTTTTATAGCTAATTGCATCGCCAGAATAATAAGAAACATAGCTGGTTTTAGCACTGGGAGCAAAAATTAAAACCCAGGCTAAGCTTAGGCCGAGAATGGGTAGGCTCCATTTGAAAATTCTTTTCATATGTTTATTTTTAAATTTACCCCCTACTATACATTTTTTTATAAAAAATGTCAAGTTATATGAAGGGCTTTGTTTATCAACTAAGACTATTGACAAAATAAGTATAAATTGTTAAAGTTAGTTTACAAAAAAAGAACATTAACAAAAATTATTATAAAATGAAAAAAGTAGTATTACTGATTGCTCTGGCAATGTTTAGTAGCGCTATTTTTGCTCAGAAAACTTATGTAATGCACTATTTGCCGAACTTAAGTATTTCTCAAGCAGAATCATATCGCGGCTACGACATGGTTATTGTTGATCATGAGGTAATTAATACCTCCGTAGCCAGTCTGCGTTACCTCAGACAAATCAAGCCAGAAATTAAAATTCTTGCTTATGTTGAGAAGATGCAGTGGCATGAACCGATGTTTCCAGATAAACCCTGGAGTTTGGATGTTGTTGCCTACTTAAAGAATTTTTCTCATTGGTACCTCCATAGTCCAGGTGGTAATAACCTTACCTTCTGGCCAGGAACAGTGATGATGAACATTCGTTTAGATGGGTGGCGTTATGAAATTGCTGGTAAAAGTTACTCTTATATTGAGTGGTTTACCGAGCGTTATCTTGAAGATATTATTGGTGCCTATAGTCGACAGGGAATTCGCCTTGATGGAATTTTGGATGATGACCTCTTCCGAGATATTTCTTTCTTAGAAGATGGGGTTGATTCTGATTTTGACGGCCTACCCGATAATTATCCAGAGCTTGATCGTCAATGGCGCTTGGGGAACGAATATTTTCTCAAGAAAGTCAGGGAAGCAATGGGTCAAGATTTTTTAATAATCGGTAATGGCGGGCATGGGTATTACATGAATATTTGTGATGGGAAACAGTTCGAAAATTTTCCAGAGCATTATATTGGTAGTTGGTTTGATAACCTAAACAATGCCGCTGGCATGGAAATTGCTTTGTTTAATGCTCGGAGTGGAAAGTTAGACAACTGGCTTTTTACCATTTGCTCGGCGCTGTTATTAGATAATACTTGGTTTTCCTACGGACAAAACACTCCCTATGAATCTAAGTATAGTCTTGATCTCGGTCAACCACTTGGTTTTTTTTATGAAGAGCCGGGCGGTTTTGCCAGAAGGTTTGAACGCGGAATAGTCCATGTTCGCCCCAATCAAGATAAGGGCTGGATAGAGAGGTGAAAAAAGAAAAATAAATCGTCTTAGTAATTAAGACGATTTTTTTTATTATCTTGTTATTGTTGTTGACAAAAGATTCATTTTAGGCTATAATAAGGCTATAAATAAATCTGTAAATTAACAACAAAATAATAAGAAAAATGAAGACAAAAAAAATTTCTGGCCTGTGGAAGGCGATAGCCTTTCTGACCACCGCTTTGACGGTGCTTTTCTCCTGCTCCTCTTGTGAGCCCGAAGAACCACCCGTTGTCTATGAACCGAGTATTAATATCTCGGTGGAAAATGTTCGAGGGACTAGTGTAACCCTCGTTGCTCGAGTTTCTGCCGGTGGGCGAAACTTGGAAGTACAGTTTGAATATTTTGCTGATGGAAGTTGGCATAAGATTGAAGCCGGACGAATCAGTGGTCAAGACACACAAACGATTAAACAAGAATTAACCGGCCTGGTTCCGGAAAAAGATTATCAATTGCGCGGAGCCCTGATTTTCCGTTTAGATGGCGCCTGGGATTATGTCACTACTGCCAATGCTCTTAGTTTTAAAACTTTGAAGCATACAAACCTCAAAATAAAGAAAACTACTAGCGACTACAACTTTATTGAGGTGGAGATTGAATTGATTCCGCATCTAGCTAACACTAAGATTGAGTTGGAATATCAGTTAAATAACAAAAAGGAAGTGCAAATGGCGCCTGGAACTTATAGTGGTGATCAGTCTTTAACTTTAAAATTCAAAATGGATAAATTAGCAAAGAATACAATTTACCCTGTGCAAGTTAAAGTAATAAATGATTCTCCTTTTGTTCTGGATACCATCTTTCAAACGGCCGCAGTAGAAGACTATGATGGCAATAAGTACTGTTTAATCACTATTGGTTCTCAAGTTTTTCTCAAAGAAAACTTGAAAGCCACTCACTTTCTAAACGGCGATCCGCTTCCGAATGTTGAGAGTAATGAAGAGTGGTACAATCTCAAAACTCCTGCTTATTGTTACTATAATAACGACCCGGAGTTAGGAGAAAGATATGGTGCTCTTTATAACTTCTATGCCGCTTCTGATCCCAGAGGATTCATTGCCGGTTTTCATACGCCGACGATAGAGGAATTTAGGAAATTAGATGACTACCTTGATCAATACGCTGGCGGAAAGATGAAAACTACCACTCCGGATTGGCAATCTCCAAATGTGGGAGCAACCAATGCTAGCGGTTTTAGTGCTTTACCAGCAGGAGCAAGATCGTCTTCAGGTAATAGCTATGACCAACCAGAATTTTTAGGATTAGGAGCGTTTGCGAGTTTTTGGACAGGAGAAATTGAGCCGGCTTTGCCTCAATACGCCTATAACCCCCATTGCTTTTATAACCAAGATGGTTTCGCTTGCGGTGGTCTTAACCCTCATTGGAAGGGAATTAGTGTTCGTTTAATACAGGACTGATAAACCCAGCGGGGTGTTTGCAATAAACACCCCGCTTTCTTTTTATTGCAAAAAACAAAAAATATGGTTATAATTTATTTAGTTATTTATTATAAAAAATTTTATGAAAAAATCCTTTAGGGTAATTTTTTTAGGGTTATTTTTATTAACTCTTTTTTTCTTCCTCTCCACCCCTAGTTTAGCTACTGAGGGAGATGACCTTATTAGCATTTTCAAAAGCCAAGTTAAAAATTTTAACCGTTTAAGCGACGGAAGAGGGCAAGAAGCTACGGGGGCAAAAAGCAATACTAACGGTATCTATTCTTTTATAAATCGTTGTTCGGCGACTCTTTTTGTGGGGAATAAAACTTCTCCGGAATTCAATTCGTTTCTTGATGGATCACCCGCTTGTGTTGAAAAAAATGAATGTGGTGATGGTGTTTGTCAGTCGTCAACAGAAAATCCGACTAACTGCCCTGATGATTGTTATCGCCCGAGCGGTTATTGTGGTGATGGAATTTGTCAAACAAATAGCGGGGTTCAAGTCTGGGTCTCTTATAACCCCCCTAAAGAAAGTACTTATTGGGAAAAAACTTGCCAAAAAAAAACCAGCCGCTGGATTTGGGTTCCGATTGTTAATACTATTTTAGTTTGGACAGGAAACATCGATCACATGGTTTGTGATGATGTTAAAAAAACCGTTAAAATTTATGGCGGTTATGTTGACGGCGGTGAAGCTTATACAGTAAGCGATAGCAGCAAACAAATCGAGTGCAAACAAGATTGTGCTCCTCCTCCAACCCTTGGTTGTGGGACTTGCGGTTATAATGCAGAAGGGGAACTCTGTCCTAATAATTGTGGCGACAAAGGATATAACTTAGTTAATTGCTCTTTTAAGGCAGCGGTAAGCGTTACTGAATGCAAAGGCGCAAACCCACTAATCCCTTTGGTTAAAAATAATAATAATAATTCGTTTTTAAAAAAATATTTTAGTGTTGCTTCCGCTTTAGCGTATATTGCACCTGGTGCTGACACCATAGAAGATTGCATCACTTATCATACCGATGCTTACTGGACCTGCGATAATAGTGATGATTCTTCTTTGTGTGCCGCTGGGTATTATTGTACTAATGCTGGAGGTTTAAATACATCTTTTTGCCCCTCTGGTAAAACTTGTCAAATGATTACTTGTCCCGCGGGCAGCTTTTGCCCTAAAGGATCTTCTTATCCTCGATATTGTCCTTATAATTACTATAGTAATTCTGGTGCTTCAAGCTGTATAAAATGTCCGACCGGAACTGGGACGATGACGGGTGGAGCGGCTGGTGTTGCCTCTTGTGAGCCACTTAATATTGCAAACGATGGCGTCTGTAATACCCTTGAAGATCCAACAAACTCTCCTCAAGATTGCCCAGATAACTTATCTGACTCTCGTCAAGCTGGATGGATTGGTGATGGGTTATGCACTGGTATTGAAACGATTGCGAATTCTTTGGATTGTTCTTGTGGCAACGGTGTTTGCGATGCTAACGAGAGTGACTTGCTTTGCATAGCTGATTGTGCTTGTCTGGATAATATTTGTGACACTGGGGAAACAAATAAATGTGCGGTTGGTGGCGTGATCCGAACTAATCCTGGTTGCTCAACGCTAGCAAACGTCGATCGTTGTGGTGATGGTGTTTGTTCTGCAGGTGAGAGCTATAATGAGACTTTAAAAAAGATTGTTTGTAAAGATGATTGTTCTTGTGGTAACCGTGTTTGTGAGCCAGCAATTGGAGAAACCATGTCAACATGTTTTCGTGACTGTTCTTGTGGCAATGGTATTTGTGATGGGGTTGATACCAGATATAATTGCCTTCAAGATTGCTCCTGCGGTAACGGTACTTGCGAGCCTCAATATGGAGAAAATTGGAGAACTTGTCTTACCGACTGTCGTTGCGGCAATGGTATTTGTGACAGCTCTTACGGAGAAACTCCTTCTAATTGCTATATAGATTGCAGTGTTTGTGGTAATGGTGTTTGTGAATTTAGAGAGACTGCTACAAAACCAGTTCCACTAGGCTTCGTATATTGTTACAATGATTGTAGTGGTAATGTTGAGTGTTTACCAGGGGAGCCGTGCCATATCATAAAAGAACAATAAAACGTCAATATGAATAAAAAACAAAAAATTATTTTTTTTGCAATTATCTTCTTCCTACTGCTTGGTTTAAGTTTTATTTTTTATAAAAATAAACAAAAACTCCCCGATGTAGAAAACGAAGCTAATGCAGAACAGCAAAATCTGGATCAGTCACCCGCTTACACTCCCACTGCTCGCGAAGCCAGTAACTGGAACGCTCCTTTTACTAAACAGATTCAAGTGGTTTTTGCTACTGAAGAAGAACGAGAACAAATGGGAATAAATGTTAGCCCTTTATTTGATCCGGCGCGTATTCAGGTTTTAGAGCGAGATGAGAATGGTCGGGTAATTACCTATAAAAAGATTTATAACGATAATGAAATTATCCACGAATTATATCTCCCCACTGGAAGTTTAAGTGAAGGAGGAATTGTCCCAATAATTGAAGAGAGTGAAGAAAATATATAACAGCTAAAAAAGCTCCCAGTCGGGAGCTTTTTTTAAGCCTGTTTTTTAGGGTTAAAGCCTAAAACAGCCAGGAGCGACCCGGCAAGAATCCAAAAATTCCACTGCATTACTGCATCTTTGATAACGTTATCAGTTAAACTGGCTCCTAAAATTCCTAAAGTAAATATGGCGACAAAGAATGTTAGCATTTTTAGACGAGGCCGCTTTTCTTTTCTAAATCCTAAATAGAAGCGCCGCAACAGGTCTCCGTAAATTGATAAATAGCTAAGCAGTAGAATAATTCCACCTTCAAGCCAGATGCGAAGATAATCATTGTGTGGCTCAGTATCCATCATGAGGCGAGGAATATTTTTACCTAAAAAAACTGAAGCCGTTCCAGGTCCATAGCCCAGCCAAGGGCTTTTTTTGATGTAACCACCAATGTCGCGCCATAAATCCAGACGCCAGGAAGCGGAGCCAGTGACCCCAATACTAGATAAGGTGTTTACGCGCTCCTGAAAGAAGGGAATAAAAGTATAAAAAAGTAAAAAGGCTAGAACCCCAATCAGGAGAAGTTTGCGGAAATAAATAAGTCCAACAATTGTTAAAATTCCCGCTAGAGCCAGCCAAGCAATCCGGGTGTAAGTGAAAATTAGAGGAATTAGGAAAAATAAACTTAGGAGTAAGTAAGGCCAGCGTTCAATAACCTGTTGGCGTAAATTTAAAAATAAAAAAAGCGCTAAACAAATCACCAAGACTAAATAAAGCGCGAGCATATTGGGGTGGGTGAAAGTCCCTAAAACACGCCACTGCTCACCATCATAAAATCCACCCCGATTTATTAATTGATGCCAAGCGGCTGCAGCCGGCACAATCGCAGTAAAAATTAAACAACGAGCTAGATTGCTTAATTTTTGAGGCGTATTAAAAATTAAGTAGCTGTAAAGAAAAAGTGAGAAAAAGCTTAGCAGGCGGAAAAGATTAACTAAGCTAGCACTTATGTCAAAGGAAATAAAAAGAGAAAGAATAATTGTTAGGCCAAGGAAGACTAACCAAGGATAAAATATTTTTTGTTGGCGCGGTTTTATAGGGTGACGATAAAGCTGATAAAAAACCAAGATAATTGGCATTAAACCTAAAATAAAAGTTAAGGTAACTTCAAGGGAGCCTAAATTAAATAAGTTTAATTTGCTCCCTAAATTATCAAAAGCGGTTCGGAAAAAAAGTAGTGCAAAGAAACCGCCTTGAGGATTAAAAAAAGACCAAATAAAAATAGCGCTGGCCGCTAATAAAAAAAGTAGTCCTAGAGTTTCACCAGTCCAAAGCAGGGTCAAAAGGATGCCGTAAACAGAGAACAGGCCGATAGTGGTAACCTGAACCGAAGAGAGTTTTAGTGTCGTTGTTTCGTTCCTTTTTGCCATAAAAAATGCTATCCTTAATATATTAATCTTAGTGAAAAAACTGCTTAAAGTCAAAAGATATGAAAATAGTCCAAGTCAATAAATTTCTTTACCCCAAAGGTGGGGCTGATCGTTATTGTTTAAGTTTAATTAAAGAGCTGAGTAATTTGGGTGAGACTGTTATTCCTTTTGGAATGGCCGATGCCCGCAATCTAAAATCTCCTTGGGAAAAATATTTTACTGAAGCAATAGATTATTATGGATCGGCGAATAAATTTAAAATAGCAAAAAATTTAATTTGGAATCGGGAGGCCGCTCAAAAATTTGGCGCCCTTTTAGATGAAACAAAACCGGAGTTAGTTCATGCTCATAATATTTATCATCAATTATCACCAGCCATTCTGCCAGAAGCAAAAAAACGAGGGATAAAAGTTATTATGACACTTCACGACTACAAACTAGTTTGTCCTAATTATCGCTTGTTTACTAAAGGACATCATTGCGAGGCTTGTCTAGGAGGGGCTTATTATAATTGTTTAAAAAATAATTGTTATGAGTCTTATCCTCGCAGCGCTCTAGCTGCTTTAGAAAGTTTTTTACATAATAAAAAATGGCAGACTTATTACAAAAACATTGATCTTTTAATTTCTCCAAGTGAATATTTAAAAAATAAGTTGGTTAAAGCTGGTTGGCCAGCGAATTTAATAAAAGTTTTAATTAATCCGGCCCCACCTTATAACCCCCAGCCAGACGGAGAAAGGCTCCTTTACCTGGGGCGATTAACAAAAGAGAAGGGGATTGAAGTTCTTCTTCGCGCCCTAAAAGGCACTAATGAATATTTAGATATCGCCGGCACTGGCCCAGAGGAGGAGAATTTAAAACAGCTGGTTAAAGAATTAGGTTTAGTAGAGCAGGTGATTTTTCACGGCCATCTTGATGGCGAATCTTTAGAAAAACTAAAGAAAGAAGCGAAAGCAATAATTTTACCATCGGTTTGGGCGGAAAATATGTCTTTAGTTTTACTTGAGGCTTTAGCTTATCAAAAACTGATTATTGCCTCTGAGACTGGCGGCAGTCCAGAAATTATTAAAGATGGACAGACGGGCTGGCTCTTTCCAGCCGGCGATGTTGCTGCCTTAAGGAAATGTCTAATTGAAGTAAATAATTTAAGTCCCACTGATAGAGCCTTAAGGGGTGAAAAAATAAAAGATTTAGTAGTTCCACTCTCTTTAGAAAAGCATTTAGAAAAGTTACAACAATACTACCAAGAGGTTTTAAGACCTTAAAGTCCAATTAAAGAAGATTTAAGTCGCCCCCTAATGGGGGCTTTTTGTATTGACAAAATATAAAATATGTGATATATTAAAAAAGTTAAAATTGACAATAACAGAAAAAATCATTTTTTAAGCTCTGTTTGTAAACTATTGACAAAATATAAATTATATACTATAATGGAGTCATAATATATTGACAAAAGGAGCTTTTAATTCTAAACTAACTAGTCACTAATAAATATGGATATTAAAGATTTTCAAAAATTACTAAAGCAAGGGCGAAGCACAGTCGTTGGTTTTATCCTGATTTTTTTAATCATTGGTCTGATTGTTTCATTGGCGCAACCCCTAAAATATCGTTCCCGATCTCGTCTACTAATTGTTCAACCAAATGCTAGTGATGCCTATACAGTTGCTAGATCTAATGAGTATATTGGTAATCTAACAGCACGGGTGATTGCTTCTGGTTCTTTTTTAGATGTTTTAAAGGGTTCTAATTCGGTTTTTGATCGCAATTATTTTTCAGGAACCTATAAAGACAGTGTCAAAAAATGGAATAAAACTGTTTTTGCCCGTAGCGGGGGTGATACTGGGATTATTGATATTGAAATCTATCATACCAGCCAGAAAGAAGCAGAACGCTTGTCTTTAGCCGTCAATAATTTAATTGTTTCCGGTTCTGGGCCCTATCGTTTTAACCCGGGGGAAAATGTAATTACAGTTATTGATCAGCCTATCGTTTCGACCTTTCCAGTTAAACCTAATTTACCTTTAAATTTAAGTTTAAGTTTACTTTTTGGCTTTTTAGCAGGCGCCTCTTATATTTATTTGTTCCCTCAAAAAATTAGTGCTCGTGCTCAGGCCAGAAAGAGAAAAAAAATCAGAGAAACGGCTCCAGTTTATCAAAATTCTTACGCCTATAATGGACCCGCTCCAAGGGTGGTTCCTCCAACTGACTATCAAGCTTATAATGCTTATCCGGAATACAATCAGTCATATCAGCCAGAAGAAATCCCAAATCCACCAGTTAATCTACCTTTTTATTCAGATTCTTTCCCAGAAGAATTTCCGAAAGATGAGCCCTCGGGATTTAGGGGAAGTATGCATAATGTCATTGGAGAATAATTTATTCTCCTAAGACTTGAGTGCCGGACTGATGGTCCGACTTTCAAGACTTAAACAGTAACTTAACAACTAAAAATAAGAAAGATGAAGAAAACAGTTTTTTTGTTCTTGCTGATTGGAGGGCTAGTTCTTCCGCAGCTCAGGGCTCAAGCCCAGGAAGTGATTGCAGTTGGTGGTTATGGTTATAACCAGACTGGAGATGACTTCAATGAAACTGGAGATTATTTTTTTGGCGAAGCGCGTTTGATGCTTAAGTTGAAGAAAAATTTCCGGGTTGGCCCTTATCTTGGATACGTGGCTTATGGTAACGAAACTCCAATTTCGGATTTTTCCGGACGGGAGTTAAAGTATGGAGTTTCAATTGATTCCTATGGACCGACAAAAAATTTAAATCAGTATTATTTCTGGAATTCGCTCGGTTTAAAAAATGTCCGTGATAACTACTCTGAAAGCCTCTTTGATTCTGAGACAAAAACTAAGCTAATTTTCTTAGAAGGTGGACTCAGTTTTGCCCGAAAGAATTATGGTTGGTTTAGTCATTATCAGGGAACCTGGTCTTATCAACATCCAGTTGGTAAAGAAAAAGTAGCGGCAACTTGGGATGGAAATTCGGTAAACAGTGAACCCTGGAATAAACAGTCACTTCGACTAACTCTGGAAAGTGGAGTAATAAATTTTGGTGGCAAAGTTTTGCGCGCCGAACCACTTCTAAAGGTTGGTTATGGTCACGAATTCGGGAGGGAAATGAGTTATTATGAATACGGTGGCGGTTTTGCCCTTGGTATTTATAAAAACTGGTACCGCGAGATTTTTAAAGTGACGGTCTTTAAAAGACAAGATTTTAAAAAAATCGAGGGCAACCCTTCGGGGAAACTAAATGCGGAGCTGGTCTTAAATGTTACCGCTCTAACAGGATTAATTTATAAGTAAATGAAGAAATAAAACCAAAAAATTGAAAGAAAATGAAAAAAAATTACATTCTGATTATCATCACCGGCGTCTTGTTGCTGGTTTTATTAATCTTTGGCCTTGGTTATTGCAATCGAAGCACTCAGCAGGAAGAGCAATTTTCCCAACTGAAAGAAGAAAAAGAGCAAGCCCAGAGTCAGGCGGAGATTGAAGCTCTGCGAGCTGACAGCCTCCAGGAAGCGCTCAATGAGTGCTTAGGAATTGAGGCTCCTTTAAGCCCGGAAGATTCAATGAAGCTAGAAATAGAAAATCTGAAAAAAGATTTAGCTTCTCTTAGACGGCGCTCTGCGCCAGCGAAAAAAGACGTAGTCGTTGCGACCTTTGATGAAAAATTCAAAAGAAGTGAACCTGTTATCGAGCAAAGAAGTGTAGAGAAATTTGCCGGCACTGACACCCGTCTACCGATTACT
>JAQUHX010000002.1:15915-31667 GCA_028681575.1 Patescibacteria group bacterium | reverse complement strand
CTCTGCGCCAGCGAAAAAAGACGTAGTCGTTGCGACCTTTGATGAAAAATTCAAAAGAAGTGAACCTGTTATCGAGCAAAGAAGTGTAGAGAAATTTGCCGGCACTGACACCCGTCTACCGATTACTGATTTTGAAGGCGATTTAGTTGGCCAATTTGGAACGACAGCCAATGAGCAATCACACCTGGTTTATTATCTTAGCCAAGCGCTTATTAGCCGCTATAGTGGTAATGGTGCTCCTCGCTTAAACGGTGAAAGTGGTCCGCAATTCTCTTACGATGAGGAAACGGGCTATTGGTTTCTGGTTGATAACCGTTTAATTTCAGCAGAGCAGATCAACTCTACAGCTCATCTGATAAGATGGAATGTCTACATTGGACAAGTCAACCACAGTTTTGGATCCTATCCTGCTTACCTGCCGCATGAAAGTCTTAAGGGACTGATTGTTGATGTTAGGGGGCAAGAATATGGCGAAATTACCGCTGAAGATCTTAGACTGATGGGTGAGAAAAACCAAATGATTGCTGAAGGGTTGATTAAACCTTTGAGAATTAACAATCACCCGGGCCGGAATAATGAGAATTTCTGGCACGGCTGGGACTTTGTAACGCCTATTTATGCTAAAACAAAGATCATGATTAATTAACCGGTATCTAGTACTAAAAAATAGTATCTAATACCAAAAGGGGTTTCAAAATGAAATCCCTTTTTCTTTTGAAAAACTAAAAAACTAATTTTTTTAAAAAAAAGCCTCAATCAAATGATTGAGGCTTTGTTGTTGTTTTTAATCTTCAATTACCACCTTATTATCCTCTATCCTTAGATAGAAAACAAAAAGATTATCACTACTCCAAAAAGGAGAAGCTGGATCCCAAGCCCAATTACAATTGTCATAATTAAACTCGGTGTATCCATCTTTCAGCTGAATCCAGGAGATTCTAAACTTTCCTGGCAGACAAGAAAAATTGAACTTCAGATAAGTTGTTTGACCAACCAATTGTCGTTCAGTAATTTCATAATCCTTCCAGTAGGCTCCAGATATTTCTCCGGTTAAGTAGGTTTTTTTGTTTGGCGTCCAGTTTGGCAGAGAAGCTGCTTTAAGACCTAAGGTCCCATAAATAAAGCCATTGTCTAAACGCCAGTCAAGAAGAATAATAGAAGGTTCTGTTGGTTCGGGAATTTTCCTAACTTTAACCGTAGTATTCAGGTAACGGTTTTTAAAAGTTGCCTTGACTTGATAGTTGCCATCTTTGTCGTAGCTTGCACTTGGCCTTTGCCCTTTAATCTTGCGACCATCACCTAAGTCAAAGTAACTATAAATTTCCCTCCCTGATGAACCCAAGACTTGAAAGTCCAAGCTTTCTTCCTGGTTAATCTCGTGAACCTCTTTTTCTGAATCGTTAATTTTTAAATGATATTTATTCTCAACAATAACATTTAGAAAGTAGACATTATTTTCCAGAATAGCTTTTAACTTGAACTCACCTGGCTGATCAAATAAAAATCCCTTTAAGGAGCCTTGCTCATAGTCAGAGCCGAATTCCCAGAAAGCAGACATTTTCTTTTGATTAATCAAGAGCTCAAAAGTGGCACTTTCACCGCTTACAAAATAGAGCGTATCATTTGGGGCAACTAACTCCCCGTTTACTTGGAAAGAGGCCTCACCATCGATTGGAAGCAATGCTTCTTCTTCGGGGATTTCATCAGAGCAAGCACTCGTTAAAAGAGCTATTGCTAACAAAACTAAAATTTTTTTCATCTTTTCTTTCTCCTTTTTTAGTTATTATTAAGTTGTAAAAAAACTAGAACTTAATGGCTGATTGTTCAGCGACTAAGTTCTAGGAAAAAATTTTCATTTTTTCCAAAGCTAAAATATTTTTGTTAGGCTTTTTTAAAGATAAAAGATTGAAAGACTGTTCTTTTTTTATTTAAAACTTCTTGGTAGGCCGTTAACATGTCTTGAGTAATTTTGCCGGCTTCA
Organism: Patescibacteria group bacterium; assembly: GCA_028681575.1. Classification (GTDB taxonomy): domain Bacteria; phylum Patescibacteriota; class Patescibacteriia; order Patescibacteriales; family UBA12465; genus JAEZRQ01. Next base: position 29,686 of record JAQUHX010000002.1, on the reverse strand, counting down.
TACTCTTTTTTGACTCTTTCTAAAGCAGCATTACCAAAAGCAGCTAAACGAGTTGGTTCATTTAAGAGTGTTTGCAGTTTATCCCGTAAATCTTGATAATTGCGATCTTCAAAATAAACGCCAGCTGTTGACAGACCTTCACGGTTTGAATCAATATTAGAAACCACGCAGGGGCGGGCATAAGACATCGCTTCAATTAAAGCGAAAGATAAGCCTTCAGATTCTGATGGTTGAATAAAAATAGCGGCGTTAGAATAAAGCTCTTTTAAGGTTTGGCCGGTTTGGTTGCCGGTAAAAATAATATTTTCATTATCAGCGGCTAAACTTTTAAGTTCGGTTACATAATCATCGGTAAAAGAACCATCGCCAACAATAACTAATTTTTTGTCAGTTTTTAATTCTTTGTAAGCTTTGATTAAGTAATGAATCCCCTTGTGACGGATTAAACGCCCAATTGAAACTAAGTAACTATCTTTAGTTAAACCCCAATTTTTTGTAATTTCATCAGCGGGCGCTAAGGGGTTCACTTGAGCAGAGGAAGGAATACAGAGAGCGTCGGCGCCGTAATTATCTTTAGCATATTGAGCTAGAGACTTAGAAACTGTAAAAACTTTATCCCCCAAACGATTACCAACCGCTTCGCCAAATTTTAAATACCATTTAGCAAAACGACCCCATTTTTTATGGTAATAGTCTTGGCAATGAAAAGTAAAAACAACCCGAGTGCGCGGTTTTAAAAGTTTTGCTAACCAGAGTAGGGAACCAGGGCCAATAGACTGAATATGGATAATATCATAACGACGACGAATTAAATCTAAGCAAGCAAAGAAAGTAGAAATAATTGCATCTAAATTTTTTGAAGCAATCGTTGGGGTCGTAATAATTCTAATTCCATTCCATTCTTTTAACTTTTCAGTATTATAAGAAGACCGAGAGTAAACGGTTACTTCATGACCCGCCTTGACCATGTTGACCGCTAAATTTTCCACATAGCGCTCAACGCCGCCGGTTTTAGTAGGAATCCCCTTTTGTCCAATAAAAGCAATTTTCATATATTTACGTAGTTACTTTAAAATTAATATGTTAATTTGTCAATAGTATTATATAATAATTATCTAATTTTGTCAAGTATAAAGACAGGGGCTTTTTTTAACAAAAAAAGACTATCTTAAAAGACAGTCTTTAATAAATATTTATTAACTAATTATAGCCATTTATTACGCTTAAAAATTGATAGAAGAGCAAGCAGTGAAGCCAGCATGATTGCAATAATGATCCAAAAACCATTAGGGCTAGTAACTAGTGGCATCTTTATTGTGTTCATTCCGAAAATACCAGTAATCAAAGTTAAGGGGAGCAATAAAACAGAAAAAATAGTCAACATCATCATGATGTCATTCATTTTATTGTTAAGCAGGGATTCGTTTGTATCATGAAGAGCTTCTACTAGTTCGCGTTGCATATCTAAAAAATCCCAAATTTGACGTGAGTGTTCCTCTAAATCTTCATAGTGTTTTTGGATTGATTCTCGGGGGACTAAATTGCTTTTCATATCCTGCAAAGACTCCATGATAGTGGCGTGGTTTTTGGTTATTTTTCGGATATTAATAATGTTGCGGCGTAAGTTTAAAATCTTTCCTGCGGCTTCTTTTGGTTTACCGTCAAAAATAATTTCCTCAGTTTCACTGATATTGACGCTATTATGATCTAAAATTATGTAAGTGTCTTTGATTAAGCGATTAAGAAGTTCGTAAAGAAGGGTACTAGAACTTTCAGTTTGATAAGCTAATAATTCTTGAGGATGTTTCTGGCAATAAGTAAAAAAATTGTTTAAGGGCTTAAGATTATTATTATGCAAAGTAATTAAATAGCCATGTCCAATAAAGAATTCAATTTCACCGGGGACAACCTTTTCTCCTTGGAAAGTTGGAAAGTGAAGAATAATAAAAATATAGCCATCTCGAACCTCGACCATTGGTCGCTGGGCAATCGCTGTAGAAACCGAAGCTCGTAAATGATCGTCAGAGAAGCCGAACTTTTTTTTAAAATAATTTATTTCTTGGCGGCCAGCGTTAACAATATTTATCCAGCGCAAAGCATAGCCGGGGCTATGAGGATTATCAATCCTGATTTCCTGAATTCGTTTAGGAATACGTTCTTTTTTTGTCATATTTTCTTTACGAAAGGAAGTATTTATAATAAAATAAAGCTATTCAAGCGATTATTGATTCCAGTATATCATATGGCCAATATTTTGGGAATAAAAATTAGCCCCTTAAATCGAAAAGAAATCAGCGCTCGCTGGAATCTTTTTTTAGATTCAGATTGCCCTCATTTAGTTTGCACTCCTAATCCGGAAATTATCTTAGCAGCTCAAAAAGATGAAGAATATTTTTATATTTTAAATCAAGCTGACTTAGCTGTTGCTGATGGGTTCGGTTTAATCTTAGCAGGCCGTTTGCGGGGTCAAAAATTAACTCGTCTAACTGGTTCTGATATTACCCCAGAGCTTTTAACTAAAGCAGAGGCAGAAAAACATTCAGTTGCAATTTTAAATTGGGAGGCTGGACTTTCTTCTGCTTTAGAAATTAAAGAAGCTATTAAGAAGAGCTGGCCACATTTAGAATTTGAAGTTTTAGATATTCCTCGCGAAGTCAGGCTAACACCCTCGGAGTTAAAAATTATTGAGGCTTTAGCACCAAAGATAATTTTCTGCAGCTTAGGCGCTCCTTGGCAAGAAAAACTCTTGTGGCGTAGCTTGCCGCAACTTAAAACAGTTAGAATTGCTATCGGAATTGGCGGATCTTTTGATTTTATTACTAAAAAAGCAATTCGGGCACCGTTATTTTTTCAAAAAATAGGGCTTGAATGGCTTTGGCGTTTAATTAAACAGCCGCGCCGTCTTAAAAGAATCTGGAGAGCAACAGTTGTTTTTAGTGGGCGTGTTTTAAAAGAATCTTTAATTAATCCTTGGTTTTATCGCCATAATGTGGTACTTTTAATCTACTCTTTCCGCAATGGTCAAGTAAAAATTTTGATTGTTGAGCGCCAAGATGAACCGGGCCACTGGCAATTACCTCAAGGCGGCACTGACGGGCAAGGCTTAAAGAGGGGCGGCTTGCGCGAGGCTAAAGAAGAGCTAGGCTTAAGTGACTTAAAGGTTAAAGGCGTATATCCCAAGCTTCATGCTTATCGCTTTAAAGGTGGTTTAAATAAGAAAACCAAGTACAAAGGTCAGCGCCAGGGCTTATTAATTGCTGAATTTGAGGGTAACGATGATTTAATAACTATTAACTATTGGGATCATAGCGCTTGGCGTTGGGTCGCTCCAGAAGAATTAGTCAAGTCAGTTCATCCCATTCGTCGCGCGGGTGCGGAAAAATTTATTAAGAAATTTTTTGAGTTTTTAAAATATGAAAAATAATAATTCTCCTGTCCGAATTCGTTTCGCCCCTTCGCCAACTGGTTTTTTGCATATTGGAAATTTTCGAGTTGCTCTTTTTGATTATTTGCTAGCTAAAAATTTAGGAGGAAATTTTATTTTAAGAATTGAAGATACGGATCAAAAAAGAGAAGTGCCGGGGGCGACTGAAAAATTAATCAAGGTCTTAAAGAGTTTCTCTTTAGATTTTGATGAAGGCCCACACCTTGGCGGCGATTTTGGCCCCTACATTCAAAGTCAACGTGTAAATATTTATCAGCAAGAAGTGGAAAAATTATTAGCAAGTGGAAAAGCTTATCGCTGTTTTTGCTCAGAAGAACGTTTAGCTTCACGGCGAGCAGAACAAGAAGCGAATAAGGAGGCGCCTCGTTATGATCGCCATTGTCGCAATTTGTCAGCTGAAGAAAGTAAGGCTCGAGCGGAAGCCGGAGAAGCTTTTGTGATTCGCCAAAAAATGCCCGAAGAGGGAAGTATTACTGTTTTTGATGAATTGCGTGGCGAGATTACTTTTAAATGCGCTGATTTAGATGATCAAGTTCTAATTAAATCTAATGGCGTCCCGACCTATCAGTTTGCCAATGTGGTTGATGACCACTTAATGAAAATTACTCATGTTACCCGAGGCGATGAATGGCTATCTTCATTTCCGAAAAACATCTTACTCTATCAAGATTTTGGCTGGACGCCGCCGCGTTTTATTCATTTTCCTTTGATTCTCAATAAAGAAGGTGGCGGTAAATTAAGTAAGCGCAAGGGGGATGTTTTTGTTGAGGATTATTTAGCCAAAGGTTATTTACCAGAAGCACTAGTAAATTTTTGCGCTCTTCTTGGTTGGCATCCTGCAGATGATCAAGAAATTCTTAATTTAACAGAACTAATTGAACGTTTTGACTATCGCGATATCGGAGTATCGCCAGCGGTCTTTGATTTAGAAAAATTAAACTACTATAACGGTTATTATATTCGCCAACACGATTTAGACAGCTTGGTTGAACTTTGCTCCCCTTATTTAAAAGAGGCTGGCTATGATTTAAAAGAGGCTAACTTAAAAGCAATAATCGCCTTGAGTCGCGATCGTTTGAAGGTTTTAAGTGAAGTTGCTCTGCTAACTCATTATTTTTTCAAAGAACCAGAATATGATATATCCTTGTTGATTTGGAAAAATTTAAGCTCTAACCAAGTTAGAGAAAACCTTAAGGAGCTTTCAACTGTTTTAGAAGAAATTTTAGAAGTTGATTGGACTAAGGAAAACCTTGAAGAGATTATTTTGCCTTATCTTAAAGAAAAAAATCATAAAAATGGTGATTTTCTCTGGCCTTGGCGAGTAGCTTTGACTGGCGAAAAGGCAAGCCCGAGCCCATTTGAAGTAGCGTCTGTATTGGGAAAAGATAAGTCAATCGCTCGTGTTGAAGTAGCTATTTTCAGGCTCGACCAAAAGAGTCTACAATAATTATACAGATTAATGATTTTACATAATATTCTAAAAATGTTAGAATTCTAGTATATGAAGAAAAAGTTAGGAATTCTTATTTTAACTATTTTTATAGGGCTTGGCTTTGCTGGCGCTATCCCTTATGCTTTTTCACAACCGGCAACAATTGATGATGAGATTGCTGAATTAAATAATCAGATTCAGCAACAAAAAAAGCAAATGGATGAAATAAGTGGTCGACAGAAAGAGTACCAACAAGCAATTAACGCCAAAAAACGCGATCAAGTTAGTTTAAAAAATCAACTAGATATTTTAGAGGACAAAGAAGCGCAAACCCAGCTAGATATTGAAAAAACTAACTTGAATATTGATAAAACTTCTTTAGAAATTAAGAAGTTAGAGTTAGATATGTTGGGGGTTGATAGAGAGATTGATGGTGATAAGGAAAAAATTGGCAATCTTTTGCGCTTAATTTATAAACAAGACCAGATCTCTTCACTAGAGGCTTTGCTGTTAAATGGTTCATTAGCAGAGTTCTTAAATCAGGCTAAATATTTAGAAAATACTAATGAAAAAATTAGAGAGAGTTTGCAGGAGCTACAACGCAAAAAAACTGATTTAGAAAAAAGCCAAATTTCTTTAGGAGAAAAAAATCAAGAGCTTCTAGCTTTAAAAAAGGAATTAGAAAATAAAAAAGAAAGCTTGGCTTACGAACAAGAGAGTAAAATAATTATTTTAGAAGAAACTAAGTCTTCAGAAGAAGAATATCAGCGCTTGTTAGCTCAAGCAAAAAAAGAACAGCAGCAGGCTGAAGCTGAAATCTCTAGTTTAGAGCAATCGGTTCGACGTAAGTTGTCTGAAAAAGACAGAAACCAGCTTGAAGGCGGATCAAGCGATATCGCTTGGCCAACTTCTGGACGCTATATTACCACTAGTTTTTATGACAAAGAATATCCCTATCGAAAAATTATTGGTGAACACCCAGCGATTGATATTCGGGCCGCGCAAGGGACGACTTTGCGAGCGGCTGGCGATGGTTATGTTGCTCGGGTAAAATTTGATGGCACAAATGCTTATGCCTATATTATGATTATTCACAGTAATGGTTTATCGACAGTTTATGGCCACGTTTCTTCGGTTTCAGTTGAACAAGATCAGTATGTCCTTCAAGGCGATAAAATTGGTTTGACTGGCGGAGCGCCACGGAGTGTTGGTGCTGGGGCTTTTACTACCGGACCTCACTTACATTTTGAGGTTAGAAAAAATGGTATTCCGGTTAATCCTTTAGATTACTTACCTTAAAGAAAATCTAAAAAGTGTCTAAAAAAACTATCTTCAAAAGATAGTTTTTTTTGGATTAGAATTAAGTCTTGAGGGGATGGAATTTTTTTTGCGCTTGCCGGGCATAGTTATCAGAAGCGTGAACATAACGAGTGGTAGTTTCTAGTGATTCGTGACCCAAGAGAATTTGAATAGCAGCCGGATTAGCCCCAGCTTCAGCTAGATAAGTAGCAAAACCATGGCGTAATGAATGAGGTGAAATTGGAAAATTAATATTTAGAAGCTCTCTGTAAGATTTAATCATTTCTTGGACATAAACAGCGGAAAGTTTTTTTTGACGATTGGCGGCATTTTGCCCCCGGTAGGGAACAAAGGTATAGTCAGAATCATCTTTTCTAGTGCTTAAATAGGCCTCTAGATGCTCTTTGGCTCGTGGTGTGAGATAGACGAAACGTTCCTTCTTGCCCTTACCTAAAACGAAGATACGCCCCTCCTTATCAATGTCTTTTACCTTTAAATTAATTAACTCGGAAATACGTAAACCAGTAGAGAAGAGAACCTCTAAAATTGCTCGGTTACGCTTCCCAATTATTTTGTTCTTTTCGTGATTTGAGGGGAATTCCAATAATTTAATGAATTCGTCAAGTTCAGCGACAACTGCGTTTTTTTTAGTGGTTTTAACCATCCTAATCATATCTGGAGCAATTGTTACTGGAAAGTCCATTTCAATAAGATAACGAAGAAAAGAACGGAGAACTGAAAGCATGCGATTAATAGAGTAAGGGTTAAGTCTTTTTTTTGCTTCTTGCGCTAAAGCAGTCTTACGATCATAAGAAGTTAAGAACGCTTTGTAGTTTAATAAATCTTTTTTGTTAATTTTTTTAAAATCAATCTGGTTATCAAATAAAAAATCCTCAAAAACTTTGAGGTCACGCTCATAGTTATAAATGGTTTCAGGTGAGTAGTTATTTACCTTTAAATTAAGGAGAAAATCATCAAAAAGGGGAAGTTTTGCGGACATAATGTTATTCTTAATAACTGAGTATAATATGTCTTACACTTAATTATATCTTTAGTATAAAACAAACCGCAGCCCTTGGCAAGTTTGCTTCTTTTTTGGTAATTTTCAGCTTTTTAAGATCAATTAGCACTTTAACGAATTATTAAGCCTAAGAAATTTATTGGTGATTGAAACATTAAAACTATTTTGATAATTAAAAGGAAAATCCCGATATAAACTAGCCCGTAGACAAAAACCGCTAAACCAAAAAGAAATTTAAATAATTGTTCCATATAATTTATTTATTACCAATGAATATTTTATCACCATAACGCAAATCTAAATAAGTGACATTATTTAGATTATCCTTGATTTTTTCTCTTTTGACAACTTCCAGGGCTAATAATTTATCTTCAATATTACTGTCAATGGAAAAGTAAGCTAGTAAGCCATCAGCAAATAAAACCCGAAGACTCTTATTTTTTACATCTTCTTGAGGAACAATAAACTTAGAAATTGTCAAGTCTGAGTATTTTGAAGCCGCTTCTTTGAAACTAAAGATGTATTTTAAATATTCCTCCGATAAAAGTAAATTCCCTGATTTTATCATCTTTTTTAAAGACTGGTTCTCCACGACTGGCAAAAGACTAAAATCTTCAGGGTTTACTTCCTGGTCATTAATAATATAACCATTAGCATCGCTATAGTAAGTCTTCCCTTCTTCAATCCAAATAAAGGCGTAAGGGCGTTCCTGGATATTAATAACTAATTCGTTGGGAAAATTTTTACTAATTTTTATTTGAGAAAAATTAAATTCTTTAAGAAGCGCTTCGCTCCCTTCTTTGGTATTAAAAAGAAAAATATTTTTTTTCTTAAAAAAATGACCAAGCGGCTCAGCTAGCTGTCTATTGACACTTTCTGAAATAGCGCTTTCTGGCAAACGACCTAAACCATTAATTTTTAAGCTATTAATATTAAGCCAATTAGCACGTAGCAAATAAACAACGGCAAAGCTCAAAACTATTAACAATAGCAGCCAGAGTCGCCACCAGCGTTTCTTTTTGCCCTCCCCTTTTTTCTTAAAAAAAGGATTGTTCAGTTTTTTCTTCTGATAATCCCGTTTAATAGCCGAGCGCTTTTTCTTTGATTTTTTGTTAATAAAAAAACGCATAATTATACAATAATTCGACGAATATTAGCTTTTAGGCCAGTTAAAAATTCATATTCTATCATTTCCGCCTGAGCGGCCAGATTAATTAAACTATTGCTTTGCAATGAATTAGCACTAATTAATTGAACTTCAGTTCCTAAGGGTAAACTTTTAACTCCAGTAACTAGACAACTCGAATTCATACAAATTTTCCCAGCAACTAAAAGCCGCTCTTTATCGCAATAAAAAATTGCTTGGCCGGAAAGCCGGCGTGGCAGCCCCTCGTAATAACCAAAAGGAATAACAGCAATATTCTCCTCAGCAGTAACTAAATAAGAACCACTATAAGAAACTTTTTCTCCGGGATAAACTTTTTGCTGAGCGACAACTCGAGAGTAAAGCTCTAAAGCTGGCTTTAGAATTGCAGCGGCTTCTTTAAACTTTGGATGATCCTGACTTAAAGGATTATAGCCATAAAGAGCTAAACCGCTACGGAAAGCACTTAATTTATAATTTTTTAAAGTAAAGATTCCTGCCGAATTGCCAAGATGAACCCAGCGTGGTCTCTGGCCAGCGCGTTCTAAAATTTTTAAAGCTTCTAAAAATTTTTCTAACTGAGCTTCGTTTTCTGGACAAATTATATCAGCGCTTGCTAAATGAGAACAAAGGCCTAAAATTTTTAATTGAGCTAATTTTGTTTGGTTTTTTTTCAAAAAACCTGGCAAATCTTTAATTCCTTCACGGTTCATGCCAGTATTTAAAAATAAATGAATTTTAGCGCCGCGAGGCAAAACATTTAAAACTTCTTCATCGGCAATACAGAATTGATAACGTTTGGAGCTGGCGTAGCTATAAACTTTACGCGGCATCCGGCTTAAAATTAAAATATCCCTCTTAAAGTATTTCTTAACAATTTGAGCTTCCGGAAAGGAATCAACAGCAACCATTGGGGCATCGCTTTCATTTAAAATTTGTGCTAATTCTTTCAAGCCATGCCCATAAGCGTTGGATTTAAGAACTGGGAAAATAGCCGCTTCTGGCTGCTGTTTTTTTAGAGCTTCATAGTTTGCTAAAATCGCCGCTTTCTTAATTTCTAAACGGTTAAGAGTTTCGTAATTTAGCTTAAAAGCTTGGCGTAATTTATCAAACATGAAAATATTTTTAAGGAGCGACAACTCCCTGCCCTTGATTTAATTTGTCAGCTATTAAATCGGTAGTAATATTTGGCAAATTGCCAGATAGCTGCTCCTTTGTAAATGAATCGGTGGCAATATAAGAAATATTGTTTATTAGTTCAGGAATTTGACCAATCTGCTCTTCGCTAGGAATCAACTGAACATTAAAACCCGCCCGATGTTCTTTAGCGAGGGCGCCTAATTCTGGAATAATCCAGGTTATTCGTCTCGTTGCCTCATCATAAATTAGATCTCCTTGACTAACGGTTCGGCCACTACCTAAAGTAAGCCCCTCGGCAAGACGAGCTGTTAAAGTGAAATTTTTTAGAATATTACCTTCATTTTCGACACTTAAAAAAATCCAATAATTTGTTGGTAAACCAACTAGTGGCGGTAGGGGACCAATCCCTAGCTGATCGCCGTGTTCGCTATGATAATAAGCAGCCGCGCCAACATTAAGCTCGCTAATTAACGCTAAGGGTTTAAGTTCTTGATTAACAACTTTTTTCTGACCTTCTTGTTTATATTGGGCTGACAGTTTCCAATTAATTACCCGATCATCAGTAATTGGAGTCGCTGTTAACTTGGATTGAATTTTAATTTTTTGCCCTGGTCTCAAATTTTCAATACTTAAATGATCGCCTCGAGATTTAATATCCGCTGGGAGAGAATGCCCCTCTTCCCCATCTTTATTAATAACAATTATCTCGCTTGCATTAACAGAAACAATTCTAAACTTAGCACTGTCACTTAAAAATTGAATATCAATTTCTTCCATACCCCTAAGATCTGGATTTTCTAGTTCAACTTCAAAATTAAAAACTTGACGAGCATTAATATTACCAGAGAAAAAAGGGTCGCTCAGATTAATAGCCTCTTCGCTTTCAGTTGGAACCTGAACTACGTGTGGGATTGGGGTAATGTCAATTGGCGTCGGAACTTGTTTTTTTATTAATATTAAACCAACTCCTAAAGCAATAATTAGAATCAGTAAAAAGATATCCGTAATTAAATGCCAACGGTGTTTTTTAAAGTAATAACGCTGGCTTCTTTTGCGCCACCAATTTTTTAAAAAGTTTGCCATATAATTTTAATCTAAAAGACTAGCTAAAATGTCTAAACTACCATCTTGATTTAAATCATCAACCGAGACTAAAAGACCATTAGTTAAATTTCTATCGTAAGCCATAAATTGGGCTTTAAGATTACCTTGCCCATCAAAAACACGCACCTGAGGAGAGCCTCCAGGGCCGGAACCAGTAATAATTTCCGCCTTACCGTCTCCATCAAGATCGCCAACAGCAACGCTAACTCCCCCGCGAAAATCTTTATCATAAGCCATAAATTGAGCTCTAACTCGGCTTTGGCTGTCAAAAACCCGAACATGAGGGCCGCCACCAAAACCAGCGCCACTAACAATTTCTGCCTTGCCATCGCCATTAAGGTCGCCAACCGCAATGTTGACACCACCCCGAAAAAGACTATCGTAAGCCATAAAAGCTCCCTTCACCTGACCAGAATTATTAAAAATTCTTATCTGTGGGCCACCGCCTCGTCCCGCGCCAGTGATAATTTCATTAGTACCATCACCATTTAAATCACCAAAAGCCATCGTAAAGTCGCCATTCCAGGAACCAAAAGGTCTAAATTTTAAAGTTTCCCGCCCATTACTGCTTATTTTCATTTCGCCTTTTTCGGCCACGGCTACTTGTTCAGCGCTCGTTCCTAAAAAATTAGCTTTAAGTAAATTACTTCGTCCCGGATAATTATCTAAATAAGCAAAGAAACCATTAACAATTTGCATCCCGCTAGTATCAAAAACGCGATAAAAATTTCCGTTAATAAAATTAGAAGTATTAATAACACTTGGTCTTTTTAGCAAAATTAGACCATCATTAGGAGCAAGGCTAATCCAATTTACTCTTTGACCATTATTTACGAGCGGATCTTGATTGCCGCGCAAACGCTCAAACTCTTCTTTTGTAAAAACATAACGTTGAGTTTTGTTGGTTGAGTTTAAAATAGCCACACCACTGGAAAAATCGCGTCGCCATAAACCTGGTTTTATTGTTTTATTTTGGCGATCTAATAAATTATAAGGGGTATTTTGTGGCGCTCCTAGGTCAAGGGCATACTCATCATACCACCACAAACAACCGTGATCTAAGGGGCCATAATCAAAACTATAATAAGCATTACCCATTAAAGCATTACTTAAACCGTAACGAAATTTTTGATAATTATTAGCTTCGCCAGCGGCCGCATTTAGAACATTATACCGCTGATCACTACTAGAAAAATTCAGATAATTTTTCATCACTACACTCCAATCACCACCGCTAACCCAAGGAGTAGGAAAATCTTCAAGCATCCAACCATCCAAAAGTTTTTGATATTGGTTGTGCCAACTACCATTCCCTAAAATAATTGCTTCCGGCCAAGATTTTTTTGTCTCAGTAAAAATTTTAACCATTCCCGCCACCCAAGCACTATTTAATTCGTAAGCGCTGCTTTTGTAGCCATTATTACGAAGAGAAACATTGCCACCATTAAACCAAGCCGCTCCATCCCAAACATTATCAAAAAAGACACCATCCCAATAACCAGAATTTTTCAAATTATTAATTACAAATTTTGGCAAATAATCATTATAACGCTGACCATTTACCTGAGGTGAGTAATTAGTAATATTTAAAACATAGGCGTTTGGCCAATCAGATAAGCGCTCACCACTAGTGTTTCTTAGCCACCAAGAATCAGAAATACCGGTGCTTAATTTTTTTCGAAGAACCGACTCATTAGAATTGACCCAGGAATCAAACAAGTTTTGTGAGGTGATGTAAGCTAAAATCTTAATATCAGGATTAAGTTGGCGAATAAGGCGTAGTTGTTCTGGGCTATTTTCTTGAACCTCCATATCTAAAACTAGAAGATCCCACTTTGCCAACTCACGAGCTTTACTTTCGCTTAAAGACCAGTGTAAAAAATAATTAGCTGTTTTTGGATTTTTTTCGGCAGCCGAAATAAGCAACGGCCAAAAAACGAAGGTTAAACAAAAAACAAGAATGGTCAGGTGATTTTTTTTCATCGGAAATTAAGTTTAAGCGTCACTTAACTTTAGGATACAGACGATCTTCTTTAAAAGGCAGATAAGGGCGTAAAACTTCAGGGATAATAACCGAACCATCAGCTTGTTGATTCTGTTCTAGAATCGCTGGCAATAAACGGCTAGTTGCTAAACCCGAACCATTTAAGGTGTGAACAAATTCAGTTTTTTGATCAACCCCTTTAAAACGAACGCTTCCGCGGCGAGCCTGATAATCTAAGGCATTACTAACCGAAGAAACTTCTTTATAGATACCCATGCTTGGCAACCAAATTTCAGCATCATAAGTTTTAGCCATCGCCGCCGAACAATCTTCGGCCGCTAATTTAGAAATTTGGTAGTGCAAGCCCAAGCCTTCAATTAATTTTTTAACATTTTCTAAAAGTTCATCAAAGTAATTCCAAGAATCTTCGGGGCGACAAAAAATAAACATTTCTATTTTATTAAATTGATGACCACGCACCATTCCTCGCTCTTCTTGACGATAAGCGCCGGCTTCACGCCGGAAACAAGCAGAGTAAGCGCAATATTTTTTTGGCAATTCAGTTTCTTTTAAAATTTCCTCTCGATGATAATTGCCAAGCATCATTTCTGAGGTCGCATTAAGGCAGAGATTATCTTGATTCCAATAGAGCTCGTCACGAAATTTAGGTAAGTGGCCAGAAATATAGGCCGAGCGCTCGCTAAGCATAAAGGGCGGCATCATAAAGGTGTAAGCATTTTTAGTGTGAAAATCTATAAAATAGGAAAGCAGGGCCCATTCCAGTAAAGCCCCAGCGCCGGTATAGCACCAGAAACCCGCTCCCGACATTTTAGCTGCTCGCTCGTAATCAATTAACCCTAGAGAAGTTGCTAATTCAACATGATCTTTAGGCTCAAAATCAAATTGTGGTTTATTTAAGAAGGTATAAATAACCTCGTTATTCTCTTTACCGCCAGCGACCACATCAGCAGCCGGTAAATTCGGCAAAGCGGCTAACTTCTCTTGCAGAGTCGCCTCCAATTTATCGAGTTCCTCTTTTTTTATTTTAATTTCATCGCCAAAGGATCGAAGTTCAGAAATAATTTCCGGAGTTGGTTTAGTCTTTGATAAACGCTTTCTCCTCGCCTGCATTTCTTCATAAAGAGTGGTTAGTTTTCGGCGCTCATCATCTAAATTTAAAATTTCTTCCAAATTTAAATCTT
>JAQUHX010000002.1:0-15815 GCA_028681575.1 Patescibacteria group bacterium | reverse complement strand
GAAATAATTTCCGGAGTTGGTTTAGTCTTTGATAAACGCTTTCTCCTCGCCTGCATTTCTTCATAAAGAGTGGTTAGTTTTCGGCGCTCATCATCTAAATTTAAAATTTCTTCCAAATTTAAATCTTCAGGGCTCATTCTCTTTAAAAGGGCAGCTTTTACTTCCGGTAATTCTTCTCTAATTTTTTTTATATCTAACATAGAAAATAAAATTATTAACTGATAACTTCACCTCCAAAAGTTTGCAGCAGATTATCTAATAAATTATCGTTATTTACTGGCTCTTTTTCTTTTTTGGGAATCGGAGCTGGCGCGCTCTCTTTTACAGGTAACGGCTTATTATTTAAAATCAATTTATCATCAATACTTAAAACTGTTTTTATTAAACCGCCATAAACCTCAGCCAGAATTTTTTCTACATTCGGTTTAATTTGAGGGTCGCCGATGCGCTCTTTATGAAATTTATATTTAAAAGTTAAGGGTAGTTCACCTTTTTCCAAAGGACCAGGAACACAATTTTGCAAGACAAAAGATAGAGAATGATTAGCGCTTTTAACTCGTGCTAAAAATTCTGGCCAGCGAGCTTTGATATCTTCGCTGCTTAAATCAGCAGCCATTGGTTTTTTTGAGGTTTCCGGTGGTAAAGGGCTTGCATCTTTAGCTGAAGCAATCAAACGATTGGGTCGCACTGGCGCAGCCGATGGCGGCGTCGGCGTCGCCTTAGGAGTGTTGACTAACAAAGAAATAATTTTTATTTCTAGAGGCAACTGAGGCACGGTATAAGTAAGCTTATCATTAAAGAGTTCTAAAAACCCTTCTAGATAGGCGGTAATTTGAAAAGGTGTGGTTTGCGCAGCAATCTCGGAAATAGCAATCTCTGCTTCCCCGTCTAAAGCGACCGTATAGTTATCAGCTAATTTTGGACTAGCTTGATAAAGAAGTATTTTTCGCAAAACTTCTAAAACCTCATTTACTATATTTTTTAAATTTAGACCAGAATCGGCCGCTTGGTTAACTAGTTTAATTGCGGCCACCACATCTTTATTAATTATTTGTTTAATCAATTCTAAAGCCTCGTCATGATGATGGCGAGGAACAACAAGTTCTGCCTGCTCCCAACTAATCTTTTTTCCTGCCTCGCCTAAAGATAAGACCTGACCAAGCAAACTTTCCGCATCACGTAGATGTCCGCCTGCTTGACGAGCAATAGCCTCTAGAACTTCGTCCTCAATCGCTACTTTTTCTTGACTAACAATACGGCGAAGTTTTCCAATGACCTCAGTTAGAGGAATTCTTTTAAAGTCAAAGCGCTCACAACGAGAAATAATTGTTTCCGGAACTTTATGAATCTCAGTCGTACATAAAACAAAAATTACCCGCAAAGGCGGCTCTTCTAAAGTTTTTAACAGGGCATTCCAAGAATTAATTGATAACATGTGCACTTCATCAATAATAAAAATTCGATAACGATTTTTTGTCGCTACCACCCTGGAAAAAGCAATAATATTTTCCCGCACATTATCAACGCCAGTATTTGAGGCGGCGTCAATTTCAACAACATCTAAGTCATTACCCTGAGCAATACTTTGACAACTATTGCACTGATTGCAGGGCTCAGGATTATCACTCTGACGATTTTCGCAATTTAAAGACTTGGCCAAAATTCTAGCAACCGTGGTTTTCCCGACTGCCCGTGGCCCACAAAACAAATAAGCATTAGCCGGTGAGCCAGCCAAAATTTCATTTTGAAGAGCAATTTTGACATGATTTTGACCGAGAACTTCCGAAAAATTTTTAGGGCGATAATCGCGATATAAAGTGGACATAAACGCTTGTTTTTCTTATAAATCTAAAGGATTAGAAGGGTTTTGTAAAGCTTTACTGCTAATTTGACGCTGCCGAATCATAGTTTCAATTAATTGTCTATCCTGGCCATATTTCAAACGCGAAAGGGATTTTATTTTTTCTGCTAAATCGGGTTGAGATTTACCCAATAAGGGCCAAATAGTTTTTAGAGAAAAGGGTCTTAAGGTGGCATTGTCAACCAACAATTTAATACAAGCAATTCCCTTATCAGTATTGATTAAATCAAACTGATTAAAGACTGGCTCAAATTCTTTAACTAAATAATCAGCATCATCGCTGCCAACCCGAAAAGAAATCATTGTTCCAACGTTACCAAAAACAGCATCTTTGATGGTGGAATTATTATTCTTTACTAATTGACCAATATATTGATGAGCGATGATTAAATTTAAACCATATTTTCTGGCCTCTGATAAAATTTGAGCAATTGAATCAGTCGTAAAATTTTGAAACTCATCAATATATAAATAAAAATCCTTGCGTTCTGATGATTTTAGGTCGCCTCGCGAAAGAGCTGCCATTAAAAATTTACCAACAATAATCATCCCCAATAAGTAAGCATTCATTTCCCCAACAATCCCTTTAGACAAATCAACAAGAAGAATCTTTTGCCTATCCATTAAATCCCGGAAATTAAAAGAACTTTTTTGCTGACCAATAATTGGCCGCATCATATCGTTAGAGATAAAAGAAGTAAGCTTAGAAGTAATATAGGGAGCGATGTTTGCCAGAGCCGCTTCCCCACCGGCTTTTTCCGCCTCATCGCGCCAAAAGTCAATGACTGTCTGATTTTTACAACGCTCCAACTTCAAGCGTCTAAACTTCTCATCAACTAAAACTTTAGGAATCTCCATTAATGTTGAGCCACTATCAGGGTCATCCATAACAAGCAACATCGCGTTACGCATATACTGTTCAAACATTGGTCCACCTGTAGATTTAAGATCGTAAAGTTTGTCAAAAATACCAATCATTTCATTAATAACAAAACTTTTTTGTTCTGGATACCGAGAATCAAATTCTAATAAATTAAGACCTAAGGGGCGTTCAATGTCGGCAGGTGAAAAAATAATTACATCTTCAGCACGTTGTGGCGGTATTCGCTCTAAGATATCACTAACCAAATCACCATGCGGATCCAAGACACAAACACCTTCACCATTTAAAATATCTTGAACTGCCATATTCGCTAAAAGAACTGATTTACCAACGCCCGATTTACCAACAATATAGGTATGACGACGACGATCTTCGACTTTAATTCTTACTTCAGAAGAAATCCCCCGATAAATGTTATAACCAAGAAGTAAGCCCTCATTGGGGAGCTCAGTTGACGCTGGGGCAGATTTGGCTGCCAGCCAAAGAATATTCGGGGTTTCCGTAAAACGTAGAGGAAAATGAAAAAGACTAGCTAACTCTTCAGTATTTAATAAAAAACTAAAATTTTCCTTAAAGCGACGATAAATAAAATCCTTTATCATTTTATCGTTTCCCCGACTAAGTCGAGAAAAATTATTTCCGTAAGAATAGTTATTATATTCACTAAAAGCGTTGGATATATTATCTAAATAAATTTTAGCTTGCGTTTCAGTCGCTGCCGAAACAACTACCCGGACATTAACATCAAGACCTGACTTGCTATTCTTCTCCTCCATTGCCTTCACTAAGGCCCGCTCTACCTCACTTAAAGTTGCAATCTTAGGCGTGTTCGTCTCTGCTTTATTTGAACCTTTCAAACTGGCCATCTCTAAAAATTTATCTAACTTTTCTCCGCCCTCTTTCTTTAACCCATCACTAATAGAATTAGTTTTTATAATCTTAGAAACCACTGCTTTGCTCTGGGAGTGCCATCTTGCCTGGGCGCTTCTAACCACATATTGAATAATAATGCTCTCATCTTTACCGAGCTTAGACATTACATTAATTAAGGAATTAAGAGGGTCAACATCCATTTGTCGATAAGTTTTAATCGGAAAAACAAAACTTTTTTTAGTTTTCAAGGATCCGGCCAATATTTTTGCCTGTGGAGAAAAAGCATTGTAATCCTCAACCTCCTCTAAAGAAGCTTCTGGGTAATGAGCGTGAATCTGCTGCTCTAAATAGCGAGCTTTGCTAAGTGGAGAAACTACATAAAAAGCAATCTTCCCTTTACTAGCAACAATCTCTAAAGAAAAATTATCAGAACGACCAAAAATTTTTGCCTTCAAACCTCGTTGGACAGACAAGCCGCCAATACTGGCAAAAAGAGTCTCCCCTTTGGATATTTCTTCATGAAGCTGAGTGGCGGTATAAGCGGTTTCGCCGTCTTTATTTTTTTCTTTTGGCAACTTTACTAAAAAAATTTTTTGTTCAAAATAGGCGTTAGCGGAAGTGCGCTGACGAATCAGTAAAAGCAGGCCATAAAATAAAACAGCAAGCAAAAAAAGGCCAACAAGAACCCCCAACAAGGGGCCAACGATATTTAGTAGTTCGCTGCCAGAAAATAAAAGACCATTATTCATAAGCTTACAATTTATCTTTCAAATTAAGAATTTTATCAGCTTTAATTTTTGCTTCCTGATCTAAATAAAACTTATTTACCCCCGTAATTAAACTCAACCATTTTTTAATTAGGTTTACAATTTTCTTAACTTTAACTTTAGTTTCATCTAAAAGAATATTAATTTTCGCAACTGTCTCCTCACCTTTTTCTTTAAAAGTTTTTTGTTGAGCGGGGCTCATAGCTAGATAAGAATTGCCTAAACCCTCAGCTAGTGTTTCGTCAATCAGATGGGCCCGGCGCTCGCGGTAAGTGGGGGTAACTGAAGAAGAAGTTGGATTTGGCACGACAACTGGTGCCGATGTTTCTAGAGATTCTTCTTTTTTTTCAATAGCTTGCTCAACTATCTGCTCAGGTTTATTTTCCGGGCTAGCCGGCGTTTCTGGACTAAGCGAGCTTGGTCCCTGTTCAATTTTATTCCCTAATAAATCCATAAATATTATTCTACTGAAATAACATTTACTGGACAGGCTGCAGCTGCCTCTTGAGCGGCTTCGTGGTCGCCATTTTCATCAACGACCTCCGACTTGCCATCCGCATTCATAGCAAAAATTTCTGGATGCATATTAGCGCAAAGGCCACAGCCAATGCAGCCCTCTTGATCAACTTTAATCATATATTTTTTATTATTATTTTATTTTTAACTAAAATAAGTATAACAATTTTCTAATAAATAATCTAGCCAAAAAAACTAGACTTTTTTAGAAAAATGAGCTTAAAATTGTTTTTTTTAAAAAATTTTAAAAGGAATTCTTAATTTGTTGACAATCTTTTAGCCTTTTGTTATCATTGGACAGTAAATTTAGTAAAAGTGAGCACTTAGGCGAAGCGCCTTTTTTTATCGCGTTCACTATCTCCAATTAATATGTCAACAAAGAAAGCTGCGGGTTCAACCTCGCTCGGCCGTGATTCAGTAGGACGACGCCTAGGCGTTAAGCTCTCCGACGGCCAAACTGCTAAAGCTGGTAATATTATTATTCGCCAGCGGGGCAGTAAATACTTCCCTGGCTCCAATGTAATGCGGGGCAACGACGACACTTTATTCGCTGTCGCTGATGGTGTTATAAAATTTAGTTCTCGCAAATTGAAAAAATTTGACGGTAAGTTAAAGTTAGCTAAAATTGTTAGTGTCGTTACTAAATAGTTTTTCGTTCTTTAGCAGATAAAAGAAAAAAGCTCGACTTAAAAGTCGAGCTTTTTTTTATTGAATTTCAATTTATTTTTTCTTGAGAATTTCTAAAGCTCGAGTAAACTGAGGATCGCGCTCAGCCTCAAAATCTTCATTAGTCAGCTCAACCAACTCATCTGGCTCTAAACCTTTTTCGTTAATATAATCGCCATCTGGAGTCATCCAGGTCGCTACCGTTACTTTTAAAGAGGAACCGTCGCTTAAATCTTCAATTTGCTGAACTGAACCTTTGCCAAAAGTAGGCTCGCCAACTAAAGTCGCTTTATGATAATCACGTAAAGCCCCAGCCACAATTTCTGAAGCAGAAGCGCTCCCGCCGTTTATCAAAACAACGGTTGGAAAACCATCTAAACGGGCCAAACCCTCAGCGCCATACTCCTGACTTCTACCAGCGGCATTTTGCTCTAAAAGAACTGGCCCCTCTTCAATCCATTCACTCGCCATCAAAATGGCTGTATCCAAATAACCGCCAGGGTTATTACGAAGATCTAAAATCAAACCTTTCGCTTTATTGTTAATTGTGTCAGCAACCGCCTTTTTAAATAATAATTCTGTATCATCATTAAAGTTACTAACCGTAATCACCATAATTCCATCCGAACGCAATTCAGTCTTTACACTCTCAATTATAATTAAACCCCGTTCAATTGTAATTTCCCGAGTTTTTGTTTCCCCATCCCGAATTACCGTTAAAGTAACGCTCGTCTCTTTTGGCCCACGGATTTTCTTAACCGCTTGATCCACACTTAAACCGAGAGCGCTTTCGCCATCAATCGCATAAACTTTATCGCCAGCCTTTAACCCCGCTTTCTCAGCCGGCATTCCCGCTAAAGGAGCAATAATTGTAATTGTTTCATCACGCATTCCAACCTCAGCTCCAATCCCCTCAAAAACCCCAGACATATCTTCATTAAATTCTTTTGTTTCTTCCGGGGTCATAAAAACTGTATAAGGGTCTTCAGCAGCTTCAACTAAACCCCTTAACGAACCGTAAAATATATCTCGATCATTCAGTTTATTTTTATCAAAATATTTTTCTTTAAGGGCTCCCCAGGTTTCCCAGTAGATATTAAAGTTAAAGGCTTCTTCTGTCTCACTTACTTTTTGAATGTTTTGAGCTAAAGACCGAGGAGCGCTATCGCCCTGCCCCAAATAAAAACCGCCACCAAAAGCCGCCACTACAAAAAAGAGGCTTAAAATTAGCGAGTGCCAAGATGAATTATATTTTTTCTCCATATATTTAAAAACTAATTGTTAATTTAAGGACGAATTATTTTTTCACTATCTCCGCTTAAATCTATTAGCCGTGAGGGTTCTCCCTCTAAAACACCGCCGTCGACTAATAAGTCAAGGTTGTCCTCCCCTTTTAATAAATCTTGAATACCTACCAAGCTCTTGAAGTGAGGCTGATTAGTTTTATTAAAACTAGTAGAGACCAAAGGGACTTTTAAAGCTCTAATAATTTTAAGTAAAAATGGACTTTTAGGCAAACGCCAAGCCAGAGAGTCTTGATTGGGAATTAAAATTTCATCGGGCGCTTTTTTTTGCTTTAAAATCAGGGAGCTCGGTTTTTCTTCGGCCCATAATTTCTCAGC
The DNA here is from genome assembly GCA_028681575.1 of Patescibacteria group bacterium. Lineage (GTDB taxonomy): Bacteria > Patescibacteriota > Patescibacteriia > Patescibacteriales > UBA12465 > JAEZRQ01. The sequence continues at coordinate 8,627 of JAQUHX010000002.1, read as the reverse complement.
GCGCTCCCTTTGTTTGACCGTTAATAAACTATATTTTTCAACCATTAGCAAATCGCTCGCTAAAAGAATTAAGGGCTTTTTAGGATTAGAGCCCTTAAATTTATGAATTCTTAAAATCGCCTCCGGGCAGTCAGAGCGGCAACTCAAGCCATAGATAGTATCAGTTGGAATAACAACAACGCCACCGGATTTCAAAGTTTCAATGAGCAAATCTTCTGAATCTGCCAATGGAATAATCTTCATAATCTTAAATACCGGTGATAGATTGCAGAGTTTTTAAAGCCTCTGGCAAATAAGGCAAAACTCCAGTCGCTAATTTAACTAAGGGTGGCGTTAAAATAGAATTTGTCAGCTGAATTCCAGCCAAACCAGCGGCCCAAGAATAGCGAGAAAGCAGAAAAAGAAGCAAACCTAAAAGAATTGCTGAACCAAATAAAGCTAAAGCTGCCCCTAAAATACGATTCAACAATCCGCCTAGAGGAATAATTGAAACAAATTTAAAGATTTTTTCAACCAAGAAGAAAACTAAGCCGACTAAAGCAGAGATGATAAAAAACAAAATCAAAAAGGAAATAATCTTTTCCGTCGTCTCGTTGATATTAAGCCAATGCTGAGCCCAGTTATAAAAATCTAAATAGCGCTGAGAAGCAATATAGACAGCAAGGAAAAGGCCAATAATTTGTCCAAGCATCCGCCACAATCCTCGGCGCAAACCATCAATTAAAGCTAGTCCGAGTAAAATTATTAAGAGAATATCTAAATAAGAAAGCATATTTTTAATTATTAATTTCTATAAAAATTAAAACAATTTTTTACAAACGAGGAAATAAGCTCTCACCTTTTTTAATTTCTGCGGCTCCATATTGGCTAAGTAATTTTTCTGCTGCTGCTGGTAAAAAAATTTGTAAATACCAAGAAATATTTAAAATTGTTTGGGCAATTGGAATTAAAATGTTTTTAATTTCTTCTTGATTATTCAATTTCCAAGGGGCAGCAGCGCTTAACTTTTCATTAGCAGTTCTTACTTCCCTGCTTAAAATTTCCCAAGCCTCGTTTAGCTTAAAATTATTTAAAGATTTATTAAAATCTTTATGCCAAGGAGCTGGAATTTGGGGGCTTAAGTTAGTAGCAATTTTATTTTTTTCCAACAAGGTTGCCACTCGAGCACTTAGGTTCCCTAGCCCATTAGCAAGATCAGCGTTATAACGACGAATTAAATTATCCTCATTATAATCACCATCTTCAAAGGGCATGATATCACTTAAAACATAAAGACGAAGGGCGTCAGAATTATATTTTTCTACCTGTAAGAATGGGTCAATTGCCCCCTCTTTAGACTTAGATATTTTTTCACCATTAAAGGTTAAAAAACCAAAAACTGCTACTTGTTTAGTTGGTGGTAAGCCTAGAGATAAAAGCATTGCCTGCCACATCACTGTTTGCTGGCGTAGGTTATCTTTCCCACAAACCTGAATTCCTGGCCAAAAATCAGTATAAAGACTGTTTTCTTCCGGCCAACCTAAAACGGAAATATAATTAACTAAAGCATCAAACCAAACATAAATAACTTGCTCAGGATCACCAGGAACAGGCACGCCGTTCGGCATCTTTTTAGCTAAACGAGAAATACTAAAATCTTTTAAACCGCTAGAAACAAAATTAATAATTTCTTTTTGACGATGAGCGGGTAAAACAAAATTAGGTTGTTGTTTATAAAAATCCAAAAGCGCTTGTTGGTATTTAGAAAAACGAAAAAAATAATTCTCTTCATCAATTATTTCCAATTCCCGATTAGGATGCCAAGGACAATGCCCATCAACTAATTCAGAGTCAGTTTTCTCTAATTCACAACCAACACAATATTTTACCTGGTAGCGTTTTTTATAGATATCGCCTTTAACTTGGACGCGACGCCAAAACTCCTGCACAGCGGCCAAATGATTTTCGTCCGAAGTTCGGATAAAATGAGTACTGCTAATTTCTAAAATCTGATGAAGCTTTTTAAAGCGCTCAACAAAAGGAGTACAATAATCGCGCGGACTTAAATTAGCAGCGGCTGCCTGTTGATAGATTTTCAAACCATGCTCATCGGTGCCAGTGCTAAAAATAACTTCCGCCCCTAAAAGACGCTGCCAACGAGCAACAACATCAGCCTTAATTATTTCCGCCGCAAAACCAATGTGTGGGTTGGAATTAGTGTAAGGTAAGGTAGTCGTAATATAAAATTTTTCAGCCATATTTAATCATTATTATTAGCGCTTTTTTTAGCTTGACGGAGAAGCACAACAAATTCACCCTTGGCCATATCTAAATCTTCCGATAGTAGACGAGCCAAGTCCCCTGGTCGACCAAAATAAGTCTGTTCAAACATTTTAGTCAGCTCTCGGGCTATCATTAATTCTAGCTGGACGCCGAACTCTCTTTCTAAAATTTCTAATTCTTCTAAAAGTTTAGCCAGGCGATGCTTTGACTCATAAATAAGAACCGGATAACGTTGTTCTAGGAGTTCTTTTAGTCGGCTCTGCCGTCCTTTTTTATGAGGCAGAAAACCAAAAAAACAAAAGCGGTCTACTGGCCAGCCTGACAAAGGCAAGGCAACGGTAACGGCGCTAGCACCCGGCAAACTAAAAATCTTTGCCTCAGAGGCGAAACGCTCACGCACAGCAGCTACTAAAGCCGCTCCCGGATCAGATATCCCCGGCGTGCCCGCGTCAGAAACTAAGGCCAAATTTTGCCCAGATTCTAAAGCGCTTAAAACCTGATTAAAGCGACGAGCATCTGAATGTTGGTGAAAGGATTTAGTTGCTGTCTTAATTTGATAATGATCCAAAAGTTTTTTGGTATTCCTTGTATCTTCGCATAAAACCAAATCCACCTCCCCTAAAATTCGGTGAGCTCGATAAGTTAAATCTTCTAAATTGCCAATTGGCGTTGCAATTAAATATAAAGTGCCAAGCATAATTTTATTCCATCGTATCGTGGCGCTCACGAGCGTAACGGGTCCAATCCTCTAAGACCTCAATAATCACCTTAAAGGGCGCTTCAATAATAAAATCAAAAAGAAAAACAAAGATGTTTAATTTAGAGGCCTGGCCCGACAACCAGCGACCGACTAGGACAATCGGTGTGTAAAATAAGTCCGAAATAAAAGTCAGGAGATTGTCTTTACGCGCAACTACAATTAACTCCTTGATACCTCGAGTCGTTACTAAGCTAAAAAAACTAACAAAAGCCAAAAAGAATAAAAAGATAATAATACTAACCCAATTAAATTGGATAAATTCTAAAGCTTTAATAAGAATATACACTGTAAACATTAAAAAAGCACCGTAAACTAAATTAAAAATAAAGCTCAACAATTTACCGCGCTTAGCCCGGGCCCGAATTTCTAAAGGCGCCTTTCTCTCATAGCCATTAATAAACAGTTCTTTAATTCCTTCAATAATTTTTTTAGTATTAGCTTCACCTGGAGTGCGAGTAAAAAGAACAATCACAAACAAAAGAAGAGCGGGAAAAATAATATTAATTAAGAGAGAAATTGGATTAATCGGCTCATTAAATAATTTTGTCGCTGGGATTTCAAGTAAAAATACAAAAACGGATTTTGTAATGAAAATATAAATAATACTTCTAAAAGCAGCTCGCCAAAGACGTTTTTTAGCATGGCTATACTTAGCAGCACAAACCTTGCGAACCCGCCCCCAGAATTTTTTTTCATCGTAATAAATTTCGTTATAGAGCTTAACCGGGTCTTCTTCAATTGTTTCGGCCATTACCTTTGAATAAAGGGCATATTTTTTACTAATCCGATCTAATTGTTTAGCTAAAGGATGATTTATCTGTCTTTTTATTTCCAAACGCAGGTTTCTCGCCCCAGAAATTGCTCGCCCGAGTAGCTCCTCATTAAAATCTTCATTCGCCCAATTCTCGTTATAGTATTTAAACAAAACAAAAGAAAGCATGTCTTCGTCAAAATGAGCATAAGTTCGACAAATACTAAGATAAGTCTGGATTTCCCTTTCTGATTCATATTTTGAATAAGCAGAACTAAAAACAATATTTTGACTTAAAAAATCATAAAGATTGGCCATCATTGCCTGCCTTAAACGATTAGAAGATAGATTTTCTTCTAACTCACAAGCGGCAATTCCCATCACCCAGTCGGTAATCTTGCTCTTCTCATTAAAAAGGTCTTTAACTTTGCGAACATCGCCTCTGATATTCATCTCGGCGTTAATTTGTTCTAAACAGCTATCATGCAAACGAAGATATTTTTCTAAAATTTTAGCCACTTCAGGAATTTTACTTTCTGGCAACTTCCCATTAGGCAAATAACCCGCCCGAATTAGTTCGGTTAAAAGATGTTGGCTAATTGCTAAGGGGTTTCGGCGAGCGCGAGTGCTCTCAATCACTACCTTGCGCTTAATAATTCTAAAAATAGCGCTTTTACGAATTAAACTCTCTTCCCCATACTGAACGGCATTTCTGATTTTCTCATAAATAAAAGCTACCTTGGAAATCACGGTGGAAACAGTAATTCGCGGCGAATCAATATCATCAATTTCAACTACCGGCTGCTTCTGGGTAAAAAGCACCTGGAATAAGCGCTTGGCATTGTTATTAATTTCAGCTCCCTGACTTTGGGAAGCTTGTTTAATCAAATTAGGACTAACCATAATTTAGCTAAAACTCGCTCTTTCTTAAATAAAAAAGCAGAACATTTTAATTCTAGCGTCTTTAATCTTAAAAAGCAATCAAAACAATTGACAGTTTGGCGTTCATTGTGTATTATTTTAAGAGAAAAAAAGTGGCCCAGCGAGGCTATTTTTAAATTGTTGCGGCTTCTATTTTTAAACCGCTAATCAAGGTTATGAACAAAATTACAAATTACATTAAAGCATCCATTGAGGAACTAAAAAAAGTTACTTGGCCGACAAAGAAAGAGACTTATCTTTACACGGTTTTAGTAATTGTTATTAGTTTAGTCGTCGCTGCTTATTTAGGCGGTTTAGACTATCTCTTTACTTTAGGTTTAAGAGACTTCCTCTTTAGACTTTAAAAATCAATGTACTTTAGTTTCGGCCATTAACCCGGCGGGAACGATGACAAGAACACTATGGCAAAGCAATTACTAAACCAGGGACGGCGTTGGTATGTACTTCATACCTATTCTGGCTATGAAGAGAATGTCGCCGAAAACCTGAAACAGCGTATTGAGTCGCTGGACATGGAAGACAAAATTTTTGAAATTTTGATTCCAACGGAAAAAAAGGTCAAAATAAAAAATGGTAAACGCAAGGTGATGGAAGAAAAAATCTTCCCTGGTTATATTCTTGTAGAAATGATTGTTACTGATGAATCCTGGTATATTGTGCGGAACACTCCAAATGTAACCGGCTTTATTGGCACCGGCACTATTCCCACCCCAATTCGCGAAGAAGAAGTAGAAAATTTGAAAAAAAGAATGGGAGTTGAAGATCCAAAATTCCAAATTGATATCAGCGTTGGCTCTCCAGTCCGGATTAACGAAGGCCCTTTTAAGAGCATGGAAGGAAAAGTAACCGCTATTGACGAAGCAAAAGGAAAAGTTAAGGTTAATGTTAATTTCTTTGGTCGCGAAACTCCAGTTGAACTTGATTTTTTACAAATAAAAAAGATTTAATAATTTCAGACGCGGCGGCCTGCTTCTACCCCAAAATCTGACAACTTAAAAATGTATGGCAAAAAAAATAAAAGCAAAAATTAAATTACAAGTTACCGGCGGTCAAGCCAATCCAGCCCCTCCAGTTGGTCCCGCTTTAGGACAACACGGCTTAAATATTTCTGAATTCTGTCAAAAATTTAATGAAGCCACAAAAAACCAGATGGGCGAAATTGTTCCAGTCGAGATTACGGTTTATGAAGACCGTTCTTATGATTTTATCACCAAAGTCGCGCCCGCTTCCGCTTTAATTAAAAAGGCGGCTCAGGTTTCTAAAGGTTCAGGAAAACCTTTAACCGAAAAAGTCGGTTCAATAACCCGCGCTCAATTAAAAGAGATTGCTGAAAAAAAGATGCCTGATTTAAATGCAGTTACAATTGAAGGGGCAATGAATATTTTAGCTGGTACTGCCCGCAATATGGGTATTGAAATAAAAGATTAATAAATTAAAAGTGGGAGTTTAAAAAACGTTAGACCACTAAAACAAACTTATGAAAAAAGAAGAAAAGAAAGAAGAAGCAGTTATTGCGGTTAAAAAAACTGCAGCAAAAAAACCCGCTCTTAAAAAAGCTAAGAAAAAAGACTGGTCAGCTATTTATGATGCTAATAAGTCATATTCTCTAAATGAAGCCTTAGAAATTCTTAAAAAAATCACAACCACTAAATTTGATGCTTCAGTCGAAGCTCATTTTCGTCTCGGCATTAATCCAAAAAAAGGCGACCAGCAAGTTCGAAGCGCCGTTTCCCTGCCTCATGGCACCGGAAAGATGGTTCGCATTGCCGCCTTTGTTTCCCCGGCGAATGAAAAAGAAGTGAAGGAAGCGGGCGCCGATTTAGTTGGTGGCGAAGAATTGATTGAAAAAATTAAGAAAAGTGGAAAAACTGATTTTGAAGTAGCGGTTGCCGAACCAGCCATGATGCGCCAATTGGCAGGAATTGCTAAAATTTTAGGTACTCGCGGTTTAATGCCTTCTCCTAAAAATGAAACCGTTACACCAAATGTCGCTCAGGCTGTTGGTGAGTTAAAAAAAGGAAAAGTAAGCTACAAAAATGATGAAACTGCTAACGTTCACTGTTTAATTGGTAAAGTTAGCTTTAGCTCAGAACAATTATCCGAAAATTATAAATCTTTACTTGATAGCTTGCGTAAAAGCAAACCCTCTAGTGCTAAGGGGACTTACATTAAATCTGCTTTTATCTGCTCTTCAATGAGCCCAAGTATCAAAATTACTGTTGCCTAAAATCTTACCCCTCCTTATTCACTCTTCTTTTTAAGGCCTCCTTTAAACGGGAGGCCTTATTGTTGACATAAATAAGATATGTGTTATACTGTTCCCAGTAAGCACGCAAGTCAGTGAGTTTTAAATTCACTAATTTTTAGGGAAAGGTCGTCTTACCTTAATAAAAAAGACTGCCTAACAAGCAGTCAAGTCAGAAAAAAAACATGAAGAAGTTATTTATCGGCGGCATTTCTTGGGGCACTACAGATGAGTCCTTAGCCGCTGCCTTCTCGCAAGCCGGCGCTGTCTCTTCGGCAGTTGTCATCAAGGATAAGATGACCGGTCGCTCTAAAGGTTTTGGTTTCGTGGAAATGACTAATGACGAGGAAGCAGACGCTGCTATCGCCATGTGGAACAACCAGGAACTCGATGGCCGTCGGATAGTAGTCAATGAGGCTCGCCCGATGGAAAAGCGATTCTAGTCTATACGAGAATAGCAAAACACCCGCCTTTTAGGCGGGTGTTTTTTATTGCTTTTTTTCGTATTCAGCAATCACTTTTTTTAACCCCTCCACCGCCAAAATTGAGCAATGGATTTTTTGTTTCGGCAGGCCACCTAAATCATCAACAATCTCCTGCCAATTAAAAGCCTTTGCTTCTTCAATTGTCATCCCTTTCACTTTCTCAGTCATAATGGAGGCAGTTGCAATATTAGAAGCACAGCCAAAAGACAAAAATTTAAGGTCGGTGATTATTCCCTTCTCAACTTTAATTGAAAAAGATAGTTGATCACCACAAACCATGTTGCCGACTTCGGCCACCGCATCAGCATCTTCTATCTCGCCAATGTTTTTAGGGTGAAGAAAATGCTCTAAAGTTTTTTTAGTATAATTAAGAGCCATATTATTATTTTTTAATCGGAGTAAAGCCACGCAAACGAGCCACCGTTTGGCTAATTGCTTCAACTGTTTTATCGATTTCCATTCTAGTATTATAGCGCCCTAAAGTAAAGCGAATGTTACTATTTAAATCTTCGTCATGGCGACCAATCGCCGACAAAACATAAGAAGATTTTAGATTATGAGCGCTGCAGGCCGAACCAGTAGAAACAAAAATTCCTTTCTCTGATAAATCAATTAAAATCGCCTCTCCCTCTACACGACGGAATAAAACATTCAAATTGTTCGGGCTACGATTTTCTAAATCACCATTTAAAACTACCTCCGGAATCTCCGCTTTTAAGCTCTGCCAAAAATAATCACGCAAATCTTTAACTTTTTTTAAGTAAGCAGTGCGCTCATTATAGACAAGCTCTAAAGCCGTCGTCAAACCAACAATACCTGGCAAATTATAGGTACCAGCGCGATGATGACTTTCTTGTTCGCCGCCAGTAATTAGGGTCTCAACTTTAAGAGCGGGATTAAGGTAAGCGGCGCCAATTCCTTTAGGTCCATAAAATTTATGAGCACTAAGACTAGCAAAATCTATTCCTAAGGCTGGTAAATCTAAGTCTAAATAAGGGATTGCTTGAACGATATCGCTGTGGAAATAAGCCCCGGCGGCATGAACAATTTCAGCAATCGCCGCTAAATTTTGAATTGTCCCAATCTCATTATTAACCGCCATCACTGAAACTAAAACTGTATCCGGGCGCAGCATTTTTTTAAGGGCCGCTAAATCAAGCAAGCCTTTATTATCAACGGGGA
>JAQUHX010000001.1 GCA_028681575.1 Patescibacteria group bacterium | reverse complement strand
CGGAGGGGTCACACCTGATCCCTTCCCGAACTCAGAAGTTAAGCCCTCCAGCGCCGATGATACTTGGGCAGGAGCCCTGGGAAAGTAGGTCGTCGCCAGAACAATGGTGTTTTTTATTTGAAAAAAACCACCTCTTTATGAGATGGTTTTTTTGTTTCAAAACTTTTTAAATTCAAAAATCATTATTTCGCCTTCTTGCATTTTTTGGCGATGAGCTATTCTCGGCTCCAGGCTTCTTTTTGCGGAAAAGAAAGCTGGTCCGCGGACATCACCGATTGCTCGATTAAAGGGGATAAAAATTTTCCCTTCAGGCTTTAGAAAAGTAAGCGCTTGGAAGAAAAAACGACTCAAGATTTGACCATCGTCAAATAGGGTTTTTTCTAACCAGTCAAAACTTTTTGGTCTTCCAGGCAATAAGAGGTGTGAAAAAAAGATTGTATCAACCTGTTCAGGAACATCTTCTAGCAAATCAGTTTCAATTACCTCGACTAATTTACAGAGACGAATCTTTTTTATGTTTTTTTCAGTATTTCTTATTGCAAGCGGCGAAGAGTCGGTAAGAAAAACTTGTTTGGCTCCATTTAGAGCAGCTTTAATTCCTAAAACTCCACAACCGCAACGACAGTCAACAACTACTTTTCCTTGGCTAATTTCCGGGTTTTGGTCGATATATTCAGCCATTAATTTTGTTGTTGATAAATTAGGGTTTGAAACTCCTCTATCAACAACAATTTCTAAATCTTTTTTTAAAAGATAGTTTGAGCCAGCATGGCTATTAGCCTCTTTGTAAAAGTTTATTAGTCCCTCCATTTTTCTTATTTTTTTGTTAAAATTCTCTTTTTAAAATAAACCATTTTCTTTTTATTGTCAAGTAGTTCCCAATATTTTTAATCTAAAATAAGATAAAAATAAAAATTGCTCACTGCCTCTTAAAATGATAAAATAAATTTATAAAGTTTTGTTTTTTTATGAAAAAATTAGGGGGAATTTTAAGCACCTTATTTCTGTTATTACTATTTTTTTATTTGGCTGTTTTTTCAACCCTTGGATATAATTCGGATAATTTTTCTACTCAGTCTTCCGATCGTTGGCCTCTGGTTGGGCAATTTTTAGCTGGAGTATCTACTCTCGTTGATCAGGCCAATAATCGGCCATTGCCGCTCTTTGCTTGGGGAGCAAGAGGGCTTAGTTTTCAAATGGGGGAATTTATTAAAAATCAATCAACTCAAAATAACGATATCGTTTCTTTGCCTCTTTACAAAAATCAGGGAACCGATCTTTCTGGAGCCAACTATCTCAAGGAAGCTTTTAGAGCTGGCGCCTTTGATTTGGGGGTTGTTTGGACTAAGCTGATAAGCCGTCTAAAAGAGTTTAGATAAATTTTTGAAATAGTTGGTTTGCTAAGCAAAATAAGTTATAATATAGCAGTCGAATTTTTATAAATTTAATTTTAATAACCAACCCTCCCGAAAGGTTATTGTTAAAAAAGTATGGCTAATAAAAAAACAGCTGCCGTTACCAAGACTAACGGTGAAGCTGACAAAAAAGAAGAAGCGGCTTTAGCGGCAATGGAACAAGTGCGTGCTAAGTTCGGCGAGGGCTCCATCATGAAATTTGGTGATGCCCGTAAAACTGATGTTGATTCAATTCCGACCGGATGTTTATCTTTAGATATTGCTTTAGGGATTGGCGGTATCCCGCGTGGTCGAGTTATCGAAATCTATGGCCCTGAATCATCAGGAAAAACTACTTTAGCTCAACATATCGTTGCCGAGGTTCAACACCTCGGTGGTATTGCTGCTTTTGTTGATGCGGAGCATGCACTTGATCCAGCTTATGCTGAAAAAATAGGCGTTAACATTAAAGATTTAATCATTTCTCAGCCAGATTCTGGCGAGCAAGCCTTAGACATAGTAGAAACTCTGGTTCGTTCTAATGCGGTTGATGTAGTGGTTGTTGACTCAGTCGCTGCTCTGGTGCCACAAAAAGAAATAGAGGGCGATATGGGGGATCAGCATATGGGCCTTCAAGCGCGGCTAATGAGTCAGGCCCTGCGAAAATTAACGGCGGCAGTGGCTAAAACAAATACAGTGATTATTTTTATTAATCAAATCCGAAATAAAATTGGTGTTTTCTTTGGTAATCCGGAAACAACTACTGGCGGCAATGCTCTGAAGTTTTATTCTTCGGTCAGAATTGAAATTCGCCGAGCAGCTCAAATAAAACAAGGTGATAAAATAATCGGCAATCGCGTTAAAGTAAAAGTGGTTAAGAATAAAGTTGCCGCCCCTTTTCGTTCTAGTGAGTTTGATATCATGTATAACGAAGGGATTTCTTTAGCTGGAGATATTTTAGACACCGGCGTTGAATATGGGGTTATTAAGAAAAATGGCAACTCCTATTCTTATGGAGAAATTAAGCTGGGCGTTGGGCGTGAGGCCGCTAAGCGTTTTATGAAAGAGGATAAAAAGATGCTTTTAAAATTACGTAAAGAAATTTTAGTGGAATCTAAAAAAAGAGAGATTGAGGGTGGCCCGGTAGAAAAAGAAGATAAGGGCGAAGAAGAGTAGTATAAATAAAAAACACCCCCAGCTTTAAGTTGAGGGTGTTTTTTTGTTTTTTAAAAGTAAGAGAAGTTTATTTTAATAGCACATCATCTCATTATGAGAGGATGGTGCTAATATGTCTCCTAGTCCGGGAACCTCCTCGTAGTCGCTCATTGCCTTAGCTGGAGCTGGTTGAACATATTTTACCTCGTTGTTTAAGGGAATTTCTGCGTTCGGCAAACTAATTATTGTTTGATTTTCTAACCAAGAATCAAAGCCTTCCCAGCTAATTTTGTTAGAGCCTAGGGCTCTTTTATACTGATTCCACCATTCTAATCTCGTTCCGCCGAGATAAGAATGAGAAACTAAAATCATATTGTTTGGGTTTTTAGCAATACTTTCATCTAATATTTCTCCAAATTCCTCGGCTCCAGCACCTCTTGCCCAAAGGCTGTAATCACAAAGAGAGCCTCTTCCCATTGGTTCGCCAACATCCACGTTCGTTACTGAGATAATTTTTACGTTGTATTCTTCTGGATGGTAAATAGTTGCTTCAACATCGTTCACGCCACGCCCTAAAATATAATCAATTTCTAAATCATCAGCGGCTTTTAAAGTGGTTTCATCATAAGCAAAATAGCGGCTACCGAAGACGCGCATCTTTTTGCCGGTAATTTCTTCTACTAGTTTTTTTGATTCTTCTAAGTAATTGTATTGTTTATCGTAAGGCATGCCCCAAAAGGGCTCCGTGTCGTACCCCCCAGCAATTTCGTAGCCTTTATCGGCTAACCTTTTAAAGACCTCGGGGTTTTCTTCTAAAATATTGTCTTGAACTTTAATAAGGGCAGTTAAGCCTCTTTGGTCCAGCTCTTTTTCCCATTGCAAAATCCCGTCGATTTCTTCAAATTCAATCAGCATTAACATGGTGTTAATTTTTTTATCATTTGCAGGGGCATCTTTGATTGGTTCATTTTCTGGAGCTTGAGGTTTGTAAAAAATTACCACTGTTAAGATTGCTACTAGAACGACAAGGGCGGTAATTAAATACTTTTTGTTTATTCTCATAGCATCTGTTGTTTAGTAATTTTAATTTCTTATTTTTATTGTAGTATAAAAATTAGCAAATTTCAAAGTTTTTTAATTTTTTTAGATTGATTATTAATAAAAAATAGGCCCTAGTGCCTATTTTTGCTTGGTGCGCCGTGCAGGATTCGAACCTGCGACCGTCTCCTTAAGAGGGAGCTGCTCTACCAGCTGAGCTAACAGCGCTTAAATTTTTTAGTGGCTGGGGAGAGAATTGAACTCTCGACCTTAGCGTTATGAGTGCTACGCTCTAACCAGCTGAGCTACCCAGCCTCGTGAAAAAATAACCTAAAAAATAAAAAATTTTAATTTTCTTTAACTTAGAATAAAGGAAGAGGCTAGAGTTGTCAACAAAAAAATAGTGCGCCCGGCAGGATTCGAACCCACAACCCCTTGGTCCGAAGCCAAGTGCTCTATCCATTGAGCTACGAGCGCCTTTAAATCTAGCGTTTACCTTTTAGGGCCTGTTTGAGATTGTAACCAGTTTTAAACTTGGCCACTCGAACTTCGGGGATAATAATTCTCTGGGTTGGGTTTTGCGGATTAACCCCGCCTCGCGCATAACGGACACGAGATAGGAAAGTGCCGAAACCGGTAATGGTTACCTCACGCCCCTCTTTTAACTCGCTAGTAAGGGTGCTTGTAAGAGCGTTGAGAAACTGCTCGGCCTGTTTCTTTGAAACACCATCAACCTGCTTAGAAAGCCTCTCGATGAGTTGTGCCTTGTTCATAGGTTTAGACTTAATTTTTAGCTGTTATTATTATAATAAAAGGAAGGCTTTATTTCAAGGGGTAATTTTTATCTCATCTTTTAGTCGCTAATCCAAGTTAACGAGCGTATTCAGTTACTCGTAATTCTCTAATCACATTAACTTTTATTTCTCCTGGATATTTGAGTTCAGTTTCTATTTTTTGGGCGATATTGCGGGCTAAATCATGTGAGGCTAAATCAGACATTTCTTCTGAACGTACAAAAACACGAACTTCTCGGCCAGCCTGGATAGCATAAGTTTTTTCAACACCCTCAAAAGATGAGGCGATTTTTTCCAATTCTTCTAAACGCTGAATATAGTTTTCGAAGTTATCACTTCTAGCTCCAGGGCGAGCAGAAGAGATAGCGTCGGCTACTTTTACAATTACTGAGATAAGAGAGGCGGGCTGGTCATCGTGGTGAGTAGCAATTGGATCAATTAATTCTTGAGGAAGATTAAACTTTTTGGCGATGTCACGGCCAATTTCTGTGTGCGTGCCTTGAACTTCATGGTCAACAGCTTTACCGATGTCATGAAGTAAGCCGCCTTTCTTCGCCAAAGTAACGTCGGCGCCTAGCTCTTCGGCCAGAATTGCTGCTAATTGAGCAACTTCTACTGAGTGGTGTAAGGTGTTTTGACCATAGCTTGTTCGGTATTTTAAACGGCCGATAATTTGTACTAATTTGGGGTCAAAGCCAGCCACTCCGACTTCGTAAAGTGCTTCTTCTCCAGCTTTTTTGATATCAATGGCAATATCTTTTTTGGCATTTTCCACTGCATCCTCAATCTTAGTTGGATGGATGCGGCCGTCTTTGATTAAATAGTCTAAAGTTTTTTTAGCAATATGACGACGAATTAAAGAAAAGCCGGAAATAGTAATTGCATTTGGTGTGTCGTCAACAATAATTTCAGTTCCCGTTAGTTGTTCAATCGATTTAATATTTCTTCCTTCGCGGCCAATAATTCGTCCCTTCATTTCATCATTAGGCAAATCAACTGTTGTAGTTGTTAATTCTACAGTGTAATTGGAAACTGTTCTTTGCATCGCTAAGGCCATAATATCGCGAGCTTTATCAGCCAGGCGCTCATCGCTTTCGTTTTCTAGCTTTTTTAAGCGAATTGCTAAATCTTCGCTACACTGAGCCTCAATTTTCTTTAAAAGTTTTTCTTCAGCTTCTTCGGGGCTTAAATTAGCAATTTCTGCTAACTTCTTTTCTTGTTCTTGCTGGATAGTTTTTATCTCATCTTTGATGTTTTGGACTTCAGCCACCTGATCATAAAGCTTTTGTTGCTTTTCTTGAAGATCAATAAGTTTTTGGGAGAAAGAATTTTCTCTTTCTTCAACACGAGCTTGAGCCTGACTTATTTCTTGTCGTCTTCGGACCTCTTCTTTCTTGGAGTCTTCAATCACCTTAAGCGCTTTTTCTTGGGCCTGGAGTAAAATTTCTTTTTCTTTTAGGGCCGCTTCGTCTAATAATTTTTTAGCTTTTTGTTCTGAGCCGCTTAGTTTTTTAGCGCCGACATTTTTATAAATTAAATAACCAATAAAAAAACCGCCGACTAAAAACAAAGCATAAAGAATATATTCCATATGGTTGCGGTTGTTTTTAGAAAAACCGACGGCCGACGCGCCTACTCTCAATTAAAAATAATTAGAGTTAGAAAAATATTATATTGATAGCTAAAAATCGTAAACAGGAGATAAAAAACTAAAAATATTAAGCGACGGTAAACAGGGTTTAAGTTCCAGAAACAACCTAATTAAAAATCTTATAAATTTACTCTAGCACTAAAAGCTAACTTTGTAAAGATGGGATTTGTTTATTTTAGCCCCTAATATTTGACGAAAAACCCTAATTAGCGTAAGATTTAGGGAGTTTCTGGCGACTGACGCCTGATTTTAACTGATAAAATTATGAATATTTCTGAATTAGCGCGCCAATTAAGAGTAAACCCTCAAGAACTTAGAGACCTTTTGCCTAAGATTGGTTTTAATGTTGGCCAAAAAGCTATTAAGATAGATAATAATACCGCTAAAAAAATTATTAAAAATTGGCCAGTTTTTAGGCGACGTTTAGAAATGGAGCGAGCTGCCGCCTTTGCTAAAGAGCGCGAAGAGAAAGATTTGCCTAAAGAAAAAAAGCCGATTACTGTTTCGGCAACAATTACAGTTCGTAGCTTCTCTGAGTTAGCTGGGATTCCGGTTAATCGTGTTCTTGCAGAATTAATGAAAAACGGTGTTTTTGCTTCAATTAATGAAAAAATAGATTTTGATACCGCTTCTATTATTGGGGCTGGCCTTAACTTAGAAGTTAAAGCTGAACCGGAAACAGACTTGATTGAAGGAGTCGATGAAGAAAAAAAACTACAAGGAATTATTGATCAAGAAGAAAAAAGTGATTTACAGAATCGCCCACCAGTAATAGTTGTGATGGGGCATGTTGATCATGGGAAAACTAAATTATTAGATTCAATTCGTTTAACCGATGTTGCTGCTCAAGAGGCGGGTGGAATCACTCAACACATTGGAGCTTACCAGATTAAACGGCAGGGGAAGGAAATGACTTTTATTGATACTCCGGGGCATGAAGCTTTTACCGCTATGCGTAGTCGCGGGGCCAAGGTTGCTGATATCGCTATTTTAGTTGTTGCTGCTGATGATGGTGTTAAGCCACAAACTGTAGAAGCTTGCCGGATTATTGAAGCGGCTAAAATTCCTTTTTTAGTGGCGATTAATAAGATGGATAAGCCAGAGGCAAATTTAGATAAAACAAAACAAGAGTTATCTTCTGTTTTGGGAATAACCCCTGAAGATTGGGGCGGAAAAACAATTTGCGTTCCAATTTCTGCTAAAGACGGCCTAGGAATTGAAGAACTTTTAGATGTTGTTCTATTGTTGGCGGAAACAGAGGGTAGCGCTATGAAAGCTAATCCTGACGCTTTGGCAGCTGGCACTGTTATTGAGTCAAATGTTGATAAAGGGGCTGGGCCGGTGGCGACAATTTTAATTCAAAATGGTACTTTACGCGTTGGCGACCAGCTTTGTTTTAATGAAATTATCTATGGCAAAGTTAAATCTTTAAAAAATTATTTAGGTGAAGAAATAGTAGAAGCAGGGCCATCGGTTCCGACTAAAATTCTTGGCTTAAAAATCTCTCCAGAAATTGGGGATATTTTAGAGGTTGGTAATGGCACTCGAGTTAAAAACAAAAGAATTAGAACAGCCTCTGGTCAAACAGTGAAATCGGCAATGTCGATGGCTTCTTCAGAAACCGATGACGATGTCCCTCAGCTTAATTTAATTATTAAGGCGGACTTTTTGGGTTCAGCGGAGGCAATTGAAGAATCTTTGCTGAAGTTAAATACCGAGAAAGTTAGAACAAAAATTTTAGCTAAAGGTTTGGGCAATATTACCGAAGGCGATGTTCGTCGAGCTGAAGATTCGGGGGCTGAGATTGTTGGCTTTAATGTCCGCTTGACCGCACCGATTGAAAACTTAATTAGAGAAAAAGGCGTATCTATAAAAATATATTCGGTTATTTATGATTTAATAAAAGATATGCGCGAGAAGATGAAAAAGATGATTAAGGTTGAAACAAAGCGCGTCGATGAAGGCAGAATTAAGGTCTTAGCGATTTTTAGAACCGAAGCCGATAGTCAAATTGTCGGTGGCCGTGTTTTAGATGGTTATATTAGAAGCGGTAGTTCGGTCGCGGTTAAGCGCGCGGGTGAGCTCATTGCAACTAAAAAAATTGTGCAATTGCAGAGCGGTAAGCAGGATGTTAAAGAAATTCAAACTAATGATGAGTGCGGCCTTTTATTTGAGGGGGCGCCAATAATCGAGGAAGGTGATATTTTAGAAGCCTATCATGAAGAAGAGGTAAAGGATTAAAATTTATGTCGCAAGTTCGCTTAAATCATGTTTTAAGAGAAGAATTAGCCGGAATAATAAGTCGTGAAGTGGCTTTGCCGGGAGTTTTGATTACGGTTGTTTATGTTTTGGCCTCTGTTGATCAGAAGGCGGCGACAGTTGGTGTTTCAGTTTTGCCAGATAACCAAGCAGGCACTGCTTTAGCGGCGCTTAAACGATCAGCACGACCAATTGCCGCCGCCCTAACTAAAAAGGTTCGTTTGCGGCAGATTCCCCGTCTTAGTTTTGTTTTTGATTCTACCGAAAAAGAAGCGGCCGCTATGGAGGCGTATTTAGATAATTTAGAATAAGATTATTAAAAATTTAGATATTTTTTAGTCCAGCCAAGAAAGCTGGACTTTTTATTGTTTTGTCACTAAGATGATAAGATTTTGATAAAATTGGTGATTTTAAAAATAATTATGGCTATATTAGAATCCGTTTATAAAGAAATTTTTCATAATTTTGTTACGGCTACAAGAATTTTAGTTATTGGTCATCTTAGCCCTGACGGAGATGCCCTGTCTTCAGTCTGTTCCTTACTAGAGCTTTCGGAGAGATATAATATTTTTGCCCGAGGTTTTTGTTCTGACTATAGAAGCACAGGGACTTTTGATTATTTGCCACATATTCAGAAAATAGCGGCCACGCCTGAGTGTCTGGGCGAGCTAGATAATTATAGTCTTATTATTGTGGTTGATTGTGGTTCTTTAGCGCGCACCAATTTAGCCGAACAAATTAAATCTTTAAAAGAAAAGTCAAAAAGACCACTTTTAATTGAATTTGATCATCACCCTAACAGTGAGCACTGGTCAGACCTGGAGCTGCGTTTACCAGAAAAAGCAGCGACGACTGAAATCATTTATGATTTTTTAAAAATTAACGGGGAGGAGATTAATCGAGATTTAGCTGATTGTATTTTAACTGGCTTACTTTCTGATACAGGTAATTTTTTGTATTCAAAAACCAGCATTGATAATTTAAGTATTGCCTCAGAGATGGTGGCTTGTGGTGCTCGGTTTACTAAAATTATTAATCGTCTAATTCGTAATCAGAGTTTGTTAACAATGAAGCTTTGGGGCTTAGCGTTTAATAATCTGCGGCTTAACAAAAAATATAATTTAGCTTTTTCTGTTTTGACTCGTCCCGAGGTTGATGAGATTTTAAAATCAGCAACTAGTGAAGAGTGGAATCGTTTCTCTAGTCAAGATATCTTTGGTGAGATTGCTGGTTGGTTGAGTAATATTTCTGAGGTGGATGCAATTATGGTTTTACGAGAAGAGCCCGAAGGTTTAGTAAAAGGCAGCTTGCGTAGTTCTCAAGACGGTGTTGATGTTTCAAAATTGGCGAGAATGTTTGGTGGTGGTGGTCACCCCAAAGCTTCAGGTTTTACTCTCAAGGGCCGTTTATTAAAAGATGGTGATAGGTGGAAGATTGTTTAGGAAAAATTATTTACAAAGTTATTTAAAAAAAAGAGCTGACTAAAAGTCAGCTCTTTTTTTGTTTACGATTAGCTTTTTTCCAGGCGGCTATTTTTCCATGATCACCGGAAAGCAAAATTTCAGGAACGGAGTATTTTTCACCATCCACCTCAAGAACTGGCGGTTTTGTATATTGGGGGTATTCCAGGACTCCGGCTTCAGAATGAGATTCTTCGAATAAGCTACTTCTATTTCCAAGAACGCTGGGAATCAGGCGGGAAACAGAGTCGATAATAATTAGAGCTGGCAGTTCGCCGCCAGTTAAAACATAATTACCCACAGAAATTTCTTCATCAACAAAGTTGAGAACTCGCTCATCAATTCCCTCAAAGCGTCCACAAACAAAAATAATTTCTTCTAGTCTGGCATACTCTTCGGCCTTTGCTTGCGTCCAAGACTCACCACTGGCAGACAACATCACAACCTTTCTTTTTTTTGCAGAGCTTTCCTTTTTTACATCACTTAAAGCTGCCTGCCAAATATCTGCCCTCATAATCATCCCCGCCCCACCGCCATAAGGGGTGTCGTCAATGCTGTGGTACTTATCAGTGCTCCAATTTCTTAAATCGTGAGCTTGAAAATTGATTAATCCCTGTTCTTTGGCCCTTTTTAAAATTCCGGCCTCAAAGTAGGAGTCAAAAATTTCTGGATAAATAGAGATAGCTTGAAAATTCATAAATAGATATTTAAACACCGTCTAAACTTGTTAAAAAAGAAAAGCCCCGCAGGGCGGGGCTTTTCGAATCGATAACTTATTAGATGCGCAAATCATCAATTGCTGATTCTAAATCGCTACCTTCGGCAGGAGCGGCTTCAGTTTTTTCAGCCTCTGGGCGCTGTTCGTATCGCTTGCCACCCTCTGGGTCATAAATTTTTAAGTTTACGCGAGAGTTGTTCTTAGCGCCAACGATTTTTAATAAGGTGCGAATTGCCTGCGCAGTTTGCCCCTTACGCCCGATGACATAACCCATGTCTGCCGGGTTGATTTTTAGGGTCAAGAGCACACCCATTTCGTCTACGGTGCGATCTACTTGGACATCATCTGGATTGCTGACGATGTTCTTAACGATCATTTCTAAGAATTGCTTGTCTTGAGCTTCCATAGTTTTATTTTTTCCTTTCCGGTTTAATGTAGACATCAAACAAAAAAGAAAGTTAATTATATAAATAACTGCTAAAAGCAGCTAAGTAATAAGTTTAAACAGCCGCTTCTTCCGGCTTAATCTCTTCTTTTATTACTTCTTCTGGTTCAACTGTTTCCTCTAATGGTTTTTCTTCGGGTGTTTCTGGGGTAGCGGCCTTTTCTGCTTCTTTTCGCTTTTCCGCTTTAGCCTTTTTTTGGGCCTCACGTTTTTCGCTGGTCTTAGTTTTTTTCTTTGGAATAATTTTTTCACGGTCAATAACACCATGAGTAACCAGTAAATTGTTAACTGTATTAGTCATTTGCGCTCCCTTGGAGAGCCAATAAGTAACACGGTCATTTTTTACTTGCAACTTCTTTTGGTATTGATCGTAAGATCCAAGAACTTCTAAGGCGCGACCATAAGGATCACGACCCTTTTCATTAATAATTACTCGAAACAATTTGTGATTTTTCTTTCCTAATTTAGATAATTTGATGGTTAACATAATTCTTTGTTGTCTGTCAGTTATGGCCGAAACGGCAATTAATAAACCAATTCTAACCAAATGCTGAGAAAAAGTCAATTTTTAAGAGCGTGGTCTAAAAGGTCTTGAGCTCTGACCACGAGAGCTGGTGGGGCGGTTGTTAAAACGAGCAGGGCTTTTTTCAAAACTGCTACCACCTTGGGATTTGCCTTTTTCCTCCTTCCAGAGGTGTTCGTTCGCAGCTAAACCCTTCATTGTTAAATTAATTCGTCCCTGGCTATCAACTTCTCGAACCTTAACGCTTACCTCGTCGCCGACATTGATAAAGTCGCTTGGTTTTTCAACTCGGTAAGGGGCGAGTTCACTGACATGAACCATTCCGTCTTGATTAGGTGTTAAGGCCACAAAAGCGCCAAAGTCTAACAAACGGACAACTTTACCCTTTACTTCGTCACCAACTTTAAACTCCTTGACAATATCTTGAAGGCGATTTAAAGCAAGGGCAACCATTTCAGCGTCGTTGCCGCAGACCATTACTAGGCCGTCATCTTCAATATCGATACTGACAGTGCCTCCGGTTTCGTCAATAATTCCGTTAATGGTTTTTCCGCCAGGCCCAATAATAGCACCAATTTTTTCTGGATTAATTGAAAAGCTGGTAATTCTTGGAGCATAAGGAGATAGTTCTGGTCGGGGCGCAGCAATAGCATTTTTTAAAACTGTTAAGATTTCATTTAAAGCAGTTCGCCCTTGAGAGATTGCCTGTTTAATCATGGTTGCATCTAGGCCAATACTCTTAGTATCTAATTGAATAGCGGTTAAGCCAGTGTCTGTGCCAGTAATTTTGAAATCCATTCCACCGTTACCGTCTTCTAAATCTTGGATGTCAGTGATAATTTTCCATTGACTCATATCAGGCAGGGAAGCTAACCCAATAGCGATTCCGGCAACCGGCTTTTTAAGTGGTACCCCGGCATCCATTAAAGCTAAAGTAGAGGCACAAGTTGAAGCCATTGAAGAGGAGCCATTAGATCCTAAAGTTTCAGAAACCACCCTAATTGTATAAGGGAATTCTTCCTTTGTTGGCAGCAAAGGCATGATGGCTTTTTCTGCTAAGGCACCATGGCCAATTTCGCGGCGGCCAGTTCCTCGCAAAGGAGAAACTTCACCAACCGAATAAGGCGGGAAATTGTAGTGATGCATGTAGCGCTTTTTACTGGCCCCTTCTATTCCCTCTAGAGACTGTTCTAATCCAGGTGCTCCTAAAGTGACGATAGACATTACTTGGGTTTCGCCACGGGAGAAAAGAGATGAGCCGTGTACGCGTGGCAAAATAGCCGTATCAGCTAACAGGGGGCGAATTTCGGTTAGTTTGCGACCATCAACGCGATGATTTTTTTCTAAAATAGCGCGAGTAATTTCTTCATCAACTAGAGTTTCTACTATCTTTCCAATTACCCATTGGCGTTCAGAACGACTAATTTTTTGATCAAATAAGTGTTGGTCTAACTGTTTTTTTATTTCACCAACTGCGGCTTTTCGCTCTTTCTTAGTGTAATAAGAGGCATCAAATAAAATTCCAGGAATAAGCGGTTTTAGCCAAGCGGTTGAATCGCTTAGTAATTTCTTTCTCGTTTCTTCGGTCTCTAACTCCTCACTTGTTTTCAATTCCTTAGTTTTTTCTTTTAGTTCCGGTTTTAGTTTGGCCTTCATTTCATTAATTAAATCAAGCGCTCCCTGCATTTTGTCTAAGCCGGCAATAATTGCTTCAGAGACTATTTCGTCAGCGATGTCGGTGGCTGCTGCTTCTAGCATTAGTAAGCGACCACTGGTTCCAGAGACAATAATGTCTAAGTCGCTTAAAGCTTGTTGTTTGTAGCTTGGGTTAAAGACGAATTGTCCGTCGATGCGTCCAATGCGAACGCCACTAATTGGCCCAGCCCAGTCGATCCCAGAAATTGCTAGGGCGGCTGAGGCAGCTATCAAAGAGACAACATCATAATCATTTTCATTATCTACAGCCAAAACAGAGACAATTACTTGAATGTCACGACGATCATCCTGATTAAAAAGTGGACGAATTGCTCGGTCTATCATTCGACCAGTCAAAACAGACTGATCGGTTGGCCGACCTTCGCGCTTTACCCATTGGGAACCTTTAATTATTCCGGCAGCGTAAAGCTTTTCTTCAAAATCAACCATTAAAGGGAAGAAATTGACTCCCTCGCGTTCATTTTTGGCTTGAACAACATTAGCCATGGCGACGGTTTCGCCGTATTGAACCGTTACTGAAGCATCGGCTTGAAGCGCAATGCGACCAGTCTTAATAGTGAGCTCATGGCCCAACCACTCGGTCTTAAAAATCTGTTCACTCATACATTGTGGTTCTGGCCGTCAAATTAAAGGACTGTAAAAGCTTACAGCACTAAGTATTTGCCGGTCAGAACAATATTAACTTATTAAATTATTTTATTTTTAATTGCCCTCGCCCTAATAAAAATTTAGGATTTGAAGATAAGTCAGTAAAATCATCGGATTCTTCAATCAGGCGTGTAGAGCAGGTTTTTCTGAAAGCAATAACTTCAACGAGGCAGCCTTTATTGTTTTGTAAATAAGAAAGTAAGGGAAGATAGTCACCATCTCCGGAAACTAGAATAATTACATCTAATTTGTCGGCCAGACGAATAGCATCTAAAGCAATCCCGACGTCCCAATCTCCTTTTTTGGCGCCACCAGCAAAAGTTTGCAGGTCTTTCATTTTAACTTCAAATCCTTGCTGACTTAAAGCTTCAAAAAAGTTCATTTCGTCTTCATTGTCGCTCTTTATAACATAAGCAGTGGCTCGGATAAGTTTCCGACCGGCCACTGCTTCGCTAAGAACGTTTTTGAAGTTAACGCGGCGATTATATAAATTCTTGGCCGAATGGTACATGTTAGAAACATCTACCAGAATACCAATTCTTTGTTCAGGGTGTTTAATCATATGGGCCGCTGTTTATTTTATTCTTCGTCAATTTTTTCTTCTTCCAGGTCACTTAAATCTTTTGGTTCTTCTTCAACTTCTTCTTCCTCATCATTTTTAGTAGGAGTGTAACGGCTTTGTCTCAGCTTCTCCTCTTCTTCTTCGGCGATTAGCTTATCAGCAATTTTTAGCTTTAATTTTGTAGCTAATTCTTTAAATTGTTCAGCGCTTTCTTTCTGTAGATACTTAAGGAATTTTCGGCGTTCGCTTACCTTCTTCAATAATCCGCGTCGGGAAGAATTATCTTGCTTGTGTTGTTTAAGATGATCGGTTAATTGTTTGATTTCTTCACTTAAGATAGCAATTTGGACTTGTGTAGAGCCGGTATCACTCTCATGAACTCGAAATTTTTTAATGATTTTTTCTTTAGTCTTTTTGTCTAACATAGAATAGGTATTTAAGGCTAAATCCAAGAATGACGGCGACTAGTCGACGAATCCGAGATTAAGTCTTTTTAAAATTATTATTTAGTAGTTTTATTAGCCCGCTTAACCAGGCGTGATTTTTGTCTGGCGGCAGTGTTCTTTTTGATAACTCCTTTTTTGGCGGCCTTATCAATTAATTTGCTAGCTTTAGCTAGACTTTCGGCACTAAGCTTTTCGCCAGCAGCAATCGCCTTGTTGCTAGTTTTAATTACTTCTTTCATGGCCTTTTTTACTTTCTTGTTGTCTGCTTGGCGCTTAACGCTCTTGCGCAGCTCTTTAGCGGCCGATTTCTTATTAGGCATATTGGATTCTGAATTTTATATTTTTTTAGTTTATCTAAAACAAATAGATGCTACCAATAATTTAAATAAAAATCAAGAGGCGGGCATTGCCGCTTCGTTGAAAAAATTTAGTAAGTAGGCTTATTTAGATGGTCTATTTTAAGAAAAAGTAATCTTTTAAGAAAACCGCCATTTATTAAGTGACGGTTAGTTCTATGTCGGGGTGCTGGGAATTGAACCCAGTCAACATGCTCCCAAAGCATGCGTACTACCGGTATACGACACCCCGTTTCTAAAAAAACTCGGAATCCGAGTTTTTTATGTGCCCCGGGTCAGAATCGAACTGACGACACAAGGATTTTCAGTCCTTTGCTCTACCACTGAGCTACCGAGGCGACTTGTTGCGGGGGTCGGATTCGAACCGACGACCTCCAGGTTATGGGCCTGGCGAGCTGCCAACTGCTCTACCCCGCGATTCAATCAAAACAGAGTTTGATTACGCTTAATTTATTCAGTCGCTTTTACTTTAAACCGGATGCTAAGATTTTTCTTTTTAAAAACCAATTAAAGTGGGCAATGGAGGACTCGAACCTCCGACCTCAACATTATCAGTGTTGCGCTCTAACCAGCTGAGCTAATTGCCCAAAAATTTGAATAAAACAAAAATTAGCCAGAAGGCTCTTTTGAATATAACAAACAAGTTTTAAAAACGCAAGACTTAAAAAGGGGAAATTAGTTTTTTAAACCACCAACAAATAAGCTTAAGGCAATTTTTAAATTACTTGTTCCAGTTTTGTTGCTAAAATCTAAAAGAATGAGGTGGTCTAAATGTTTTTTTAAATCGTCATTAGAAAATGCTTGAGCTTGACTTAGCCCTTTTTTAATAACAAAGGGGTGAAGGTTTGTCTTTTTGCCAATTTCTGTGGCACTTAAATTTTCTGATTCAGCCCCCTTAATTTGGCATAGAATTTTAAATTGGCGAATCAACATGCTCAAAATATATTCTTCGCTAAGACCGGCTATAAATTGTTCTTCTAGTAAGTTGAGAGCCTTTTTGCCTTGACGACTAGCAACAGCATCGGTTAAGGCAAAAATATTTTGTTCGTAAGTGTCATTAACAATCTCTTTAATTAGCGCAGAATTGATTTTGCCTTGAGGAGGGAGGGAAAAGGCTAGTCTGTGAGTCTCCGCTTGTAAGCGCCACAAATCAGTGCCGGTTCGATTAATTAAAGTTTGGGCGGCGCTATAATCAATTTCGCGCTCCCAGTTTTTAGCTAAATTTTGGATGAAGCTGATTGTTTTTGGGGTTGAAAGGGGTTTGAATTCTTGAGTGAAGGGTTGTTTTTTTAACCAAGACAAAAGAGCTTTTTTTTCTTGACTGGGCTTACTGCCACCGCAATCATCCTCATTAAAGATGATAATATTTTGTTCTTCTGGCTTGCCCTTCTCCCAACCCGGTAGAAGTTTTAATAAATTACTAAAAAGAGTTGTTTGATTTTTATTTTTTAGTAAATCGCGAATAATAATTAAGCGACGACGAACAAATAAAGAGCCAGTGCCTATTTTTTCGCTTAACTCCTTAATATTAGCAGTTGAGCCATCGATTGTAATTACATTTTGAGCACTACTGTCAACCGTTTTAATAAAGTGTTCTCGCAATTCTTGAAGTTTTTGATGACGCCGGAAAGAGTCTGGTCCGTATAAAAAGATAATCATAAGTTCGCTAATTCTAGATTTTTTAAGGATTGGCCTAAAAATTTTTCCCCTTGAGAAGCAAAGGAGGCGGGGTTGTCGCTTACATAAAAACGGCGTTCTGGATTTTTAGTTTTCAAATTAAGCTCTGGGTGGTTTTTTAAATAAAGGTTTAAAGAGTCGGCAATAATTTTTCCAGAATCATAAATTAAAACTTCCGGTCCGAGTAATTCTTTAATTAAGTTTTGCAAATAAGGGTAGTGAGTGCAAGCTAAGGCCAAACTATCAATCCCAGCCATCTTTAATGGTTTTAAGTAATCTTCTAAAATTAAGCGAGTTTCCGGGGTGTCTAGGCGCCCTTCTTCAACTAAAGGGACTAAAAGGGGAGTTGCTTTAGCCGCTATCTTTAGGTCTGGTTTTAAAAATTTTAATTCCTGAGTGTAAGTCTGGGATTTGATAGTGGCAGTAGTCCCAATAATCCCTAGGTGTTTTTTATTAGAAAGGGCAATCGCTTCTACTAGTGGACGAATTACTCCAAGAACGCGATAATCGGGGTAATTTTTAGGGAGCCATTCTTGTTGCAGTCGCCTGAGGGCTTGAGAAGAGGCGGTATTGCAGGCGACAATGACTAGAGAGCAACCGTGTTTAAATAAAAATTCCACAGCAGCTACTGTATATTTAAAAATAGTTTCAGAAGAGCGTTCGCCGTAAGGCACTCTAGCAGTATCACCTAAATAAAAATAAGAATAATTCGGAAGTTTTTTAAGTAAGGCGCGTAAAACCGAAAGTCCTCCTAGGCCTGAATCAAAAACACCAATGGCTCCCGAATTTAAATTTTTATCTTTGAGCTCGGACATATTTTTGGAATAAATCGCCGCGCTCTTTGTAGTTTTTAAACAAACCAAAACTGGCACAAGCGGTCGATAGCAAAACAACGCCTTTCGTTGGTGCCGCGGCCCTTGCAAAAAAGACAGCTTCGGCCATGCTTTTGGCTTCTTTAATTTTCTGAGCAGATAAGCCCGCTTTAAGTAAGTCTTTTTTAAGTCGCGGCGAGGCGGTTCCTTTTAAAAGAATAACAAAATGAGCCTGGCTTTTTACTTTTTTCGCCAGAGCTTTAAAGTCGGCTCCCTTGTCAGCTCCTCCCAAGATAATTACTGCCCCTGGGAAAGACTCTAAATCAGCAATAGTGCTTTCGGGGGTAGTTGAAAAACTATTATCGTAGTAAGCAATCCCTTTTTTAACGGCTACTAATTCTAAGCGATGGGGTAGGCCCTGGAAAGTTGCCACCGCTTTTTTTATAGTTTTTTTGGGAACTCTTAAATAATTAGTGAGAGCGAAGGCCGCACCCACATTTTCTTTATTAAAATCGCCAGCGAGCAGGCTAGGATAATTAGAAGCTTCAAAAAATCGAAATTGACCGTTAATTTTTTTAGAATTAAGTTTTGTTTTTAGTTTTTTAGGAATCCAGAAATATTTATTTTCGGGATGCCGGGCAATATTTAATTTAGCTTCAACGTAAGAGGCAAAACTTTTATGATAGTTGGGATTATTTGGGTCAGCGGGCTCTAGATGTTCTTTAAACAGATTAGTTAATAGGGAATAACGAGGACTGCTTCGGAAATCTTCAAGCTGAAAACTAGATAACTCTAAAACAATCCAAGAAGCAGCGGTTAACTTTTCAAAAAAAGAAAAAGGAGCGACTCCGATGTTCCCACCTAAAAAAACTTTTCGGCCGTCAGCTTTTAAAATAGCGGCAATCAAACTAGCCGTTGTTCCTTTACCTTTGCTCCCGGTGACGCCAATAATATTTTTTGTTGGCGCTAACTCTAAAAACAAATTCATGGCGCTGGTAATTGAAACGCCTTTTTTTGCAGCCTCTTTTATTTCTGGTAAAAATAAGGGGGCCCCTGGAGAACGGAACACAACATCAAAAGAATTTAAATTTTTTAAATAGTTTTGGCCGCTTTGCCAAGTAACTTTAGTGGGCAATTTGGCTGGTGCTGGATGGGGGTCTAAAATTGTATAAGTTGTTGCTAGTTTTTGCTTTTTTAGCCAGGTTAATAGAGCCTGGTTTTCTAGGCCATAGCCTAAGAAAGCAATTTTTTTTCCGGCCAAACGATTCATAATTTTATTTTAAGTCTGCCCAACTAGTGCCAATTGAAGATTCAACCACAATCGGAACTTTCAAATCAAGAGCAGACTCCATTAGGTCTTTTAATAAGGGGAGCCAATAATTTAGGCGGTCATTTTTTATTTCAAAAATTAATTCATCATGTATTTGTAAGAGTAAGCGAATATCTTCTTCTTGGCCGCTAATTTTTTTATCAATATTAATCATTGCTAATTTAATTAAATCAGCAGCACTACCTTGAATCGGAGTGTTAATTGCCATTCGTTCGGCACTACGGCGGGCAATGGGGTTAGAAGAGTTGAGTTCTGGTAAGTAGCGTTTTCTGCCGCCCAGAGTTTGAGTGTAGCCACGCTCGCTAGCGTCAGCAATAAATTTATCCACCATTTTTTTTACCCCTGGATAAACTGAAAAATATTTAGCGATAAACTCGCGCGCTTTTTGATAAGGAATATGAGCGTTTTGAGATAAGCCGTGCGGCCCTTGGCCATAAAGAATTCCAAAGTTAATTGCTTTTGCCTCAAAACGCATTTGGTGGGTAACTTCTTCAAGTGGAATTTCGTTAATTTGAGCAGCAGTTGTTCGATGAATATCTTGTTTATTTTTAAAAGCATTTAATAATTTTTTGTCATTTGAAAAATGAGCGGCTAGGCGTAATTCAATTTGGGAGTAATCTAAACTTAAAAGTTGATAACCGGGAGTAGCAACAAAAGCGCGACGAATTTCTCGGCCGGCATCACTGTGAGTGGGGATGTTTTGCAAATTAGGCTCCGCTGAAGAAAGGCGCCCGGTAGCGGCAACCGCTTGTTGATATTTTGTATGAATCCGCCCAGTGTCTTTGTTAATTAATTTGGGTAGAGCGTTGGTGTAAGTGCTTACCAGTTTACTTAATTCGCGGTATTCTTGAATTAAAGGCACAATCAAATGAGTGTCGGAAATTTTTTGTAATTCCAAGTCGGCGGTTGAATAACCAGTTTTAGTTTTTTTAATCGCTTTATTATCAATTTTTAATTTTTCAAACAGGATGATTTGTAATTGTTTGGGAGAATTCAGATTAAAATCTTCGCCGGCTAAATTTTTAGCTTCTTGACGGATTTTATTTAAGCGCTTCTCTAGGTCAGCGCTTAATTTTTCTAGAGGCTTTGTTTCTACTTTGATTCCCGCGTCTTCCATTTTTCCTAAAATCAGAGCTAGCGGGAGTTCAATTTTTTTAAAAACTTCATCTAATTCTTCCGTTTTTATTTTTTTAGCCAAGATTTTTGATAGGTCCCAAATGCTGGCAGCATTTTCACCGGCGAACTCAGCCATTTTAGTAAGGTTAACTTGGCTTAAATTAATTTTCTCTGCGCCTTTCCCAAGTAAATCATTCAGAGACCTTTTTTCTTGTCCCAGTTCACGGAAAACTAAATTATCTAAATTATGCTGGCGATTATCAGGAGCTAATAAATAATCAGCTAGAAAGGTATCGAAAGCAATTCCTGCTAAATTAATCCCAGCGCGTTTTAAGGATCGCCAGGCCGATTTGCTATCATGGGTAATTTTTTTAATTTGAGAATTTTCTAAAATTGAACGCAAGTTCTCAAGACGAGAGTGCGATGCTGAAACATTTTTTTGGTAATTAAATAAATCTAAATTCTTAGAAGAAGCGGTATTTAATTCTAAATAGTAAGCATCTTTGGGCGACCAACAAAAAGCTAATCCGAAAAGTTTGCCATCTTGAGTTTCTACGCTCAGTGCCAATTCTTTTTGGAGAGTCATTTCCTTAAGTAATTTTTTAAAATCAGCTTCGGTTTTTATCAAGTGATAATTTCTTTTTTCTTTTGGCTTTGATATTAATTTTTCGGGAGAGAGGGGGGCGGTTTCAGTGCCAGAAACAAGACTTTTTAGTTGTCTTAAACGATCTAGGAGTGAGCGGAATTCTAGGGCAGTAAACAGTTCACTGGCTTTTTCTAAATCAAAAGAATCAAGTCGTAAACTTTCCCAGTCAATTTCTAAATCAACATCACACTTAATAGTTGCTAACTCCTGGCTCAGCCAGGCATCTTCTTGAGAGCTAATTAAAAGTTCAGCAATTCTTGGTTTTAAGCGAGAATCTTTTTTCTTAACCGCCTCATAAACACCCTTTAGAGTTCCAAAAGTTTGTAATAATTCGGTGGCTGTTTTTTCTCCTATCCCTTTAACACCAGGGATATTATCACTTGGATCGCCGCGGAGGGCTTTATAATCGACAATTTGTTTGGGGGCCAAACCATAGCGCTCTTTTACGGCCGCTTCGTTATAAGTGACACTTTCACTTAAGCCACGACTCATCGCATAAACAAAAGTCTTAGCGTTTACCAGTTGTAAGCTATCCATATCGCCGGTAACAATATAACTCTCCCAATCTGTTTCCTTGGCTGCCCGGCTGACAATCGTGCCAATTAAATCGTCAGCCTCAAAGCCGGATTTAATAAAAATTGGAATGTCTAAAGCCTTAGCTACTTCTTCAACTAAGGGTATTTGGTGATAAAATTCATCGGGGGCCGCTACCCTAGTCGCTTTATAATCAGCGTATTCTTTATGCCTAAAAGTTGGTCCGGCACTATCTAAAGTCAAAACTAAATATTTTGGCTTAAACTCTAAACAAGCTTTTAGTAAAAAAGAGCTAAAGCCGTAGACAGCGTTTACCACCGTGCCGTCTTTCGTTGTGAGTGTAGCTGGTAGGGCGTGAAAGCTTCGGTGGATTAAAGCGTGTCCATCAATAACTAGTAATTTTGGTTTGTTGCTTGAGGTCATAATAACTTTATTTTAACACAATCATGCTCCTTCTCCCAGATTTAGACAAATGGAGCTTAAAACAAAAAAAATCTTTCCGAAAGGAAAGATTTTTTAGGGTGGACCTTAAGGGACTCGAACCCTTGACCCCCTGCTTGCAAAGCAGGTGCTCTACCAACTGAGCTAAAGGCCCAAATAATCTAGAAGTACGACAGTGGTTCTATTCTAGCGACCCTTTAATTTTGGGTCAAGTATTTTCTTAGATGTTCGGATTTTGGGTTTTTATAAGTGGTGATAAAACCCAGCCCCAGAACTGGCCGCCACTTCCAGTCATCATCAAGACGCCAATAATAATAAAAATCAGGCCCAGTAATTTCCAGCCCAAGCGCGAACCGCCAGATGTTCTTAGGTTTTTATCAAAAAACTCGATACCGCCAAAGTTTTGTAAAAACCAGTCAGTTTTAATAACAAATAAAGCTCCAACTGCAGTTAAAATAAGACCGAAAATAATCATATAAATAAATTAGCGAATATAATTAAGTGGATTTTGACGTACTCCATTGACAATTACTTCAAAGTGAATATGAGGGCCAGTTGACCAGCCGGTTGAACCCATGGCGGCAATTTGTTCACCGCGTTCAACTTTATCACCAATTTTTACATATAGTTTTGAGGCGTGAGCATAGCGCGTTTTTTTGCCACCACCATGATTAACTACTACGTTGTAGCCGTAGCCATTGTTCCAACCAGAAACTTCCACCGTTCCAGCTTCTGCGGCGTAAAGAGGGGTTCCGGTTTTGTTGGCAATATCTAAGCCGGTGTGACGCCAAGAATAGTATTGAGTGATTCGACTCCCTTCGGTTGGCCAGGCCATAATGGTGTCTGAGTCTTCAGCTTTAGCCGGGTTGACTAGTTTTTCAATTACCGAGCTAACACTGCCTGAGCTAGTTTGACGACTAGGGGTACTAGCAACAGCAGTTGTGATTTTTCTTCCTCCAGGAATAATTAACTCTTGTCCAGCCTTTAAGCCATTTTCTAAATCATTATATTTAAAAATATCCGTTTCTTCAACCCCATAACGGGAAGCAATTAAGTTAACCGTGTCGCCTCTTTTAGCGGTGTAAGTAACTCCAGAGACTGGCAATATAGAGAGGGTATCGCCTGGGCGAATCAGGCTATAGGCGCCTAAATTATTAGCCCACAAAACAGTGTTAACACTTAGACGGAAGCGGTTGGCGATAGAAGAGATTGTGTCTCCAGTTTGAACTGTATATTGAATAATGTTGTCGCGATCTTGAGGAACTTCAGATTGGCTAGTAGAATTTGGTTTTACCTCATTTAAGGGGCTGCGGACGATTAAATCTGAATCATCATGGCCTTCTACTAAAAGGAGAGCATCTTTTTTTTGAAGTGGTGTTTGGTTCAGAAGAGAATCTCTGAGATTATAATCATCTGAGGCTTGATAGTTGTTGTGGCGATATTCTTCAATTAAGATTGTTTCTTCTGTTAGTAAGCTAAATTCGGTTCGCGCTAAATGGGCGGCAATTGTTTCTTTCCCCTGAGGTAAAAGGTTATTGTTCGTTCTATTTAAGCTAATAATGTTGTTAGTGACCACGGCAAAAGTTAAGGCCAGAACGGTTAAGTGGACTGTTCGTATTTTTAATAAATTTTGCCAAAGACTTCCACCTCCTAGATTTCTGCGGGCGCGAAATAAGAAATGATAGAAGTAGACTAGTGGCTTGGTGAACAGAAATTTAACTAAACTAAAAATGGGCTTGAAGATAATTAACAGCAGCCCATGAAGGATGTTTTTGATAACAATCAAGATTTTTACAAGGAGCATCAAAAAACCAATCCCTAAGTTCTTTAATTTTGCAGAAAAAGGTTTAATATGGTTTAATTACTATTGATTCATACTATCATTCTTACGTTTTTATAGTCAAATTATTTTAAATTTTAAATAAATTTTTTTATGTCAGGTAAGCAAAAAACCAAAGCAACTGTATTGGTGGTTTTAGATGGTTGGGGGGTTGCTAAACCTTCAAAAAATAACGCAATCACTCAAGCGGGTCCGCTTTTTTTTGACCACCTAGCTGCTAATTATCCTGCTCAAATATTGGCTGCTTCGGGTGAGGCGGTTGGCTTGCCTGCGGGGATTTTCGGGAATAGTGAAGTTGGACATTTAACTTTAGGGGCTGGTCGAGTTGTTTATCAAGATTTGTTGCGTATCAACCAAGCAATTAAGGATGGTGAATTTTTTAAGAATAAAGAATTGTTGGCAGCTGCTCAAAAAGTTAAAAAAACTGGTGGAGCTTGGCATCTAGCGGGTTTAGCTTCAGATGGTCAGGTTCACTCTTCGCTAGAGCATCTTTTTTCTTTATTAGATTTAGCTAAGCGTTTGAAGATAAAGAAAGTTTTTTTGCATTTATTTTTAGATGGACGCGATACTTCTCGTAGCAGTGGGGCTAAATTTGTAGCAGCGGTTGAAGGTGCTTGTCGTCGTTTCGGGGTTGGTAAAATTTCCACCCTGTCGGGACGTTTTTATGCTATGGATAGGGATAATCATTGGGAGCGAATTGCTCCAGTTTATGAAGCAATGGTTAATCGTCAAGGTCAGCGATATCTTAGCGCGACCGCAGCTTTAAAAGCTAGTTATCAGGCGAAAATTTATGATGAAGAGTTTGTACCGGCTTTAATTGAAGGCGGAGCCTCGGTAAAAGAAGGGGATGTTTTGATATTTTTTAATTATCGGGCTGATCGAGCTCGTCAGCTAAGCCGGGCCTTTACCGACAAAAACTTTAAGACTCAGGAGTTTAGGCTCCAGCGTTTTAAAAATTTGGATTTTATCAGTTTTACCAATTATGACAAAAAACTTCCTTTGAAAGTAGTTTTCCCTCCATTTGTGCTTAAAAATTGTTTAGGTGAAATTTTAAGCAAGCATCATAAAAAACAATTGCGGGTTGCGGAAACGGAGAAGTATGCTCACGTCACTTACTTTTTCAATGGTGGCCGGGAAAAGCCTTTTGTTGGTGAAGACCGGATTTTAATACCTTCGCCTCGTGTCCTTAGTTATGCCAAAAAACCACAAATGTCGGCGGCGGCAGTTGCTGGCGCTGTCGTTGATTCTTTAAAGACTAACAAATATTCTTTTATTTTGGTCAATTTTGCTAATCCCGATATGGTTGGTCACACTGGCAATCTAGAGGCCACTATTAAAGCAGTTCAGGCGGCGGACCGAGGTTTAAAGAGAATTGTTAAAGCTGTTTTAAAAGAAGGAGGGGATATTTTAATTGTTGCTGACCATGGAAATGCGGATTCTCTTTATGATTCCCGCCGTCAAGAAATTATTAAAGAGCATACTACCAATCCCGTGCCTTTTATTTGGGTGAGTTCAGCTAGTCTTTTGGATAGTCCGAGTCGCCTTTCTTTGCATAACAAAAAGCCGAGCGGTACATTAATTGATATTGCGCCCACTGTTTTAAAGATTCAAAAAATAACCCCACCGAGCCAGATGAGTGGAAAAAGTTTAATTTAGATAGGCCTTTAGAATTCCAGAGCCATTTACTCTAATTACCCGGAACAATAACTGAGAACGGCTTATTGCTACCATAGGCTTTGGGACCATCGTCTTTGCAAAAGCGTTCAATATTTTTTCTAAAATAGTCGGGTTGATTATTTTGGATTTGTCCGACTAGAAAATAAGTTAAAGCCATCATTCCGGCGTAGCCGATATTTTTAGGTAGATTAATTTCCCAGCGGCTATTAGGGCTACCGAAAAACTTATTGGCGCCAAAGCTGATAACTAGTTCTTTTGGGTCGCGAACAACGAATTTGGCATGGCGCGCTTCTCCGAAAGTAAAAGCCCGCAAAGAAAGTTTAGGCC
Source organism: Patescibacteria group bacterium (assembly GCA_028681575.1). Taxonomy (GTDB): domain Bacteria; phylum Patescibacteriota; class Patescibacteriia; order Patescibacteriales; family UBA12465; genus JAEZRQ01. The sequence goes on along the minus strand of JAQUHX010000001.1, from coordinate 37,142 downwards.
CAAAAAGTTCGTGACGCTTAATATCTAGCATGGGGGCTAACTCGCCAAATTCATCAGGGAGTATAAATGAATAAGATTTATAAGTGCTAAAATTTGCCGGAGTTTTTAATTTTTTTAAAACTTCTTTAATGTTTTTAATTTTTTCTCCACTGACACTTAGAATCATCCCGCAGTAAGTAGAGAAATTATAAGTATAGGGCTCGGCTAATTTACGGTAGCCCTTAACTTCATTAGTAATCTGGGCAGCGCTAGAATCAAGAGCACAAGTTAAAAGAATTGTTTTTAAGCCAGCCGCTTTTGCCTTTTTTGCTTCCCAGATGGAATCTTTTTCTCCAGAGGCGGAGATAATAAACGCCTCACGAATAGTTCCATTTTTTATTAAGTGTTCGTAATCTTTTAGAGTTTTTTTAAAATTACTTTCATTGGCAAAAACTGCCGCCTTTTTAGCGAATAAAATTTTACCAGTATTAAAGGCGTTGCCGCTACCGACTACTAAAGGGAACTTGTAATTTGCTAGATTTAGTTTTGCTGGCGGGTTGTTGCTAAAAAAATCCAGGGCTTCATTTACGATAGTATCTAAAGATTTGATAAGTAGTTTGGACATAAAATTATTTTAATTTTTGCTTTATTTTATCAGTCTTTTTATTATAATTAATCTTGATTTTTATTTCAATTTAATCTAAGCTAAAAATACTGGAAATTTGTTTATTTGATTTTTTTCTTTAATTTTTTCTTTATGTCTGGACACTCAAAATGGGCGACAACTCATCGTCAAAAAGCAATTGTTGACTCTAAACGAGGCACAATTTTCACCAAACTAGCTAACAATATCTCGGTGGCGGCCAGAAAAGGCGGTGACCCAGAAGCTAATAGCAGTTTACGAACGGCGATTGAAAAGGCGCGGAGCGCTAACATGCCTAAGGATAATATTGAACGAGCAATAAAGAAAGGAACCGGTGAGTTGGATGGGGCTCAGGTTGAGGAGCTGTATTATGAAGCTTTGGGTCCGGGAGGGCTTCAGGTCGTTGTTAAAAGTGTTACGGACAATAAGAATCGCTCGGCTTCAACTATTCGTCATTCTTTTTCTAAGGCCGGCGGATCTTTTGGCTCTGTGCTTTGGAATTTTTCTCAAAAGGGAATTTTTCTTTTGCCGGATGAACAATTAGCCCCTCTTGATCGAGAAGAATTTATTTTGGAATTGATAGATCAGGGGGCGACCGATGTTCAAACTGAAACCGAAGGTTTAACAATTTATACTGATTTGTCGGATTTTCAGAAAATGTCCGATTTTTTAAAAGGAAAAAATCTAAATCCTGAGTCGGCTGACATCGCTTATGTTGCTCAAGAAAAAATAGTTCTCAGTCCTGAGGACCAGACTAAGGCCGATCGTCTGCTAGCCGAGTTAGATGATAATGAAGATGTAAGTGACTATTATTTAAACTCTGACTGGTAATTTTTTATTATGTCTCAGTCGCGAGTTATCTTAGGAATTGATCCCGGTATTGCTGATACTGGCTACGGGGTGATTAAAGTCAACGGCAGCACTGTCCGCTGTTTGGCTTATGGTTCCATTAAAACCAGTTCAAAAATCAACTTGATGGCTCGCTTAGAGACCTTGCATCAAGAATTGCTTCTCATTTTAGATACTTATCAGCCCGATTTAGTCTCTGTTGAGGAATTATTCTTTAGTAAAAATGTGAAGACAGCGATTACTGTCGGAGAAGCTCGGGGGGTGATTTTGTTGGCTATTCAAGAGCGTGGCTGTTCTTTGGTGGAGTTTAAACCAAGTCAAGTTAAACAAGCAGTTGCTTCTTATGGTGCGGCCACAAAAGAGCAAGTTCAGCGAATGGTTAAAACAATTTTAGGTTTAAAAAAAATTCCCAAGCCAGATGATGCGGCTGATGCCTTAGCTTTGGCTATTTGCGCCCTTAATAAACCTTTAATTAGATAATCAGCGGCGATTTGCTATAATAGAATTATATGAGCGCTAAAAAAAGGAAAAAGTCCGTCCAATCAAATAAGGATAATAATAATGATTATCTCACTTTACCGAGCTTACAACTGGATGATTCTGCTCGTCGGAGTTTGGGCATAGTTTTGGTTTTTGCTTTTGCCCTTATCGGTCTTTTGGGTTTATTTGATATGTCGGGGGTGGTGGGACAATTTTTTTCTAAATGGCTTTCTTTAATATTTGGTTTTGGACGCTGGTTAGTGCCCTTGCTTTTTTTCATTTGGGGAATGCTGCTGGTTAGTAACAAAAAATATGAAGTAAAATTTACTGATTATTTGGGGGTAATTTTATTGTTTGTTTCTACTCAAACCTTGTTTCATTTTTTCTTAGAAAAAGATTTTTGGAAAACCGCCCCCGTTGAGGGGCGCGGTGGTGGCTATGTTGGTTATTGGTTAAGCGAAGGGTTTTTCTATCTCTTCGGTTTTTGGGGTGGAGTAGTAATTTTATTTTTGTTATTTTTAAGCTCCCTGGTTCTAGTTTTTAACACCTCTTTGTCTAAAATAATTGGCACCGAGAGTTTCTTGGCTAAAATATTTAAGCCGATAGTTAATTGGTTTAAAAGTGCTTTTGCTCGCGACCAAGAGCGTCGTCAACAGCATTTTAATGAGACAGATGTTGAAATTGAGGAAGAGGAGGAGCCTGAAGAAGGTTTTATTGAGCAGGCGCGTAATGAGGTTCTTGGTGCCTGGACAGCAAAGGAGCTAGCAGAAAATAAAGAAGCCTTAGCGCCAACTGCTGCGGTTCGGAAAAAAGATGCAGTTAAGGTTCAGGAAAAAATTTCTTGGCCAAAAAGAAAAATAAAAATTGATTTACCGATTGAACTTTTAAATCACAAAACCGGTCAAGCTATTGGTGGCGATACCGAAGCTAACGCTAAGAAAATTAAGAAAACTTTAGAGAATTTTGGTATTGCGGTTGGGATGGGGGAGACAAAAGTAGGCCCAACTGTAACCCAGTATACTTTTAAGCCCGCCGAAGGCGTTAAGCTCTCTAAAATTACAACTCTTTCTAATGACCTTTCCCTGGCCTTAGCTGCTCATCCTTTGAGAATTGAAGCACCGATTCCGGGCAAATCTCTTGTTGGTGTTGAGGTGCCCAATAAAAGCAAGGCTTTGGTTGGTCTGCGAGAGATTCTAGAGGACGATGTTTTTAGAAAGCGTAAGCACAACTTGATGATTGCTCTTGGTAAGGATGTCGCGGGCACATCTTGGATTTATGATTTAACCCGGGCTCCTCACCTACTCGTTGCAGGTGCAACTAATTCAGGAAAGTCGGTTTGTTTAAATACTATTATTATTAGTCTGCTTTATCAAAATAACCCGGAAGATTTACGGCTTATTATGGTCGACCCCAAGCGAGTTGAGCTGCCGGTTTATAATGGTATTCCTCATTTATTGGTGCCGGTGATTACTGAAGTTTCTAAAACCATTAATGCTTTAAAGTGGTGTTTAAACGAGATGAATAACCGTTATGATTTATTAAATAAAAAAGGTAAAAAAAATATTCAAAGCTATAATGCTGTTGCCTCTGAAAAGTTGCCCTATATAGTTTTTATTATTGATGAGTTGGCAGACTTTATGATGACAGCCGGAAAAGAAATGGAGGCGGCGGTTATTCGTTTAGCTCAGATGTCTCGAGCCGTTGGTATTCATTTAATTTTGGCGACCCAACGTCCTTCGGTTGATGTTATTACTGGCCTTATTAAGGCCAACATTCCTGCGCGGATTGCTTTTTCTGTTGCCTCAGTTATTGACTCTAAGACGATTTTGGATATGAGTGGCGCTGAAAAACTTTTAGGACAAGGCGATATGCTTTTATCAACCGCGGAATTATCTAAACCTAAAAGAATTCAAGGAGCTTATGTTAGCGATGAAGAGATTAATGATATTGTTAATTACATTAAAGAGCGTAGTGGCGAAGCCGAATATTTAGAAGGGGTAACTGATCGGCAAAAGGTTGGTGGTGTGGCTGGCGTTGGTCTTGATGGTGCCTATGGCGATGAAGATGAATTAATTAATGAGGCTAGAGAGATTATTGTTGAAGCTGGCCGAGCTTCGACTTCTCTGTTGCAACGTCGTCTTTCAATTGGTTATGGTCGCGCCGCTAAGATTTTGGATCTTTTAGAAGAGCAGGGATTTGTGGGGGCGCCTAACGGTTCTAAGCCTCGAGAAGTTTTAGTTTCTAAAGAACAGTTTGCCCTTGGAGTTTCTGGTCTTACTCTGCATGACAAAAAAAGCACTTCCATTCCTGATTCTTTTCTTGATGGAGAAGAAGGGGATGATGGTGTTTTAGATTTTGGTGAAGAAGAGAATGAGGAAGAAAGTGAAATTAAAGATGAAGTTGAATTTGACCCAGAAGAAAATATTGAAGAGTCTGAAGAAGTTGAAGAAACTGAAGAGCTGGAGGTGCCTGATTTTTTACTAGATGATGACGGCCCAGAAGATAAGATTGCCAGTGAAGAGGAAATCTTAGATAATATTCGCGAGCAAGCTGAGTTTGGCGATACTTCAGAAGGGGAGGAATTTGAGCCAGTTAAAGAGTCCGAGAGGGAAGATGGCGAGGAAGAAGAAAAAAAATTAAACACTCCGCCAACTTATCAGCTTGACGATGATGATACTTTTTTTGCTAGATAAAGAAAAAAAGCGCGCTTTCGGGGGCGCTTTTTTACAAATTAGTAAATTAGTATATAATTGAGGAGCCTTAATTTTATGAATTTTCTGAAAAAACTTATTCCTAAAAAAATATTTAAAATTGTTCAGCCGGCTTATCATTATTTAATGGCGCCCTTAGCTGCTTTTTGGTATCGCTATCCTAGTCGTAATCTAATTGTTATTGGTGTAACCGGGACCACCGGCAAAACATCGACTGTTTACTTGGTAGCTAAAGCCCTAGAATCGGCTGGTTATAATGTTGGTTACACTTCAACAGCAATGTTTGATGACGGAAAACGAGAGTGGCTTAACGATAAAAAAATGACAATGCCTGGTCGTTTTTTTGTTCAGAAAATGCTTCGGCGCATGGTGAAAAATCGTTGTCAGTATGCAATTGTTGAAACAACTTCTGAGGGGATTGTTCAGTTTCGCCATAAATTTATTAATTATGACATTTTAATTTTTACTGGTTTATACCCCGAACATATAGAGAGTCATGGTGGTTTTGAAAAATATAAAGAAGCAAAGGGGCGCTTATTCGAAACTTTAAAAAAGAGTCGCCCTAAATATGTTGACGATCACAAAGGAGTTGTTCATCCAACCTCAGCTTTAAAGAAGCTAGATTATACTCGAGTTAAAAAAACTATAATTGTAAATGGAAACGACGAGCACGCTCCTTATTTTTTAAATTTTTGGAGCGAAGAACAGTTTATTTATTCTTCTCAAGATTCTTTAGACACGGACTTATTTAGTGGTTTGGATAGTAGAATTTTGCACGGCAGCCAATTCTTCCAATATAAAGAAGTGGAGGAAAAGCCAGAGGGTGTTTCTTTTTTAGTTGCGGATCAAAAAATAAACCTGAAATTATTAGGGGCTTTCAATGTTGAAAACGCTTTAAATGCTGCTCTGACCGCTTTTAGTCAGGGGGTTTTGTGGCCAGAGATAAAAAAGGGTTTAGAGGGTGTCACTTGCTTGTCTGGAAAATTAGAAAAAATAGATTTGGGGCAAGATTTTACTATTATTGTTGATTATTCTTTTGAGCCTCGTGCTTTACAAAAAATGTATAGCACAATTAAGGTTATTCCTCATCAAAAAATAATTCATGTGCTTGGTTCTTGTGGCGGTGGGCGCGATAAAGATCGGCGCCCAATTTTAGGTCGTTTAGCTGGGGATAATGCTGATTATGTAATTATTACTAATGAAGATCCATACGATGAAGATCCGCGTGTAATCATTGAGGAGGTAGCGGCTGGAGCTGAGGCGACTGGCAAGGAGCGCAGTAAAGACTTATTCTTAGTTGATGATCGTCGCCAGGCTATAAAAAAAGCCCTATCTTTAGCGGATAAAGATGATTTAGTCTTAATCACTGGAAAAGGGGCAGAGCAATATATTTGTTTAGCTGATGGTAAGAAAGTTCCCTGGGATGATCGTCGCATTGTTCGCGAGGAATTTAATGCCCTTAATTTAGGCACTTAAATTAGCTGTGGATAACTTGTTCATTAGTATAATTGACATAAGTTAAAAAGCATTCTATAATAGCGCTACAATTTAACTTAAAGCAAAAAATGGATAGATACGGTGATATGGATAATAAAAGTTCCCAAACCGTTTTTTTTGCTGTTTTTTACATTATTTTGTAAAAATAATTTACAGCCATCACAGTGAGTTGCCTCTTCACCGCCAATTAATTTTTTTTAATCTTGAGCTTTGTTCGCCGGAGCTTAAGTTTTTTTTGTTGTTAACTAATTTCTCGCAATATTATGCCTAAGACACAAAGCGTAGACAAGTGCCTTGCCCCGCGCCGCTTTTTCAAAGACCGTCAGGAGATAATGCCAATACCGGAATTGATTGAAATCCAAAAGGATTCCTACAAGTGGTTTTTAAATGAGGGTTTAACGGAGCTGTTTGAAGAAATTAATCCAATTACCGACTTTATTGGTCGTGACCTGGAGCTCTATTTTGAAGATTATTATTTAGATGATCCTAAGTTTAGCGAACAGGAGAGTCGGGCTAAAAATATCACCTATGAGGCCCCTCTTCGTGTCAAAACTCGTTTAGTTAATAAAAAGACTAATCAGATTAGCAATCAAGAGGTTTACTTAGGTGATTTCCCTCTAATGACTAATCAAGGGACTTTTATCATTAACGGGATTGAGCGTGTTGTTGTTTCTCAGTTAATTCGTTCGGCGGGGGTAATGTTTACAGCTGATTTTATTAAAGGAAAGAAATGTTATGGGGCGAAAGTTATTCCTAATCGAGGGGCTTGGTTAGAAATTGAAACTGATGCTAATAAGGTAATTTGGGTAAGAATTGACCGCAAGCGCAAAGTAGCGATTACTTCTCTTTTGCGTGCTTTTGGTTATGAGAGCGATGAAGAATTACAGGCCTTATTTAAAGATGTTGATTTGGTAAAAAGTGATGATGAACCAACTTTTATTCAGGCGACCATCGAGAAGGACTTAGCTAAAAGTGAAGCTGAGGGTTTGCAGGAGGTTTATCGTCGTATTCGTCCTGGTGATTTAGCTTCAGTTGAAAATGCTCGTCAATTAATCCATTCAATGTTTTTCCGTTTTGACCGTTACGATTTTGGTCGCGTTGGTCGTTATAAATTAAATCGTCGTTTTAATTTGGATTTAGAAAATAATCGTGAGAATAGGATTTTACGTAAGGAGGATTTAGTTTTGATTGTTAAAGAAGTTATTCGCTTAAATATTACCAAGGAGCCGGAAGATGATATTGATCATTTAGGAAATCGTCGGGTGCGGGCTATCGGCGGTTTAATCCAGACTCGTTTTCGTGTTGGTTTAGCGCGAATGGAGAGAATCATTAAAGATCGAATGTCGACTACCGATATTTCTCTTTTAACAGCAACTAAGCTCGTTAATGCGCGGCCGATTATTGGGGTGATTAAAGAATTTTTCATGTCTTCTCAATTGTCTCAATTCATGGATCAGACTAACCCCTTAGCCGAGCTTGAACATAAACGTCGTTTGTCGGCGATGGGTCCGGGCGGTTTAACTAGAGAGCGAGCTGGTTTTGATGTTCGTGATGTGCACTCCACTCATTATGGCCGCATTTGCCCAATTGCAACCCCAGAGGGTCCAAATATTGGTTTGGTTGGTCATTTGGCGACTTATGCTAAACTGAATATTTATGGGTTTTTAGAAACTCCATATCGTCGAGTTAATCATACTAAAGGTGGAAGCTTTGTCACTTCAGAGATTGTTTACCTCGATGCTTTTGAGGAAGAAAAATATACTACTGCCGACGCTACTTTGCCAATTGATGAAAAAGGAAAAATTTTAGCCTCTCGTTTTGAGGTTAGAAAAAACGGCGAACCAAGTATGGAAGACGCTGATAAAATTGATTTTGTTGGTGTTGCCGCGAATCAAATTATTTCTGTAGCGACCTCGATGATTCCTTTTATGGAACATAATGACGGACAGCGCTCTTTAATGGGAACAAATATGCAGCGTCAAGCCGTTCCTCTAATTAAAGCAGAGGCGCCGATAGTTGGAACTGGTATTGAGGCGCGAGCGGCTCGAGATAGTGGGCACTTAGTTTTAGCTGATGAACCGGGCACAATTACTCGGGCTGACGGCCTAGAAATTGATTTACAAACAAAAAAAGGGCAAACCATTAAATATCCTCTAAATAAATTTGTTCGTTCTAACTCCTCTACCTGCATTAATCAACATCCGGTTGTTTCAGTTGGTGATAAAGTCTCAGCCGGGGAAGTTTTGTCTGATGGCCCTTCAATTGATAATGGAGAATTGTCTTTGGGGCGCAACGTTTTAGTTGCCTTTATGACTTGGGAGGGTTTTAACTATGAAGATGCGGTTATTATTTCTGAGCGCCTAGTTCGTGAAGATGTTTTCTCCTCTATTAATATTGAAAACTACACTATTGATGTTCGAGATACAAAACTTGGACCGGAAGTAATTACCAACGACATTCCCAATATTAGTGAAGAAAAATTAAAGAATTTGGATGAAGATGGGATTATTCGTATTGGAGCGGAAGTTTCTTCGGGTGATATTTTAGTGGGAAAAATTACTCCAAAAGGAGAAACCACTTTGTCAGCTGAAGAGAAATTATTGCGGGCTATTTTTGGAGAAAAAGCTAAAGATGTTCGCGACTCCTCTCTTTACTTAGAGCATGGCGAGCACGGTAAAGTCGTCGATGTAAAAGTATTTTCTCGCGAGGATGGTGACAAGTTGTCAGCCGGAGTTTTAAAATCTATTCAAGTTTCGGTTGCTAATTTAAGAAAAATTCAAGTGGGGGATAAAATGTCCGGACGACACGGCAATAAGGGGGTTATTTCTAAAATTGTTCCCGATGAAGACATGCCTTATTTAGAAGACGGTACTCACGTTGATGTTATTCTTTCGCCTTTAGGAATCATTTCTCGTATGAATTTAGGGCAGCTACTAGAAACTCACCTAGGTTTAGCTGCTCATAAATTAGGTTACCGTGCGGCTACGCCCGCCTTAGATGGTATTACTGAATCTCAGATTAAAGCGGAGCTTAAAAAAGCTGGCTTACCTGAAGATGGAAAAGTTATTCTTTATGACGGGAAAACTGGCCTCCCTTATGATAACAAGATTACGGTTGGTTATAAGTATATGCTTAAACTCAACCATATGGTTGAAGATAAGATTCACCAGCGATCTATTGGCCCTTACTCCTTAATCACACAGCAGCCTTTAGGTGGTAAAGCTCAGTTTGGTGGTCAGCGTTTTGGAGAAATGGAAGTTTGGGCTTTAGAAGGTTATGGAGCGGCTCATACTCTTCAAGAAATGTTAACGATTAAATCTGATGATGTTCCTGGTCGTTCAAAGGCCTATGAAAGCATTATTAAGGGCGAGGTAATTGAGAAATTAAATGTTCCCGAGTCTTTTAATGTTTTAATTCGTGAGCTTAAAGGTTTAGGTTTAGATGTTGAACTTTTAAGTGAGGAGGGTTCGGCGGACGAAGTTATCTCTTCTGAAGATGAATTTTTACTAGCGACTGAGCCGAAAATTGAGACTGAATTAGAAAAAGAAGTTCCAGAGTCGTCGACTGGCACTATTACCGATGAGGAGGAAAAAGCTCAAGCCGAGGTTTAAAAAATAAAAATTTTTATATCATATGTTAAATCCGATTAAAACTAGCGACTTCGATGCGATTCGGCTTAAACTGGCTTCCCCGGAAGAAATTTTAAGTTGGTCTCATGGCGAAGTTACTAAACCGGAAACAATTAATTATCGTACTCAAAAACCAGAGAAAGACGGTTTGTTTTGTGAAAAGATTTTTGGGCCAACTAAAGATTGGGAATGTGCTTGTGGAAAATATAAGAAAATTCGTTATAAAGGGATTGTCTGCGATAAGTGTGGCGTTGAGGTGACACGAAGCGTTGTTCGTCGTGAACGGATGGGGCACATCCAATTAGAAATCCCTTGCACACACATTTGGTTTTTACGCGGAATTTCTTCCAAGATTGGTCTTCTTTTAAATTTAGGGATTCAATCTTTAGAAAAAGTAATTTATTTTGCAAATTTCATTGTGACGGCTGTTGATGAGGATTTAAAAGAGGCGACCATTGAGCAAATTAAACAAGAGTATAAATCCAAACGCAAAAATATTGATAGCGACTATAAAGAGTCTTTAAAGCGATTAAAAGAATCTCCAAAGGAGGGCCAAGATGAAAAAAGTTTAGCCGCCGAGCACAATGAGCGAGTAGCTTCTTTAGATGAAGATTTTGCCGTTACCTTAAAAGAGCTTAAAGATTTAAAACCGCTTTTAGTTATTTCTGAACAGCAATATCAGAATTTAAGTTTAAAATTTGGTCACATTTTTGAAGCTGGCATTGGCGCTGAAGCAATCAGAGAGCTCTTATCCAAAATTGATTTAGAAAAAAGCATTGCTAAATTGGAGACTAAATTTGAGACAGCTTTAGAGTCAAAAAAAGAAAAAATGATTAAAAGGCTGAAACTTTTAAAGAGTTTGGCCAATAATAACATTCGTCCTGAGTGGATGATTGTAACTACCTTGCCGGTCGTTCCTCCTGATTTACGGCCAATGGTTGCTTTAGATGGTGGTCGTTTTGCCGCTTCGGATTTAAATGATTTATATCGTCGGGTTATTAATCGTAATAACCGCTTAAAGCAATTAACTGATCTTAATGCCCCAGAAGTTATTTGTCGCAATGAAAAGCGTATGCTTCAAGAGGCGGTTGACGCTTTAATTGATAACTCGGCTAGACACAGCAAAACTGTAACTGCTTCTACTGGCCAAAAGCGTCAATTAAAATCTCTAGCTGATGCTCTAAAGGGTAAACAGGGTCGTTTTCGTCAAAATTTGTTAGGTAAACGGGTTGATTACTCGGGCCGTTCAGTTATTGTTGTTAACCCTAAGTTAAATCTTGATGAGTGTGGCTTGCCTAAGATTATGGCCTTGGAATTATTTAAGCCTTACATAATTGCTGAATTAATTAAACGTGAAGTTGTTCATAATGTTCGTAGTGCCTCTCGTTATATTGAAGCTGGTCACGACGAAGTTTGGGATATTTTAGAGGAAACCGTTGCCGAGGCTTTTGTTTTATTAAATCGCGCGCCAACTTTGCATCGTCTCGGTATTCAAGCTTTTAAGCCGGTGTTAATTGAGGGTAAGGCAATTCAGATTCACCCTCTTGTCTGTACCGCTTTTAATGCTGACTTCGATGGTGACCAAATGGCTGTCCATGTGCCGTTAACTAAAGAGGCTCGTCGTGAAGCTGAGGAAATAATGTTGTCTTCACATAATCTTTTAAAGCCGGCAACAGGGGAACCGATTGTTACTCCATCTCAGGATATTGTTTGGGGAGCTTACTATATTACTTTTGAGGATGAAGCTTCGGCTAAGCGTCCAGACAATGAACTTCGTCATTTTTATGACAGCGATGAGGCACATTTAGCCTATGATAATAATTATATTGGTTTGCATGAATCAATTATAGTTAATTGGGAAGGGGAACGTTTGCGGACTACGGTTGGGCGTTTAATATTTAATTTGATTTTGCCAGAGAAGTTACGCTTTGTTAACGCAATCATCAATAAAGGAAAAATTAAAGATTTAATTAAGGATTGTTTACGACTTTACGGTGAGCAAGAAACTGTTAAATTTATTGATGACTTAAAGAATCATAGTTTTGCCTTTATTACGAAGTCTGGTCTTTCTTGGGGCTTTGGTGATTTGCCGGATATCAAAGAAAAAGATGTCTTAATCGAGGCGGCGACTAAAAAAGTTGATTTGATTCAAGAGCAATATGAAGAAGGACTTCTGACTGATAGCGAGCGCTATAGTAAAGTTGTGGAAGAATGGACTAATACCAAGGATGAGATTGCTGATATTTGTAAGAAAAGTTTAACCACCTCATTGCCGGTGTTTTCCATGATTGATTCGGGGGCGCGTGGTTCTTGGGCTCAGCCAGTTCAGATTTTAGGTATGAAAGGCTTGGTAACTTCTCCTTCGGGGGCGATTATTGAGTTGCCGGTTAAGGGTAATTTTAAAGAAGGTTTCGGAGTTTTGGAATACTTTTTTTCGACTCATGCCACCCGAAAAGGTTTGTCTGATACAGCCCTTAGAACTGCCAATGCTGGTTATTTAACGCGTCGTTTAGTTGATGTTGCGCAAGATGTAATTATTGCTGAAGATGACTGTGGCGACAATGAAGGCTTTTTGATTACTCGAGCAGAGACAGAAAAAAATGGCGAAGATTTTTTTAAGAAAATTGCTGGTCGTTATTTAGCCGCTGATCTTTTAGATGCTAAGGGTAAGAAGGTTTTGGCGGCTGGCGAGCTTTTAGGCGAAAAAGAAATTTTGTTAGCTAAAGAGAAAGTGGTTATGGAGGCCAAGATTAGAAGCGCTCTTAGCTGCCATCTTCATAAGGGGGTTTGCGCTAAATGTTACGGTAATGACTTAGCCTATAACAAGCCGGTTAAATTAGGGGCGACGGTTGGGATTATTGCCGCTCAATCTATTGGTGAGCCAGGAACACAGTTGACGATGAGAACTTTTCATAGTGGCGGTGTTGCTGGTTCAGATGATATTACCCAAGGTTTGCCGCGGGTTGAAGAAATTTTTGAAAGCCGCACACCTAAGAAAAAAGCTTTAATCTCCGATGTCGCTGGTAAGGTTAAGATTGAGTTTGATCAAAAAATAATTCGTGATAAGAATGGCAAGGAAATTCTCGTTGACAACCCACAATCAAAACTTCTATCAATTACTTATCAGGGGACTGATAGTGATAAATACTATTTTTCAGAAAAGATTAATGAGCTTAAATTGGCATCTGGGGCGACCACTAAAAATAGTAAGAAAAAATTAGAACTTAAAGTTTTAGTTAACGAAGGCCAAAGTGTAAAAACTGGCACAGAATTATTTAAGGTTGGCGCTGAGTCTGTTAAGGCTAAGACCGCTGGCCTTGTTTCTGTTACTGAAAAATATGTTGCTCTAGCTAAAGAGGTTAAAAAAGTTAAAGAGTACCACATCTTAAAAGGGACAATGTTGTTGGTTAAAGATGGGGATGAGATTGAAGTCGGTAAACAGTTAACCGAGGGTAGTTTAGATTTGCGTGAACTCTTTAAACTTAAGGGGCGTTTAGAAACACAAAAATACATTATTAAAGAAATTCAGTATGTTTATTCTTCACAAGGTCAGTTTTTGAATGATAAGCATGTGGAAATTATTGCCCGTCAAATGTTTTCTCGCTATTTAGTAAAAGAGTCAGGAAAAACTAATTTGTTGCCAGGAGAAACAATTGAAGAGGAAGTTCTTTATCGAGCCAATAAAGAAACTAAAAAAGAAGCTGTTGCTGATCAATTGTTGATGGGGATTACTAAAGCTTCTTTGACTACTGACAGCTTTTTGTCAGCCGCCTCCTTCCAAGAGACACCTCGAGTTTTAATAGAGGCGGCCGTTTCTGGTAAGATTGATTATTTAGATGGTCTTAAGGAAAACGTCATTATTGGGCGTTTAATTCCGTCTGGTACTGGCTATAAAGGGCAGCGTGTTCGTCCCAAGTTAATCTTTAAATAAAAGCTAGTTAAAAAACGACTCCATTGGGGTCGTTTTTTTTCTTTCTAGTTGAAATTTTGCTCATTTTTTTTGGTTGTCTTTTATGTTTAAATAGCTTAAAATAACAACATGTTATTATCCCGACGCCAAGGTGTTTTAGTGTTTTTTTGGCTTTTTTTCGCCATCTTTATTTTGTTTGCAAAAATTGTTCCTGGTGGACGAGCGAGCTATGAACTTGAATATCGAAATTTAAGCCAACCCTTCGGAGGGCGTGGTTTTATTGGGCAGCTGACTCCGGCTGAACGGGTTAGTCAAGAAAAATCTTCTCCAGCCATTATGATTGGCGATCCTGTTTATTTTTCTGTTTTTACGCCTCGAACATTCTCTGAGGCCAAAGTCACTGTTACTTATAAAAATGAGTTAACTAGTGCGACGCCAGTAATTGAAGTTGGGGTTTTAGTTGATAATTTGGTTTGGCGCTACCAGACTAAATCTTTAGAGAATAAAACTTTAGATAATTTAAGCGACTGGCAGAGACTTCAGGAAAAAGAGGTGTCGCTGTATCAGAAAGATCCAATTTTTTCTTCAGTGAGTGAATTTATGGAAGTGGCAAATAAGAACCCAGAAAAAATTTGCTCAGACGGAAAGCTTAATTCTTGTTTGGCTTTATACAATCCGCCGGCGCTTGATATCTTACAAAAAAGAACTCCTGGTCCTTTAGAAAATTTTGTTCCTTGGACTGTTCCTTTAAAAGGGGCGCATCAATTTTATTTTAGTGCTGAGGCTAATAAAAAATTATTTTTCTCTTTTGAATTAATTGATTTAAATTTAGATAAACGAGCTGACCCCGTTTATTTGACTGTTTATAAGGGCAGTCAAATAATTTGTCAGGATAAAATTGAAGATAACTCTGGCGGTGAAGGCGAGGGCAAGTCTTATACTAAAGAAGCCACTCTTTCTTGCCCACCCTTAACAACAAAGGAAACCTTGAAGCTGGAAATAAAAGGGAGCTCCGATTTAATTATTAAAGAAATTAGTGATGCTCCGGGAGCTTTAAATTTTGTTGGTCGAGTTTATCCAGTGCAATCAACAACCCATCCTTTAATTTTTTGGACTGATCGTAATTTAATTAGCTTAACAACTGCTAATCCAGCCAGTCGGCAGAAAATTTCTTTTGGTAGCCAAGAATTTTTGTTGGCCGAGCCTTATCAGCGTTATGAATTTACTCATAAAGCCCTTGGCCTTAAACAAATTGTTCTAGAAAAAGATGACGTTATTTTGGAAACCGGTGGCGTTTTTTCTCTTAGCCCTGAAACCTTCTTTAATCCTGATTTTGATATTTTGGGTCGCTACTTTACTATTAATGATGAAACAAAATATATTATTGCTGATTACAATCAGCCGCTTGTCAAAGATGGTGGTTTAAAAGAAGCAAGTGCGACTTTTAATACCAAGGCAGCTTATCGAGAAAATGGTAAATATAGCTTTATGATCTCCGTTCCGGGTTTGGCTCCTGAAGATTTAGGACAGTTGGTAATTGAAAAAATTAAGGTCGAATTTTCCGGACGGACACTTTGGGAAAAACTAGCTGATTATTTTTAAATATGCGTTTCTTAAATTATAAAAATCATTCATTCTTAAAAGACCTTTTTATTTTTTTTAGTGGCCTTATCGTTATGATGGTTTTTTTTGAATTACTTTGGCCCGCTAGTGTTTTGGCTTATTTTAATTTAAATTACGCAGTTTTTATTTGGTTATTACTTGGTTTAATGCTTTTGTTTTAATATGAATTTTTGGCGCCGGATATTTTTACCTAAGGTTTTTCAGAAGAGAATTAACAGTATCACTGTGGCGGCTATTTTAGTGGCTAGTTCTTCTTTGCTTTCTAGGTTTTTAGGGGTATTTCGTGATCGAATTTTAGCTAGTCATATTGGTCCAGGGCCAGAGTTAGACGTTTATTTTGCTGCCTTTCGTATTCCCGATCTCCTTTATAATTTAATTGTTCTAGGAGCTTTATCGGCCGGTTTTATTCCAATTTTTTCTCGTTTAATTAAAAATTCTTCTCCAAAAAAACATGAGGATAATACTGAGTCTTGGGATTTAGTTAATAATGTTTTAAATACTTTAAGCCTTATCCTTGTAGTTTTAGGTTTGATTGGTGTTATTTTTTCCCCCTGGTTGATGAAAATAGTTGCCCCGGGTTTTAGCCCGGAAAATCAATTACAGGCAGCTCGGTTAGCGCGAATTATGTTTTTATCGCCGTTGTTCCTGGGAATTTCCGGAATTGTCGGCGCAACCCTCCAATCTTTTAAAAGATTCTTTGCCTATTCGCTTTCACCAATTTTTTATAATTTAGGAATTATTGCTGGGGCGTTATGGTTAATGGATATTTGGGGGCTTCCCGGTTTAGCTTGGGGGGTTATTTTAGGAGCGCTTCTTCATTTGTTGGTTCAAATCCCGGCTCTGATTAATTTAGGTTTCCGCTATCGGCCTTTTTTAAATTGGCGAGATAAAAATTTAAGACAAATAGGGCGCTTAATGGTGCCTCGGACGCTCAGTTTAGCTGTTAGCCAAATTGACCTTTTAGTTATTACCTCAATTGCTTCTGGTTTGACGGCCGGTTCTTTAACCATCTTTTCTTTAGCTAATAATTTACAATCTTTTCCAGTTGGTATTTTTGGAGTTTCTTTTGCTGTTGCCGCTTTTCCCACTTTCTCTCAATATGCTAACAATAAGGAGAAATTGGAGGCAAGTTTTTCTGAGACTTTTCGACGAATTTTATTTTTTGTTATTCCGGCGACCGTCTTAATGATCACACTTCGGGCGCAAATTGTTCGAGTTGTTTTTGGTACGGGGGTTTTTTCTTGGAGTGATACTGTTTTAACTATGAACGCTTTAGCTTTATTCTCTTTAAGTTTATTTGCGCAAGCCTCAATTCCTCTTTTGGTTAGGGTTTTTTACGCGCGCCAAGATTCAAAGACTCCTTTTGTGCTCAGCCTTTTAGCGGTTACGGTTAACATTGTTTTGGCGATAACCCTTTCTCATTTTCTTGGTGTTTTGGGCTTGCCTTTGGCTTATTCTATTGCGAGTATTTTCAATTTTATTCTTCTCTGGCTTTATTTAATCTTTAAGGTCGGTAATTTTGATCTCTCCCGAATCGCTATTTCTGCTTTTAAATTTTCTTTAGCTGCTCTCGGGGCTGGCGTGGCGATTCAAATAACTAAACAAGTTGTTGGCAATTCAGTTGATATGACTACCTTCGTTGGTGTCTTTACTCAGCTAGCTTTGGCTACAATCGCTGGTCTAGCTATTTACTTGTTAGTTTGTTATCTCTTGCGTAGTGAAGAGTTTTTTGGTTTACTTGATTCTTGGCGGCAGCGCGGCAAACTAAAACGATCGCAGGTCTCCGCCTCAGTGGCCGAAGCGGAATTAGAAAATCGACAAAAATAAAAACAGTTACTCAATTTTAACTTATATCTTCAAATGGCGAACTTGGATAAAATTAGAAATTTCTGTATTATTGCCCACATTGATCATGGCAAGTCTACTTTGGCTGATCGGATGTTGGAGATTACTGGTACAGTTGAAAGCCGTCAGATGAAACAGCAGCTTCTTGATGGAATGGATTTAGAGCGAGAACGAGGAATTACCATTAAACTGCAACCGGTGACCATGGAATATGCGGGCCATCAATTAAACTTAATTGATACCCCGGGTCATGTTGATTTTTCTTATGAAGTTTCTCGTTCTTTGGCGGCAGTAGAAACGGCTGTTTTATTAGTTGACGCAACCCAAGGGATTCAGGCTCAAACCTTGGCTAACCTATATTTAGCTTTGGAGCAGAATCTGAATATTATTCCGGTTATAAATAAAATTGACTTGCCGGCAGCCGATGTTCCTAAAACAAAATCGGAATTAGTTAAGTTGTTGGGCTGTCACCCTGAAGAGATTTTAAGTTGCTCGGGAAAAACAGGAGTCGGGGTCGCCGAAGTTTTAAGAGCGGTTATAAGTAGCGGCGTGGCTCCACGTCCAGCAGAGCCCTTAACTACTCGTGCTTTAATCTTTGATTCAAAATACGATGAATATAAAGGAGTTGTCGCCTATATTAGAATTTTTGATGGCACAATCAAGAAAGGTGATAAAATAAAACTTTTAGCAACCGGAGCGACTTCAGAAGTTTTAGATATTGGCATTTTTAAGCCCGGTTATCATTCTACTAATATTTTAGAAACCGGTGGCATCGGTTATGTGGTAACTGGTTTTAAGCGGGTTGACGATTGTCGCGTTGGTGACACCATGACCATTTTTAGCCAGTCTTTAGCGCTTCCATTAGCCGGCTACAAAGAGGTAAAACCGATGGTTTTTGCGGGAATCTTTCCTAGCGCTGATACTGATTTACAAGATTTACGCGAAGCTCTTGAAAAGTTAAAACTTAATGATGCGGCCTTGGTTTATGAACCAGAACAGTCAGATGCAATTGGAGTCGGTTTTCGTTGTGGCTTTTTAGGTCTTTTGCATTTAGAAATCTTTCAAGAGCGGTTGCGGCGTGAATATAATTTATCTTTGTTGGTAACTGTTCCCAGTGTTGCTTATCAGGTGGTTTTAAAGGGGGGTGAACAGTTAGTGGTTAGAACTCCACAGAGGCTGCCTGAACTCAATACTTTAGAATCGATTTCTGAACCTTTTGTTTCCTTGGATGTTGTGACGCCACAAAAATACTTGGGCGGGATTATGTCTCTTACTCAGGAGAAGCGCGGGGTTTATAAAAACACTGAGTATATTTCTGTTGGCGACGATGAATCCAGAGCAATTCTTCATTATGAAATTCCGATGTCAGCAATTTTGACTGATTACTATGATAAAATAAAAAGTGTTTCCGCTGGTTATGCTTCTATTAATTATGAATTCTTAGAATATCGACTAACTGATGTGGTAAAATTAGAAGTAATGGTTGCTGAAGAGGTAGTAGAATCTCTGGCGACAATTGTTTATCGAGATGAAGCTTATCGTCAGGGGCGAGAAATTGTAGAAATTTTAAAAAAAAGCTTGCCTCGCCAGATGTTTGCGATTAAAATTCAAGCGGCGATTGGCGGAAAAATTATTGCAGCTGATCGTTTGAGTGCTTTAAGAAAGGATGTTACGGCTAAATTATATGGCGGTGATTTAACTCGCAAAACTAAACTTTTAGATAAACAAAAAAAAGGTAAGAAAAAAATGATGAGCCTAGGTCGAGGAAGAGTTGCCATTCCCCCAGATACTTTTATTAAAATTTTAAAGAAATAGTTTTATGAAAAAAAAAGAAAGTACTCGCATTTTGTGGGTAGTAGTTTCTATAATTGTAATCACGTCAATGATTTTTTTATCTTTGGGGTCGATGCTTACTTTTTAAATGGCCTCAAATTGTAATTTAAAAAAACGGTGGCACTTAGCTCCGTTAATGCCAGCTGATTTTTTGGCGACCGATTTTTTAGAATCAACCCTTCTTCGTCAACTTTTCTTTAATCGCGGATTAAAAAGCTCAGAAGCGGTTCGTTCTTTTTTGTCTCTAAATTTACCAGCCGAACAGGTTTTGGATATCGTTAGTGATAGTGATTTATTATTTTATGACCCTTTTTTATTTAAAGACATGGCCGTGGCCGTGGCTCTAATTATTAAACACTTAAAAGCCCATAATAAAATAGTAATCTTCGGTGATTATGACGCTGACGGTGTAACTGCAGCCGCAGTTTTATTTGAAACTTTAAAAATTCTCCATGCTGAGGTTAGCGTTTATTTGCCCGATCGTGTTAGCGAGGGTTATGGTTTGAATTGTTCGGCTTTAGAGCAGCTATCTAAGCAGGGCACTAATTTAATTATCAGCGTTGATAGTGGCATTCGTAATCGCAAAGAGGTTTTGGTGGCTCAATCCTTAGGTCTTGATGTTATTATTACTGATCATCATGTCTTGCCAGAAGAAGAATCAGACTTGCCACCTTGCCCAATTATTAATCCCTCCAATAAAAACGACCATTATCCTTGGCCTTATTTGGCTGGCGTTGGGGTAGCTTTTAAATTGGCGAGTGCTTTAATTTTTAAGGCTGAACTTTCTCAAATTCAAAAAAAATTAATTTTAGAGAAAACTTTAGACTTGGTGGCTGTTGGCACTGTGGCTGATATGGTCAGTCTTTTAGGTGAAAACCGTCTTTTAGTTAAGCGTGGTTTAAATATTTTAAATCAGGGGAAGCGTCTTGGTTTAGCGGCATTAGTTAAAATCTCCCAGAGTCGTTCTAATTATCAAAAGCCTTTAGAGGCTTGGAATATTGGTTGGCAGTTAGCTCCGCGTTTAAATGCTGCTAGCCGTTTGGCTCATGCTAATAGTGCTTTTTGCTTGTTAACTGCTACTGAGGAGACAGCAGCTCGACGCTTTGCTTTAGAGTTGAATGAACGTAATCAAGAAAGACAACAAATCACTGAAATGATTGTGGCTCAAGTGGAAAAACAAATTAATCCTAGTAATTTGCCGGCGATCATTATTGGCATTGCCCCCGAAGGGGAGAACTGGAACGAAGGGGTTGTCGGTTTGGTTGCTGGTCGGATTTGTGAGCGTTATTATCGTCCGACTTTAATTATTTCTCGTCTTAATGATGAGGCTGGTAACTTATCCTTTAAGGGCTCGGGTCGTTCTATTAAAGAATTAAATTTAGTTGCTGCGTTGACAAATCAAGCGGAATTTTTAGATAAATTTGGCGGACATCCAATGGCTTGCGGTTTCTCCATTGCCAGCGAAGCTAAGCTTCAAAAATTTATCAGTAATTTAACTGCAGCCGTTTCTGAGTTGTTGGCTGGTCAGGAGCTTTTACCGCAACTAAAAATTGAAGCGGAACTTCCTTGGGGGGATCTAAGTTTAAATTTAGCAGAGGAAATAAAAAAATTAGAACCTTTCGGTCAGGACAATCCCCAACCGAAGCTTGTTAGTTATAATTTAACTATCACAGACTTGCTTTTTTTGGGACAAGATAATCAGCATTTAAAATTGCGCCTTAGTTCTGATGATAAGCCCCACTATTTTTGGGCTTTGGCTTTTAATGCCGCTGAAACTTATCCTGATTTAAGTATTGGCGACAAGGTTGATGTTGTTTATACTTTAGAAGTTAATGAATTTAACGGTCGCCGAGAAGCGCAATTAAAAATAATTGATTTGCGGCTTAGTGAAAAAAAATAATTATATGGTAAAAAAAATTATTATTCATAGTGATGGTGGTGCTCGTGGTAATCCTGGTCCAGCGGGGATTGGAGCCGTTTTAACTACGGAAACTGGCGTGGTTGTCGCTGAAATTTCTGAATATTTAGGCAAAACTACTAATAATCAAGCAGAATATCGAGCCTTAATTGCCGCCCTTTCTAAAGCTCAAGAATTAAAAGCAAGCGAAGTTGATTGTTATTTGGATAGCGAATTAGTAGTTAAGCAGTTGAATCGAGAGTATAAAGTAAAAAATGCCGATTTGGCACCTCTATTTCTAAAAGTACACAACCTTTCTTTGGCTTTTTCTCAATGTAAATTTCTTCATGTTCGACGCGAGTTAAATAAAGAGGCTGACAGATTAGCAAATCAGGCAATGGACCGCGCTTGTTAAAAATACTTTTAAAAAAAAAGACCCGACTTTATCGGGTCTTTTTTTAGTTTCCGGTTGGTGACCAATGCCAAGGCTCTTTGCTAATCTTAGCGTAGAGGCCGTTAGCGTTCATGCATTCTCTTAAATGACTCGTCTCGTTATAAGACCAGCTCATTTTCCCTTCAAAATAATTGATATCAATTGCTTGTCCGGACCCATGATTTGAACAACAAGGGAGCGCTGCGTCTTTAGCTCTTCCTTCGTTTTCATATCTAATTCTTATCTCTACTTGTCTTTTAGGAGATCGCCAGGCGTTATTAATTCCAAAAGGAAATTTACCATTATTTTTTTCTTTGACGCACTCTATTGCTGATAGATAAGCATTAAGAACGGATTGTTCAACAAAAACAGTTGAGCCGCCAATAGCTTTTGTTGTTACCAGTCCGGCTGGTTGAGTTTCTCCTAAAGCAAGGCATGCGGAATAATCTCCTTTTCTGCTAGCTTCGCAAGCTTTCTGGTAGGGGTTGGCTGCTTGGGCGACTTCTCCTAATTGACCAACATCAGCATCGGGGAGATTTTCCAAGGGTTCAATATAGGCAATTTCTAAACTTTTTAATTTTATTAAATCAGGATTAATGAAACTTAAAATTAAATTGGCCCCGACTAACAAGACTAGGCCAGTAACACTGCCGGCAATCATTTTTTTGGCGTTAGTAATTTTTCCTTGGTCGCCACCGGAAATAATCCAAATTACTCCGGCGGCCATTAAAATTAAAACCGCTAAAATGCTAGCAATATTGAGGGCGAAACTGTAAAGGCCAAAAGAGTATTCAGAAATCCAAGGAATTTTACAAACGCCGTCTGCACAATTAACTTCACTCAATCTTTCTAAACCGGGAATTTTTACCTGCCAAGTGTCTGAAGGGTTTGTGAATTTAGGCTCTTTTGTTGGTTCTATTGTAATTTTTGTACAACAGCAAATGTAGCCTTGACCAGGATGTTCTCCATCACAAGCGCCTTGCTTCTCTTCATAATTAGTAGGGCAGTAAAGATAGTGCGCAATTTGCCCCGTAGCCCCGACAGTCCACGCGCAAACATCTTCCGCCTTTGCCGGCACTATCAAAAAAATTATTCCTAATATTACAAAAACAAAAGTGTAAAATATTTTTTTCATAATCGGTATTTAGAAACATTTTGTTCAGCAATTTTTTTAATTATTTCCAGGTCAGCTGTTTTTAAATTTTTAAAACGTCCTTGCTTGTTTAAATAATCTTGAACTGGCGCCGGAGTAAATTTAGCGTTAATACTGGAAGCACTTAGTTTTCCATTAATGTATTCTAGTAAGGGGTAGAGACCAGTTTTAACGGCTAGTTTTCCAAGTTCGCCAGCTTCGTCATTTTTTATTTTCCAACCTGGAATGCAAGGTGATAAAATTTGCAGATAACTAGGACCATCAACCGTTAGAGCCTTTTTCACCTTGTTGGTAATATCATCCGGGAAGCCGGCTGTGCTTTGAGCGACATATTTTAAGCCGTGAGCTAAAGCAATTCCTAATAAATCTTTTTTGTGGGTGTGTGCTCCAGAAGTGACTTTCCCACTAGGAGTAGTTGTTGTCGCTGCCCCGTAGGGGGTTGCTCCTGAGGCTTGAATGCCAGTATTTGAGTAAGCTTCAGTATCAAAACAAATATAAAGAATACGCTCACCTCTTTCCCACATTCCCGAAATAAGGCCTAAACCAATATCATAAGTTGCCCCATCGCCGCCGATTGCCACCACTCTTGTTTTTGTATCGCCCTTAACTTTTAGAGCCGCTAAAACTCCAGAAGCTAGAGCAGCGGCATTTTCAAACAAGGAGTGAATCCAGGGCACCCCCCAAGAACTTTCTGGGTATGAAGTGGTTGTTACTTCAATGCAGCCGGTAGCATTGGTGATAATTACTTTTTCTGGTAAGCCGCGAAAAGCCGCTTGAACAGCAGTTAATTCACCGCAGCCCGCACAAGCATTATGACCGGGACATATTTTTGTAGATTGGTATTGCTTCATAATTATTTTTTCATTGTTCCGTCAGAGTGGACTTCGCAGCAATTACCAGTTTCACAACGTCTTCCACCCATATCTCGATTACATTTTGTAAACTTAATATCAAAACAAAGAGATCCTTCGTTGTTGCCGCAACGCTCCCCTATTTGAGCTTTATATCCTGAGTGGATTTTTTCGTCATAACACCAGATATTGCTCCCATAAGGCCCCTTAGGTCTTTCTCCATCCTTTATTCCTTTGCAGTCGTCATTTAAATAGCTTGCCTCTTTGCAAATTGCTAAGTTTTCACAATCCATAAACCCGACTTCATAAACAACGCTATCATTTACCGAATCCTTTTTAGGACCACAGTTACTTGCTAATTTCATGGTGCAAGATAAAACTGCATCTTTTTGATATGTATATTGAATGCAGCACATTTTTCCTTCGCACTTACCGCTCGCCCCAATAGCATGATTAGGGAGCAACTTTCCTTCAGCACAGTTTTTTGTGTTGGTGATTTTGGCGGTTCCATCGTCTAAAGCCTCATCGCAGCAGCCAGTTTCGATTTTATCAATCATGGGCATTTCGATAGCGGGAAGTTTAGTTAAGTCGGGATTGATAGTATTTAAAATGAGGTAAGAACCAATAAGTAAAGCTCCGCCAAAAATAGAACCACCAATCATTTTTTTAGCACTTTCAATTTTTTTAGTGTTACCGCCGGAGATAATCCATTGCACTCCTCCGGCCATTAAAATTAAAACTGCTAAGACCCCTAAAATATTAAGGGCGTAAGTATAAAAAGAGGTGATATAATCAGCTAAGAGGGTGCTGCTCGTCGTCCCGTTTTTTTCTTCTCCAATGGGGATTTGTTTGTCAGTTTGAAAATTAGAATCAGGAATTCCTACCTGAGGGGTAAAGGTAAAATTTTTTTCAGAGCCAGAAGCAACGTTAGCGGTGGCAACACTTAAGAAAATAAGGGATAACAAAAAAAGTGTTAATTTATTTTTCATAATGTTTAATTAAGTTCGTAATTTTTTTTTCGGTCACATCTTGCCCGCCCAAGCCTAAGACTTCAGACCGCAAATCAATTTTTTCACCCCAAAGAGCAGCGCTTAAATCTAATTTTAATGGTGATTCATGGCCGAGGCCATAACATTTTTCTAATACCAGAACCTTTTTTGTTTTTTTAAGGGCTCGTTTGATTTCGACACTTGGAAAAGGACGGTAGCAACGAATTTTAATTAAACCAATCTTTTTTGGATAATCATCAATTACTTTTTTAATTGTGCCACAGATGGTTCCCATAGCTACAATGACTAGCGCTGGTTTCTTAGAGCCGTAATATTCAATTAAGCCATTGCTCGTTAGAGTGCCTGATTCTTTAGGCGTAGGGAATATCTTTTTCCAGTCTGCGTATTCTTTTTTAATATTTTTTAAAGAGTTTAACAAATCTTTCTGGAGTAACTGACGGAATAAATAATAAGAATCTGGGCCACCAAAAACACCCATAGTAACTGGGAATTGTGGATTAAGATATTCTCCTTTAACTAAATTTCGTTTAGGAAGGAATTTTTTAATTGTTTTTGAATCTGGCAAATAGCAACCACTAAAAGCATGGGTCATAATAAAGCCGTCAACATTAACAAGAACAGGTAAATTTAAAAATTCAGCAATTTTATAAGCGAGCACATGCTGATCGATTGCTTCCTGGTGCGTTTCGGCAAATAATAAAATTGCGCCACAATCACGCAAAGCCATAATATCGGAATGGTCATTCCAAATATTAATTGGTCCAGAAATCGCTCGGTTGGCAACAGTCATTACTACTGGTAAGCGCATTCCTGAGATGTTGTATAATACCTCAGCCATAAGAAGTAGTCCTTGGGAAGAGGTGGCGCTATAAGTTCTGGCCCCAGTGGCGCTTGCTCCTAAAACAATTGAAGCGGCGGCAAATTCACTCTCAGCACGAACATATTCATAAGCAGATTTGTTGTCAGCGACTCGTTGTGCTAAATCTTCAACAATGTGAGTCTGGGGGGTAATTGGATAAGCACTAACCACCTCTGGTTTTATCCGATTAATCACTTCGGCAATGGCCGCTGCTCCTTCTAAAAATTGTTTTTTTGTAGAACTCATATTAAAAATCTTCAAGCATTTTTATTGCCTTTACAGGGCATTCTTTAGCGCATAAACCACAGCCCTTGCAATAATCTAGGTCGATTATTGGTTTTATTTTCCCCTGATATTTTTTTTGAGAGCGCATTTTAATACAGGCATCAGGACAAAATTTTGCGCACAAAGAACAGCCAATACAAATATCATAATCAACCACTGGCCGATAAATTCTCCAAGAGCCGGTTTTATTTTTCAGTGAACTCGTCGCTTGGCTGATTGGTTGTCGCAATTGAGAGTTATTTTTTTTAGTATTTTTCATAAACTAATTTAATCGCTTTTAAGTTTTTTTCTACAATTGCTTTTCCCTTTGAAGCTAGCTTTAGACGGACCGCTTTTTTTAGTGAATCTAAAGAAAACAAAGAGCTATTTTTTGCTAGGGCTGACAGAATCACGGTATTTACTAAATTTTTTCCAATTACCTCTAAGGCGACAACTGTTGCCGGAGTACAAATAATATTTTTTTCGTAGATTTTATCTTTTGGGGATAAAGGCTTTAATTGTTTTTTAATTTCAGCCGGGGATAAAGTGGAGTTAATAATAATTTTAGTTTGGTTATGAGCGCCCGCTAAGATATTTTTATCGCCGATTAAAGTTTCATCTTGAATAATTAAATAATCAGGGCGATAAATTTGTTCCCGAGTTTTAATTGGTTGTTTTGATATGCGGGCAAAGGAAACCACTGGGGCGCCACTTCGTTCTACGCCAAAAAAAGGGAAGGCCTGTGCTTCTTGGCCATCAAAAGTAGCCGCTAAGGCAATTAACTCAGTAGCGGTTACTACGCCCTGACCGCCGCGACCATGAACTCGGACTTGAGTGGTAGAAAAAGACATAAATTATTCCTTGCCTAAAGTTTCTAAATAGCTATCAATCATTGTAATAAAGGCGCTGTCTTCTAAGTAACCAGTCATTACTCGACCGTTGATAAACCAGGTTGGGGTACCTTCCGTTTTTAGAGCGATTGCGTCTTCTAGGTCAACAGCGATATTGCTGGTGTATTTTTTTTCGGAAAAACATTTATCAAATAAAGCAGCATTAATTCCTAATGTGCCGGCTAAATCGTAAATAACTGGTTTAAGCTCTAGAGAGTCTAGCGGTAGAGCCTTTTGGTTGGCGAATATCTGGTCATGCATTTCCCAAAATCTTCCTTGTTCGCCCGCACAACGCGCTGCTAAGGCGAGATCAATTGAGTTTTCATGTAAAGGGAGGTCGCGGTAGATGAATTTTACCTTGTCTGGATAACGAGTATTTATTTGTTCAGCAATTTTGTGAGCTTTAGCGCAATAAGGACAGGCAAAATCACTAAATTCAACAATTGTTATTAGCGCATCGTCAACTCCTAAAAAGTAATTTGTCCCTGGTCCGTAAATAATTCGATTCCAATCTGTTTCTTGAGGATTAATTGTGTTAAGAAAGCTGTTTTCTGAATAATTAAGCAAAAGTTCGTTTTCTTGGCCATTTATAATTTTAGTGGTCAGATTGGAGATATAAAAACCAGCGGCAACCAGGGCGGTTAAAATTAATCCAGAGATAATAATTAACACGACTCCCCACCAGCGTTTGTACCAAGGGGTTAGTTTCTTTTTGTATTTCTCCTTTAGAGCCAAATATTTAGCGCGCTCTTCAAGGCTCATGTTTCCGAGATTTTTCGCCATAAATTGTCTCTTTGCTCTTTTTAAATTATACTTTCATTATACATAATTTAATGAAAAATTAAAGCATGAAAATTATCTCTTGGAACGTTAATGGGGTGCGGGCTGTTTTGAAAAAAGGATTTTTGGAATTTTTAGAAGCCGAACGTCCAGAAATTATTTGTATACAAGAAGTAAAAATTTCTGATGCCGCTAAAGATGAGGCTGCTTTTGATTTTCCCGGTTATCGGGAATATTGGAATTGCGCTCTTCGTCCGGGTTACAGTGGGACTGCTACTTTGATTCGTGAAAATTTAGATCAACCCTTAAATCTAGACACTTTAGGTTTAGCGGAGTTTGACGATGAGGGCCGGACTCAAATTTTAGAATTTCCCGACTTCTACTTGATCAATTGTTATTTCCCTAATGCTAATGGTGAATTGTCTCGCCTAGATTATAAGTTGGCGTTTAACGAGGCTTTGGAGAAAAAAATAAAAAAGTTAGAACTTAAGAAGCCGGTTATTTTAACGGGAGATTATAATGTTGCTCACCAGGAAATTGACTTGGCTCGTCCCAAAGAAAATGTTGGCAGTCCCGGTTTCACCCATGAAGAAAGGGCTTGGTTGGATAAGTTTTTAAAATCCGGTTTCGTTGATACTTATCGTGCCTTAAATGGTGACCGGGTTCAGTATACTTGGTGGAGCTATCGGGCTTATGCACGTGCTCGTAATGTTGGTTGGCGGATTGATTATTTCTGTGTTTCTAGAAGTTTTCAAGCTCAAGTTAAAAAGGCGGCGATTTTGGATCAAGTGGAAGGCTCTGATCATTGCCCGATTCTTTTAGAGCTTTAAGTTTAAAACTAGCGTTGCCAGTTTTTATTTTTTTCAGGTGTTTTAGGTGCAAAAAAATCTTGCTTTTTGCTTATTTTTCCTCTAAAATTTAAAAATAATCAAGAAAAACTTCTTTTTTCTTTTTTAATTTGTTTTTATGTATAATTTTCAAAAAATTGAAGCTAAGTGGCAGGAAAAATGGCGGCAAGCTGAAGTTTTTAAAACGCCTAAAACTGATAATCGTCCTAAGCGTTATATTTTGGATATGTTTCCTTATCCTTCAGGAAGTGGGTTACATGTTGGCCATGTTGAGTCTTATACGGCTACTGATATTTACTCCCGTTTCTCTCGGGGGTGTGGTTATCGCGTTTTACACCCTCAAGGGTTTGATGCTTTTGGCCTACCAGCTGAAAATTATGCTATTAAGACCGGCACCCACCCTACCGAAACAATAAAAACCGCTATCGCTATTTTTACCAAGCAAATTGATAGTTTAGGGATTTCTTATGATTGGAGCCACTCTGTTGTCACAAGCGAGCCGGATTATTATAAGTTTACGCAATGGTTTTTTTTGTTGATGTATAAAAATGGTTTAGCTTACAAAAAAAAAGCCAAAGTTAATTGGTGTTCTAATTGTCAGACAGTTTTAGCTCGTGAACAAGCTGAGGGCGGTATTTGTGAGCGCTGCGGAACGGCGGTGATTCAAAAAGATCTGGAACAGTGGTTTTTTAAGATTACTGATTTTATTGAAGATCAAGAATATGAGGGGCGAAAAATTTCCGGACTTTTGTCTGGTCTAGATTCTTTAGATTGGCCAGAATCCACTAAGGCTGGACAGAGACATTGGATTGGCCGTTCTTCAGGGGCAAAGGTAAACTTTACTTTATTAACTTCTGACCAGAGTGAATTCTCGGTTGAAGTTTTTACTACTCGACTAGATACGATTTTTGGTTGCACATATTTGGTTCTAGCCCCAGAACACCCCTTAGTTGAAGATTTATTAGGGCAGGCCGAAAATTCAACGGCAGTTAAAGATTATTTGAAACAGGTTTCTAAAAAAACCGAACTTGAACGCACGGATTTAAATAAAGATAAAACCGGTGTTCCGATTCGTGGCGTGAGTGCTATTAATCCTTTTAATCATCAGAAAATTCCTGTTTTTATCGCTGATTATGTTTTGGCAAATTATGGCAGCGGGGCGGTGATGGCTGTACCAGCCCATGATGAAAGAGATTATGCTTTTGCGCAAAAATACCAATTACCAATTAAAACAGTTATTCAGCCAGAAACGGGGTTAGATTTTGACGAAGGGGTTTTTACGGCTGATGGTTTATTGCTTGATTCTGGTGAATATACTGGACTTACTTCATTATTGGCTCGTCAGCGAATGGTTGATTTTCTAGAGCGTACTCGTCAGGGTGGGGAGCAAGTAAATTATCGTTTGCGTGATTGGTTAGTTTCTCGTCAGCGTTATTGGGGGGCGCCAATACCAATTATTTATTGTGATGATTGTGGGGCGGTGCCGGTTCCAAAAAAAGATTTGCCAGTTCTTTTGCCTGAAGATGTTGATTTCCGCCCTACTGGTGAGTCTCCACTTAAAAATTCTTCCTCTTTCCATCAAGTAACTTGTCCACTTTGCGGGGCTTCGGCCCGGCGAGAAAGTGATACGATGGATACTTTTGTTTGTTCTTCTTGGTATTTCTTGCGTTATGCTGACCCCCAGAATAAAACTGTTTTTGCTGACCCCTCAAAACTTAAAGAGTGGTTACCGGTTGATTTATATTTTGGTGGTGCTGAACATACAGTTTTACATTTATTATATGCGCGCTTCTTTACCAAAGTCTTAAGAAAATATGGTTACCTTGATTTTGATGAGCCATTTTTACGCCTCCGTCATCAAGGAATTATCTTAGGCGAGGATGGGAACAAAATGAGCAAATCTAAGGGTAATGTTGTTAATCCTGATAGCTTAACTAACTTAAGCGGGGCTGACGCTTTACGTTTGTATGAGATGTTTATGGGCCCTTTAGAAGAGATGAAACCCTGGAACAGCCAAGGAATTAGCGGGGTTTCCAGATTTTTAGATCGAGTTGAAAGAATTTTTGATGAATCTCCGCGGTCTGACGACGAAGAGGCAGTTTCCTTCTTGCAACAAACGATAAAAAAAGTAAGCGCCGATATTAACAACTTTAAATTTAATACCGCCATTTCTGCTCTAATGATTTTTGTTAATTATTTATATGAAGCTAAAAACAAGAAGGGAGAATGGCCTTTGGCTAATGAAAATTTAGGAAAATTTTTACGCCTCTTAGAACCATTTGCCCCTCATTTAGCCGAAGAACTCTGGGAGCGTTTAGGTTATAGTAGTTTCCTCGCTTTAAGCCCTTGGCCAGAATATCAGCCTGAGTTGGTTAAGGTAGAAACCTTTATTTTAGCTGTTCAGATTAATGGTAAATTACGTGCCTCTCTTCAGGCGCCTATCGGTTTAGACCAGGAGTCTGCTTTGGTTTTAGCAAAAGCTGACCCAGTTGTTTCTAAATGGCTAGAGGGAGTAGAGATAGTTCGTCAAATTTATATCCCCGAAAAATTACTTAATTTAGTAACTCGTTAAGCATGACTTTAGCTCAGAGGATGAAAGAACTATGCCGGATTTATGATTTGCACCCTAGTCGATCTAAGGGGCAAAATTTTTTAATTACTGAGAGCGTTTATGATGATATTATTGCGGCGGCAGAGCTAGATAAAAAAGATACAGTTTTAGAGGTTGGTCCGGGGCTTGGTTTTTTAACCGCTCGTTTAGCGAAAGATGCGGGTCAAGTAATTACAGTTGAGCTTGATGATAAAATATCCGCTTTTTTGCGAGTTGCGCTTGATTCGCAGGCAGTAGAAAATGTCACCTTGCTTAATCAGGATATTTTACGTTTTAATCCTGGCGATTTGCCAGCCGCCTATAAAATTGTGGCTAATTTACCTTATAACATTAGTTCAATTTTTTTAAGAACTTTTTTGGAACAAAAGAATGCTCCAGAGAGAATGGTTTTGCTTTTACAGAAAGAAGTTGCTGAGCGCTTGCTTGCTAGGCCTGGAAAAATGAATCTTTTGGCCTTATCGGTGCAATTTTATAGTCAGCCAGAAATTGTTCGTTTGGTTAAAGCTGGTAATTTTTGGCCGGAGCCAAAAGTTGATAGCGCTCTGGTTAGGCTTAAACTCCATTCTCATCGAAGTGATGTTTATAATGATTCTGAAAAAAAAGCCTTTTTTCGCTTAGCTCGAGTTGGTTTTAGTGCAAAAAGAAAAATGCTTAAAAATAATTTAGCAGCTGGTTTAGGCATTGATTTAAAATTGGCAGCTGAGTTATTAGCGGCTGCTAATTTGACTTCGCAAGTTAGGGCAGAAGATTTAAGCCTTGATGATTGGCAAAAATTGTTTGCGACGGCGCGTTCTTTTGTGTTATAATCAAAAAATAAATACTAATAATAAATTATGGCTGAAATCCCTTCTTCGAATCCTCTTTCTTCTTTGCCGCGTCGTCGAAAAAATGCGGTTTTTGGTTTGTCTTTTTTAGCGCTTGTTATTTTGGGAGTTTGGATTTGGCAATTTAACTCTCGTTTAAGTGGTCCTTTTAAGCCAGATAAAGCGGAGGTGGCGGCGGCCGAACAGGCAGCTAGGGAAAGAGAAGCGGCGGCCTTATTAGAAAAAAGTAAAGATACCGATGGTGACGGGCTGATTGATCGGGATGAAATAAATGTCTATAAAACTTCACCTTATTTAACAGATACTGATGGTGATGGAATATCCGATTTTGATGAAGTGAGGAGTGGTACTGATCCTTTGTGTGCCGAAGGATCAAATTGCGGCTTATTAGCTGCTAATCCTGAGGAAATCGTTATTGATGATATGGAAATTCCCAGCGCCTCTCCGGCCAGTTTTATTGATGAAGAGTTGTTAATTTTAGCCTTGTCTGGCGAGGGTGATGCTCAAACGATGCGTCAAATTTTACTTCAGGGCGGAGCAGATGTTACTCAAGTCGACCTTCTTAGTGATGAAGATTTAATGGTGATGTATAAAGATATTTTAGCAGCTCAGTTTCCAGAATTATCACTTCCGCTTAACCAGGACTTGAATGAGGAAACTGTTGATAATAGCGCTGAGATTTTTTAAAAGTTTTTTATTTTAGGTAACTAGGCAATTTATTTAGATAATATGAAAAACCCATCGTTTTTAAAGTTTAAAGCCGGCCCTTTGCTTTTACTGCTTTTGTCGGCTTTTTTGATATTTAATTTAAATCTGCAACCAGCGCAAGCGGTTATTCCAACAGCGGAAGTTTCTTCTATTCCAGCGATTTTAAGCGAAGCTAATCTTACCATTAAAGAAAAATTGGCTAAAATTTGGAAGACTTTTGGGTCAAATTTAGTTAGCACAACGCTGCGTAATAGTTTGAATCGGATTGCAATTGATACGGCGAAGTATGTCGCTAGTGCTGGCGAGGGGCAAAAGCCTACTTATGTCGTTGAAGATTTTAGTGAATATTGGAAAAATATTGGCGATGCTGCTGCTGGTGATTTTATTGATGGGCTAGGCGAAGCTTGGCAAGCGGATCTTTGTCAACCTCCTTCTCCTAATATCCAAGCCAAGATAGGTTTAGGTTTAGTGCAAACCCTTTATCCAAGTAAACCAGATTGTACTTTAAGCAATCTGGTTAACAACTACAGTTCGGCTTATGAGAAATTAGCAGCGATGGAGAGCGGTGATTATTTAAAGGGAATTAAAGCTTCTTTTGATCCGGGTGGTGGTGAAATCTCGGTTGCAAAGGAGCTTTTTGGTCGCGTCAAAGAGACAAGTACTAAGGCCGAGGAAGACGAGAAAGATAAAAATATAATTACTCAGGGTTGGCTTGATGTAAGAGATATTGCTGGTAAACTGAAAGGCACCCCGGGTCAATCTAAAGAAGATTTAGAAAACGCCAAAGAAACTCAACTTCAGTTGCTGCTTAAAGATTCAGGTGACGCCATTGTTGACGCCGCCAATATTTTTTTGAACCAATTAGCTTATGAGTCTTTTCAAAGAGTAATGCGAGAAATTAATAAGGGCAAGAGTACCAGCCAGCCTTTAGACGCTACTCGTTTTGATGATTTAAAAAACAGTGGCTTTGAATCACTAGTTCAGTATGGAGAAACGATTGTCAGCGAAAAGTTGGCCAGTGTTGTTAAGCCTCGTTTTGATATTCGTGGTGATTACAGTATTTTAGGAGAATTAGTTGCTTGTCCGGATTTGGATAATCCAGGGCCAAACAACTGCGTTATCGATGATAAATTTTCTCAAGCGATTGCCGATAAGTTAACTGTTGGCCAGGCTTTAGAGCAGGAATATCTTCATGGCGACTGGCAAATCAGCGGCGACCCTAAATCTGAAAGCGCTTACAATACTCGCAGTGTTTCTATTTTACGAAAATATCGTATTGTTCCAGTTTCTTGGGAAGAGGCCTTTAATTACGTTGCTCAAGAAAATATTAAAGCGACTTTTCAAGATTTAATTTCTTGTTTTGATTCTTCTGATAACTATTCTCAGTTTTCTTCTGACTTCAATCAGCGCGATATTTCTTGGTGTCAAGGAAAGGTTGATCCAGATTGGGTTCTAAAAGCCCCTCTTAACTATTGCGGCAAAGAGGGAGTTGGGAGTCAGATTATTAGTAGTTATGTCAGTCCAGAAGTTGAAGGAGAGTCGTCATTAATAATTTCTCGGGCAACTGATTATTGTGCTGATAGTCAAACTTGCATTAAAGAGAAGGCGGATGGCTCTTGTGAACTTTATGGTTATTGCAATGAAGAAAGACGGACTTGGCGTTTTAATACTGATACCTGCCAACCCGTTTTTAATACTTGCCAAACTTTTAGCAATACTACCGATAATAAATCTTTTTCTTTCTTAGAAAATACTTTAGATTATAGTACTTGTGATGTTAATAATGTTGGTTGCCGTCAATACTACCCCCAGGGGACTTATAATCCTAGCAATGGCTCTTTTACCTGGAACACTCAAGTGTCTCTATTTTTGAATAATCGTGCCCCTGCTTGTGAGGCTAATGATGAGGGGTGTACTCAATTTTTACGCGGCAAGCCCGGCTGGACAGAAGTTAATTACGTAATGGATGGCGGTTTAGCTTTAAATCAAGTGGGCGATACTAATAATATTAATAATTGGAATTGGCCACTTAAGGGCGCGAATGTCTCTGGAGAGATTGTAAATGATAATGGCAAAGCTTTAGCGGTTAGCGGTGGTGACGGGGCGATGCTTTATTCAGATGAGATAAATAGTGTTTTGCCTAAAAACATGATCGCGATAAAAGGTTGGTCTTATACACTTTCAGCTGACGTAAAAATAGTTTCTGGCAATAAGGTAGTTTTGTCTTTTGGCTCTCCAGTCAAACAAGCAGAAACAAGTAGTTCTGAGTGGTCTCATTTATCACTGGCTTTAGAAACAACAGCATCTCTTAACTTCTACCTAGTGGGTTATGGTTCTGATGTTAAATTTTTAGTTCGTAATTTAAAGTTAACCCCTAATGGCCAGGATACGGCTTTTAGTTATTACGGCAAGTACCCGGTCTATCAAAAATTCCTGCCTGATTATTTAGAATCTATTTGTTACACCTCCCCGGCTAGCGGCAATTTCTCTTACAAAGACGATGCTCCGTCAGTCTGTTTTGATTATGCACGTAAGTGCAGTCCTGAAGAGGTTGGTTGTGAGTTTTATTCGGCAACAGACGATAACTTTAAAGTAGCTGCTAAGGCTAACGAGCTTGATTATTGCGATTCGCAGTGTGTTGGTTATGATGTTTATATCGCTAAAGAATCGAACCTTTTTTCAGCGAGTGCTGACAATATTATTCCTGATAACACTAGCACTTGTGCTGCTTCCGATGCTGGGTGTGCGAGTTTTACTAATTTAGATAAAGTGGAACAAGGGGGCGAAGGAGTTGAATATTACTCGGAACTTAAACAGTGCGTTAAACCGCAAGAAGCTTCTTGTGGTGATTTTTATTCTTGGAATAATTCTCAGCTTCTTGTTCTTTCACTGCGGCAGAATCCTGATGGCCGTCCTTATATAATTAATCCCGAATCAGCCACTAAATGTAATAAGGAAATTTATAATTTGCCGGTCTCTGATCCTCGATATAACCCTGATTGCCGAGAATTTTATAGTAAAGAGGGGCGGATTACTTATCATCTTATTTCAGAAACAGTGACTTGTTCAGAAAATTGTAACTCTTATCGCCTAAATACTAAAAATTATGATTCTACTTTAAAGGAAGCTGAGTGCGTCGGTGCCAATCGAAGTTGGGATGACTTTTCTAAGGCTTGCCAGGTTTGTAAAAATGGTGGACTTTGGGATGGGCAACAAAAAGCTTGTGTTTATAAAGCGATTCCTCAGGAGGGCAAGCTGTGTGGAGTAAATAGTGTTGGTTGCCGTGAATATAATGGCAAGAAGGGGAATGCTTCGCGGGTACTAGAGACTTATGATTTTGAGAATGTAACTAGGTTCAATGGCGGCACTTCTAATAATGATTCAATCTTTGAAGAGGGGCAGTCTTTATCAGTTAGCGGCACGGCCTATGCTAGCGCTGATTCTTATGCGACAGAAGGAGCCGCTTATACTTTGAAGTTTTTAGCCAAGCCTTTAACTGCTAATGCAAGCCTTACCTTTTCCTTTATAAACACAGACGGGGAGACTTCAGTTTTTGGAGTTACCCCAACTAATACAAGTGGTGAGCTCAAATTAAGTGGCGGTTGGCAGGCTTATGAATTAAATTTAGATTCCCTTAATCATCGGCCCGATTCAGAGCGCCTTCAGGTCGAGACCACAGGAGGCGTGCTCTTTGATAATTTGGTAGTTAGTGAGGTTTCTGATCGTTATTATTTAATTAAAGGGTCAAGTCTTATTCCCGATGTTTGTTCTTATGATATTAACGATGTTTATCGGGGTCCTAATTATAATTTAGGCTGTTCACAGTACTCTGATCGGTCTGGAGCTTTTCATTACCTACGGCAATTTAGTGAACTTTGTCAAGACTCTGCGGTTGGTTGTGAGCTTCTAGTGCAAACTTATAATAATTCTAATTTTTTTGGCTTTACTTATAATCAGCAAGTAAAGGATGATAGTTGGGTTTCTACTTGTACGCCGGGTTCTCCTGGTTGTCTTGTTGTTCCCAGTCATCAAGCTATTTATGCTGTCTTTGATTCTGCTAAACAATGTAATCAGGCGGCGACTGGCTGTACTCGTTTAGGGCTTATTCAAAATCAGCTTGGTGTCTCTAGTTGGACTGAAGTTTTCCGCCGCTTGCTGCCTGATTCTTATAAGGATCAAGTGAGCAGCCCCCTTTGCCAAACTAATGAAGTTGGTTGTGATGCCTGGGCTTATGAAAATGGGGCGACTAGCTATTTCAAGAACCCGGGAACCAATACTTGCTTCTATCGTGATGGTAAATGGTTGCAAACCCCAGTTAAGCGTTGTGATTCTAATGGCGATGGGAAGATAGATCAAGGCGAAAATGTTGGCGTTATTTGTGTTTCAAATCAAGATTGTGGCAGTTCTCAATGTATAGTTGATGAAAATGATTATGAATGTTTAGTTGATTATGGACGAACACTTGGGCTTAGTGGTAATTTAGTACCGTCGCCGCGAAATATGGTTGGTTTGTGTTCGGCTGAGTCTTCTGGTTGTACTGAATATATTGATCCAATTAGTGATCATGCCAGCAACCTCCTTTATAATCCAGCTGGCAGTAGTATTAATGGAAATACTGCCGATGGTTGGAGTTCGGGTGGTGGTTATTATCAAGAGTTAAGCTTAAAATCAAATCGCCTTTATACCATTACAACTAATGGAAATGTTGCTGGTTTACGTGTAGTTTTAATTACTGAGAACGAGGAAGAAACCGAGTTGCGGCTCCTTGATTCTAGTAATTTTTTGAGTGCGCCGAATAAGGAGATAATAGTTTCTAATAATCAAGCTCTCTTTTATACGCAAAACCTCTTAAGCACGGGCGCTCCGGTAAAAGTTCGAATTTATCGGACCAATCTAGGTTCTTCTATATATCTTAGGGAGGCAATAATTAACTATCAATTAAAAGGGCAAATAGATTTAAAATCTTGCAATGGAATTGTTAATGTAGACAGTGGTTGTGTTCTCTTTAATGAGCG
>JAQUHX010000024.1 GCA_028681575.1 Patescibacteria group bacterium | reverse complement strand
ATTTGAGCAAACAAAGAATCGCGGTTAGCTTTAAGCCACTGCGCATCTGGCTGAATGTCCTCTTTAATTGATTTTAGTGAATTAAATAGTTCTTTGTCAGTCATACACTCTAGTATACGGAACTTGCCGACAAAAGTTACAGTTTAAGTGAA
The DNA here is from genome assembly GCA_028681575.1 of Patescibacteria group bacterium. Classification (GTDB taxonomy): domain Bacteria; phylum Patescibacteriota; class Patescibacteriia; order Patescibacteriales; family UBA12465; genus JAEZRQ01. The sequence continues at coordinate 4,046 of JAQUHX010000024.1, read as the reverse complement.
GGCTGTTTTAGCTTAGATTTTTTTCCCGCTTTTTCTTCGGCCGGCATCATCTTTTTCAGGGCAGTAATCGAACGGTGAATTAGAACGCGCACACTGCCCCGACTCTTACCAGTCGCTTCCATAATTTCATCAATCTCTAATTCATTAATAAAACGCAAAACAATAATTTCCCGATATTCATCTTTAAGTAAAGGAAGTTTACTTTTAATAAGAGCAAGGCGACGATTCTTTTCTACTGCTTCATCTAGGTTGATACTCTCATCCGCTAGCTCTAAAGGCTTTTTCTCATCATCTAAAGAGAGGTCACGCTTATGGCCGCTATCACGGTAATAATCAACGATAGAAGTTCGGGCAATTTTATATAACAAGCCGCGCAGAGTTTTAGCATCTGTTAAACTATTAGTCTGGATATGATTCCAGGTTTTTAAAAAAATGATTGAGGCTAAATCTTTAGCTTCTTCTATGCGACCAACCTTAAAATATACAAAACGATAGATATCAGCCGCTTGCTCATCATACAGGTTAATAAAGGCTTCCTTATCTTTATTCTTTAAGCGACTAATTATCTTCTGATTTTTAATTTTCCGACCGAAGACTTGTGACATTTTAATGATTTAGCAAAAATAAAAGGGTTCTTACCCTCAAGAAAATCTCTGAAATTGTTTTTTCAGATTATCACAGGAAGTCTAAAAAAGCAAGATTTAATAAAGAATTTAAGTCAAAAATTTAGGTGCCGCTCCCGCTAATTATCAGCCCCCAACGCTCCTTAAAAAAAGCCCCTCCCGCCTCCTTAACAAAGGTAAAAGATTTAAAAAAATAATTTAAAGAAGAAAAAAGGCATGCTTAAAAAAAATTGAAGATTAGCATTTTTATCTTTACAAAAAACAAAGAAGCTCTTTAATTAAGGCTTAAAAGAGATTTAAGTCCAGGCTAGCTTGGACTTAAGTTCTAAAAATTATTTCTGGGGATAAATCGTAAATAGTTTAAAACTAAACTTGACTTTAGCTATTTTATACTTTAGTCTAAGGTATAGTGGACTTAAGTGCCTTATGAACAAAAAGAAAACCATCAAAAAACCACTCTGGTTTTCCGTCTCCGCCTCGGCAAACCTAGGCGGCATTGACCCGAAAACCGTCCGCCGAGCTATCAAAAAGTCGCCCGATTTAAAATACAAAATTATTAAAGATCGTTATCATGTTGAACTTGGATCCCTGCTTCAATATCTGAGTATGAACAAGAAATTAAAAAATAAATTATACGAACAAGGCTTGGGACAATACTACCGCCTCTGGGAACAAAGCAGCCACCCAGAATCTAAAGATTAATTTAAAAAATTTAGCAATAAAAAAACCACCCGATTCCGAAGGTGGTTTTTTGTTTTGTTTTTTTATTCTAGCTCTTAAAGAATTGCATCCTTCACAGCCTTGGAGAGACGGAATTTAACCACGGTCTTAGCCGGGATTTTAATCGTTTCCCCAGTAGCTGGATTTCGTCCTTCACGAGCTTTGCGTTTTGCTTTCACTAATTTGCCGAAGCCCGGAACAATGCATTCCCCGCTTTTCTTTACTTCTTTGTAAATCATTTCTGAGAACACATCAAGAAAGCTATTAACTTCCTTTTTTGAAGAACCCAGTTCTTCAGCTAACGAAGCGACCATTTTCGCTTTAGTCATTTTTGGCATATTTACATGGGGCGGAAACGACTAAGAAAAGTCTTAACCGTTTTTGCCTAAATTATTTTTGATTAACCGGTCAGCTTAAGCAGCGACACGATTAACCTTATTTATGGCATTATTATAGCACATCAAAAAAATTATGCCAACAAATCAGGGGGCTTTCTCGAGCCAAACTAAGAAATCCTCTTTTTGTTTAAATATTTTTGACGCTTCGCTTCAGGTAAACGCTCAATTGCATAACGCAACATTATCCGAGGCATTTGGCCGGCATAATTATTTAAAAATTCTAAAAGCACCTTATTATCGCGCTTTCCGACCTCACGAAGCATCCAACCACTAGCCTTAGCAATTAAATCTTCACTGTCATTAAAATAATTTCGAGCCAAATCTAAAGTCGGTTTAAACTCTCCAGCAGCAATAAAGGCAAAGGTAGAGACCATGGCTAAACGGCGATCCCAAAGACTTGAGCTCTGACTTAAAAATATAAACATTTTTCTCTCTTGCGGATAATCGCGTAAATACGCACCCAAAATTTTAACAACCGATAAATCAACCAGATCCCAATTATTAATAAATTTTCGCTCCCGCCAATACCAGCGCACAATTTTTTTCTGTTGAAAAAAAGTTTGTGCTTGCTGATATTTGTAAACAGCAATTAAAAGAGCAATCAAGCGCAGCTCATGAACTGGCGAAGAGATAAGCACGCTTAACTCTTTTAAGGAAAGGTCAAAAAATTGACTGGCAATTTGACGCGAGACTGGAACTTTAAGGCCCCAAAAAATATCACCCTCACCATATTCTCCCGGACCAGTCTTAAAAAAGCCTTGCAAGATTTGCGCTTGCGCGACTGAGGACATTTTTTTTGCTAAGGAACTTAATTGCTTTACTTTATTCATATCAATAATGATAAGTCTTATTATTATTAATAGTCGCCGCCCGATACAACTGTTCAAGTAAAACAACGCGCGCTAATTCATGCGGCATTGTTAAAGGTGAAAGCGATAACTGCTGATAATCTTGAGAAAAATCTTCTGGCCAACCAAGTGCTCCAGCAATAACTAAAACCAACGGTTTTGTGCTCAAACGACAAAACTCTTGGGTGTCATAAAGTTTCCCCGCTTCATTTAATAAATAAATGTTTTCTTTCGGATAAGCGGCCAGAGCAGATTTTAAAACTAGTCTTAATTTTTCTTGAGATTTATTTTTACTTCCCTGTTTTTCCGAAAAAGGCGAAGCCGCTAATTCAATAATTTTTAAGCGCGCATAAGGACGCAAACGCTTCTGATAATCATCAGCTAAAGATTGGAGTGCGCGATTCTTCAGCACTCCAACTACAATCAAAGTAAGGTTCAACATTTTAGTTTCTATTAATATCTTTTTATCATTTTAGCACAAACGCTTGCCCAGCAAGAACTCTTAAGATATAATTTTATTATAACAAACAGAACTTCAATTTTTTCTTAAGATTTTTTAAAGATTAATAATATATTTATGAAAAAATTTCTCCAAGAATTTCGTGATTTTGCCATGAAAGGTAATGTAATTGATTTAGCAGTTGCAGTCGTCATCGGCGGGGCCTTTGGCAAGATTGTAAGCTCCTTAGTTAGTGACATTATCACTCCTATTGCTAGCCTCTTATCAGCTGGCGGCTCGCTTGCTGGTTGGCAACTAGTCTTAAGAGAAGCAACCGAGGAAACTGCGGCCGTAACTTTAAACACTGGTTTATTCTTACAAAATATTGTTGACTTCCTAATCATCGCTGGCTCCATTTTCTTAGTAATTAAATTATCCGCCCGGGCTCAAGAATCTTTTAAGAAAAAAGAAACTGAGGTTAAAGAAGATGCCCCCGCTCCATTAACAAAAGATCAAGAATTATTACTTGAAATTAGAGATTTATTAAAAAAATAATAAACCCAAAAAAAAGAGCCTCTCAGCTGAGAGGCTCTTTTTGTTTTTTTAATTTAATGAGTAAAGGTTAAAGTTGCGGCTATTTCTTTAATTGCTGCTTCAATTTCCTCATCATCCTCACCCTGATACCAAGCCATTAAAGCATAATTATTGTCTCCATTTAAAAACCCTTGTTTAATTTCAGTATAGCCATCAGCTGTAAATTCTTTTGTAGGCTCAGAAGCAACTGGCATTTCAAGCGGCCAAACACTTAAAGTGAAGTTACCGCAATCAATCATTCCTTTATTAAAATAACAAGTATTGGGATAGCTTAGTTTGATGCCTAAATCTGGATATTCATAAGAAAAAAGCGTATCTTCTGAGTTAATCTGTTCAGGGGTCACGCTCGCTTGGGACAAGGCCTCAACTACATCAAGCTCTTGATTCTGCTTAATATTATCCTCCCGAGGCTCCTCCTTATTGC
>JAQUHX010000013.1 GCA_028681575.1 Patescibacteria group bacterium | reverse complement strand
ACTGAAGTAGATGGAAATTTCTCTTTTGTGGAGAAAAGGGTGGGAAAACTTAATGCTTTTGTGGTTCATGAGGACAAAAATAAAGATTGGCTTTATAAACAATTAGGCTTAAGCGGCGGAAAACCTAATTTGCGACGCTGCAATAGTACCGAGATAATTAATGGCACTAGCGGCTGTGAGTGTTCAAATTCTACAAGCGTTAATGAAAGTGTATGTGGCGAGGGCTATACAGCAGTTTTTGCTGAAGCTGATGGTAAAGCATCGGGGCTCGATAGCGATTTCATGTTATTTGTTTATTGTATTCCAAAACAATCAGAGCTAAAGATTAAAACTGAGCGTAAGCAGGTTAACACTCTTAGCTATTTAACATATTCTGGTAGTTCTGCTAATTGTAACTTTGAATATGATGATGGTTGGGCGCTCTATAACGGTCTTTATAACAAGCCTTTTGTCTATGTAAGAGAGGATGACACTGACGAGCAAAGCGAGTTTGACATCAACAATTTAGAAAATATTAATGAGAGTAAAAATACAGAAGGGACAGAATTTAGTTCAATCATGGTTTTACTCGCAGGGCAAAATACGGAAGGCGCCCTAAAACATGTCGCTAATAGCAATAATACAGCTGACTCCTTTCAGATAACCTGTAACAAATTTTCGCAATTTGTTGGTAATCAAGGTGAGTCCTCTCCTTGGGCTGATAGAATTAGCCGTAATACAATTTATAGTGAAAATACGCCAAATTTCTTCTACTCTACTTATAATAAGTTTGGACGCAGTCGTCAGGATGTGCCTTTCGGTTCGGCCGTTCTGCCTGAAAATTTCACCTTTGAGACTAGCGGTGCAGTTACTTTGCGAAATCAGTATGCAGAAAAAAATAATCAAACTATTTTTGCCGGACGACCCTATGGCTGTACTGGTTCTGGATGTGGTCATATTGGTTATTGCGATCTAGACCCTAGTGTTTATTGTCTCTATAAAAGCGGCGACACCGAATTTAACAAGCTTACCTGTGCAGCTCGTGGCGGGGGGTCTTGTCTGCCTTTATGGAGTTCTATTCCCAATGAGTCAACCGCGATGCTTCAATTAAATAATTTGTTTGTAAATAGATATAGTAATTGGACCTATAACCGTTCTCGCGATGCCTATACACTTAATTCAAACCCGGCTAACTTTAAATCAGCTTATCAGATGACCCCCGTTTCCTACACTGATAATCATCCAACTGGGCTTAATTATAAGGTAAAACCAAGCATCACCAATGTTAAATTAGCGGGTGTTAGTGGTAACGATATCAGAGTCAGCGGTGGTCGGCTTAATGTTCAAACTGGCCTTTACCGTCTAAACCTGAATACTAAAATAAATATTGAGCAGCAGCCTTTAAAGAGAATTGTTATTGATTGGGGTGATGGAACAACTCAGTCTGTAGGAGGCCTAGATTATCGACCTGATGCTGCTATTCCGCATACTTTTTATCACTATTATTTACGAGATAATTATCAGATAAAAATTAAAGCGGAAGATAATTGGGGGGCTTGGCAGTGTGTAGAAAGCAGTGGCTCTAGTTGGTCAGAAAATGGTAATTGCGGTTTATAGTTTTTTAAGAAAAAGGCTCTCAGTTGAGAGCCTTTTTGGTCTTTAGAAAATTTTATTTTGTTAAGAAAAATTGTAATTTTTTAATTTTGCCAAAGAGTCATTTTTATAGTAAAATTAAAAAGTAATTATTGTTAAATTTAATCTTGGTTTGTGGTATAATTTGGTTAAATTAAGTTTATGAGTGTCGATGAGCAGCTTTTGGATTTGAATAATGAGGAAGAGAAAAAAGCGGGGGACTTACAAGCCGCTAAAAGAGAATCTCCTCTTGGTGCTGCTTCTAAAGAAAGTGGCGGATTAAGTTTTTCTGAGCAGGTGCATCTTAGCCGCCAGGAAGACTCACAAACAGCTAAAGATAAGAAAGATAAATCTTCAGCAAGCTCGCCATTCCGTTTGGTTACTGATAAATTGCTTAAAAGTTCTTGGGCGAATTTAATTAGTAGTTGGGGGCTAACTCTTTTGTATATTGATGTGCATTTTTTTTTGAATCAGGTTTTGGGAAAAAAATTTTTTGGCCCTTTGGGTGAGGAATGGATACCTCCAAAAATAAAGCGCGCTGGGGGCGACCAAGTAAAGAGATTTTCAGGAATGCTGAAAATATCAGAAAAGGCGGGCTGTGCCTTATTGAACTTATTGTTAATAGCTATTGTTATTGGCCTGTTAGCTTTAATTTCTTTAATCGCCTCTTTCTTTTCAAACCCTTTAAAAGTAGCATTAGAATGGGCGACATCTAAAATTACAGGCTTTGCCGATTTGTTTAAATAATAAAATTGCCAGCAGTCATGAAAAAAAATAATTTAAAAAAATTAAAGACTCGGTATTACTGGCTTTTTGGAGTTACTCTAGTGGCGGCAATTTTCTTATTTATTAGCCCGGCGGCGGCCTCTTTCGGTGATTGGGCGACTGATGTGGTGGGCGACTTAATTGAGGTTTTGATTAGAGGTATATCTGCAATCTTAATTTTACTGGTTAATGTTTTTATGGAGGTGGCCTCTTATAGTAATTTTATTGAGGCCCCGGCGGTTAAGCATGGCTGGGTTTTGGTTCGTGATCTTTGCAACATGTTTTTTGTTATTATTTTATTGATTATTGCTTTTGCTACTATCCTGGGGCAGGACAAGTATAGTGCCAAAAACATGTTACCTAAATTAGTTTTAGCTGCGGTCTTGATTAATTTTTCTAAACTAATTTGTGGGTTAACTATTGATTTTGCTAATGTGGTTATGCTTACCTTTGTTAATGCCTTTTCTGCAATTGGCGCCGGAAATATTTTAAATATTTTAGGGATTGAAAAAATAACTAGACTTAGGGGCGATGGTGATGTGACCAACGCTACTCTGGTGACTTCTTATATTTTTGGTTTACTCTATGTCATTATTGCCACCGTTGTTGTCGCTTCAATGGTGGCAATGCTAGTAATCCGAGTAGTGATGATTTGGATTTTGACTGTTTTATCACCTTTAGCTTTTTTCTTGCAAGCGGTCCCTGGGAAAGGGGCTAGTTATGCTAGCCAGTGGTGGGACGAGTGGACTAAAAATTTATTGGTTGGCCCAATTTTGGCTTTTTTTCTTTGGCTCTCTTTTGCTGCTTTGCAATCGGGTACTAATCCAATCGAAGTTAGTGATGCGGGCGATAAAGAGTTAGCCGCTAATTTAAGTGATCTTTCGGGGACAGCTACTGAGGCTGGACAGGTGGGCAATCTGGTCCAGTTTGTAATTGCTATTGGTATGTTAATTGGAGGAATGACTATTGCTCAGTCTGTTGGTGGGGCCGCCGGTGGGGCAATTGGTTCAGGAATGAAAGCCCTTAATAAAGGCAAGGCGCGCGTCTTTGGGGCTGGCGCTGCTGTTGGCGCGGGAGCAATGGCTTTGGGTAAATCTGGTGTTAAGAGTGTTGGTCGTGGTGTTAGAAGAGCGACTTTGAGCACTATTTCTAAAACGGGGAAGAAAGATGCTGCCGGACAACCAACTGGAAAATTACAAAAATTTGCGGCTGCCTGGAATACAGATTTAAAACAAGCGCGTCGAGATAAAAAGATTGCTTCTCGACAAAAATATTTAAAAAAACTGGGCATTGGCGAAGAATCAGCTCGAGCGGGGAAAGAATTAGTTGATAGTATGCCAAGACGTAAAAAAGTTAAAAGAAAAGAAAATGAAATAAAGAATGAAATAAAGACTTATGAAAGTAACTTGGGGGCTGGTGGTAAGAATGATGATGAGTCAATAATTCGAAACTTTAATCAATTAAAGAAAAGGGATCCGTCTTTACAAATGAGCACTGAAGAAGAGGAGGCTTTAAATCGCATTAAAGATTATAATGACCAAAAGAACTTTCTTGAATACAAAAAATATAACAGAAGTTTTGCCAGAACATCAAATGCTTTTGAAGCTTTTTATAAAGAAAAAGATAAGGCTAAAGAAGAGCGGCATCAGCGTCGAGTGGACCGGATGGCTAGATCAAAGACTCCGCTTCAAGAAGAGTATTATTTAGGAAATTATGGTTTTACTGAAGACAATAAGGCAGTTTTAGATGCTATGAACAATGATGCTCCTGGTGAAGGAGGCGCAGAATTACGAGCTAAAGTCTTAGCAGCGTTATCAGAGGGGGGCGCAAGTGCCAGCCAAATGGCAACTCTTGCCTCAAGTATTGCTGCTTACAAAAAATCAGGCGGGAAAGTTTCGCATCTTCAGGAGATTGACGAAGAGCTTAGAAATCAAGGGTATAACTCTAATTCAGAATATCGCGATAGAGCTCGACTTAATTTTAAAGATTATGACCCCAGTTTGATGCGTCATCGACCTGGCCAGAGGGGAATGTCTTATGATGCTCTTGGCAAAAATTCTCTTAAGTCATCCGATCAGCGTAATCCTGAAAAAGATGTTATGGAGCTATCCTTTAGACAGCTTGATAAGGCGAGTGGCTCAAAAGTGGCGTCTTTGGGGAATAATGCGGGGACGGTTTTGACTGGAGAAAATTTAAAAAATTCTTTGCCGGCTTTAAATAGTTTAATTGATAACGAGGCTGCTAAACTTAGGGCTGAAGCAGGCGCCAATCCTAGTTCTGTTCAGACAGCTAAAATTAGTCAACTAGAAGCAATTAAGGCGCGCTTGGGTGATGGCAGTTTAGAAAAACTAGAACTAGTTAACTCTGATATCCAATATCTAGGGGAAACAGATTCCGCTAAAAGAGCTAGTAAATATAACACTCTTCAGCATGAAAAGATTCACGGAGCCGGTTTCACTGATGAAAAATTAACTTATCAGGCGGCTGATGCTCTGCAAGAAAACAAACTAATTGGTAATATTCCTAACAGCAATAAGCGCTACGATGAAGAGCTTGGAAAGATGATGGCTAATATGTCAGCCGCCGGGATAGATGGTGAGCAGATAGAAGAGGCAATGCTTAAGAAGATTGATGAATGGAAGGCCCCAGACGTTGATAGAGTCTTAGAGAGTGAAGCGGGGGTGCGCTCTAATTTAGTTGAAGAAACTGGCGGGAAACTTGATGTTGACGCCCTAGTAGAAAAAGTGATTGATGGTTTTGATAGTGTAGAAAGCGCTTTATCCGAGAAACAGACAGAGGCAATTAAAGATCTTTCTCAAGAGGCCAGGGAAACCAATACTACTTTGGAAAAAATGGTTCGTGAACAGGAAAAGAGAAATCGTAATAGCCTAAGAGGTTATCTCAGTTAATTAAAATTTAACAAAATTTTACTTCAATGGATCAAAATTATTTTAATTATTGCCTAGAGAAATTTAACGACTTGCCTGACTCAGCGCGAGAATTTTTGAACAAGCCTGATACCGCCGAGATTGTTAAAAAAATAGAGAATAAATATGAGCTAGCGCTCAGTTTCTTAGTAGTCTTGGTGGCTATTTCTGAATTAGGTTTTAAAGATATCTCTGCTTATTTGGAGAGAAAATATAAAATTGAAAAGAGCCGTAGCGAACTTATTGCCACGGAAATTATTGATAAAATTTTTATTCCTTTTTTTGATCAGCAGGAATTAAGTAATCCAGAAGATATCAAAGATGCTTTAGCGGAGGAAGAATCAATTCCTGAGCCCTTAATTAATCTCCCCTTAAGAGAGCGGCGTCAGCTTATTTTAGATATTTTCAGCGAGGGGTTAGTTAAAACTTTAGAAGCAGAAAGTTCAGAGTTGAAAGAATTAAACTTAGCTATCTTTAAGACTTTTAATGACGATCCCTTAGTAGAAGAAAAAGTGGAATCTTTGCTTTATAATAATCAAGAAAAATTAACAACTAATAATTTAGTTTTAGATTCTTATCCCGCTTCGCCAACAATCGCTAATTGGTTGAAGGATTTTATTAAGTTGTATGGAAGCTCTCTTTTTAGTGAAATTTCTTTAGCAGAGTATTTAGTGCGGTCTCCTAATTTAAAGAATTTGCCAGATTCTGAAAAACAATTAGTCCGTAAGCTTTTAAAGCTTTATCGCAATTTAACCTTTTTCCCTGAAAGTATGGATGGAGTTTTATTGGAAAATTGGGAACTGTTTCCTTTAGAGGTAGCTACTAGCGATTCTTTGGGGAAAATTAATAAGATTCCAGACAGTCTTAATTCTTCTTCTAGAGAAGAGGAGCCGGACTCTCCTTTTATTCCAGAGGAAAAAATTGATTTAGCGCCTCAAGATAACAATGAAAGGGGTCAGTTAATTTCTAACTTAGAAAAGAGTTTAGTTAAATATGATGTTTCTAGTTTAGAGCATAAAGCGCTGCAACAAGAAATAAATCGCTTGAAGCGAGAAGCTTAATTTTTTTATTTTCATGTTTGATTATTTACAAAAATTTGATGGATTGCCGGACGAAATCCAAGCCAGTGTGTCATCTCCTCAAGCGATGGCGCTTATTTCAGATTTGGAAAAAAAGTATCAGGTTGATTTAGCCGCCTTAGTAATTAGGATTGCAGTTAAAGAGATTCCTCTTGCTGATTTGCCTGCCCATCTTGTTTCCGAGCTTCACTTGACTCCTGACAACGCTCGTCTTTTGACGGCCGATTTTAAAGAAAAGCTCTTTCCCTCAATTGCTAATTATTTGGGCTATAATCCTTCTTATGCAAAGATTGTGCCGCAAACAAAAGCCGTTTCTGATACTTTTTTCTTAATTAAAAAAGTTATTCGCGAATCCGGTCTTAATTTTTCAGGCAGTGAACTTAATACTCGTTTAGAAAATATTTTAAAAACTTATTTTAAAGGTGTTCGTAGCCGCATTGATACTAGACTAGCTTTAAATAAAGGGGTTGCTAGTGGTGGTCTAGGCTTGGATCATAAAATAATTGATAATTTATTTTTATTAATTGATCAGTCTCGTGAAAATTCCGTAACCAAAAATGCTTCCACTCTTAGTGCTCCTAAAGATGCAAAAAACAATCAACAGGTTCTAGAGAAGGTAAGAGCTGTTTATGAGCAGCCTGGTGCTAATCGCGACATTCCTTACGATTTAAAGACGGCAATTGCTAATCGTCAAAAAATAGAAACGGTTTCCAGCCAAAAATTATTGGAAGATGGCGATAATCAGAAATTATTAGAAGATGGTGATAAGCTGAGTTTAGAAGCCCCTAGTTTAACACCTTTGGTCGCGCCATCATCAGAAACTAAATTAGTCGAGTCTGAACCTGTTCAACCAGAAGAAAAGATCATTCCAGAAAAGATTGAAACTAATCAGAAAAAAGAGGTGGCCCCAGTTTTAGCCCCGGCACCAGTAAAACAAGCGTCAACTGTAACTCCGCCCGTAAAACCAGAGCCAAAAATAACGACTCCGCCCTTATCTTCGGCAAAGGAGAATTTACAAACAATTGAGCAGCCTCCAAAAAAGAAGCCTAATTTATTTCAAAAAGCTCTAAGTTTATTTGCTCAAACTAAGAAAGAGACACCTTTGCCAACCGTGGCTCAGGTTTCAGCGTCAGCTTCTCCGGCCACGGCTTCGGTCGCTGCCCTTAGGCAACAGGCTCAGCAAAATATTAATAATCCTCACTTACGACCAGGTTCCACCCCTTTAGCAAAAACTAAAGTAATTACTGAACCACAAAAACCAATTACAAAACCTCAGATTGCTTCAGTTCCAAGGGTTGCCGCAGCTCCTCAGGCTCCCTCTTCGCTTAAACCAAAAACTTTAGGCCCAGTTGAAGAATTGCATTATTTAGAGTTGCTTAACTTTCGTCGTTTAGGCGCTTCTCCTAAAGACGCCGCCAGCAAGATAGAAAAAAAGATTCGCACCCTCGAAGCCGATGGCTACGATCGGATGGTTGAAGCTATTTTAGCTTGGCGCTCGGGAGAAATAAATAGCATTTATGTGAAAATGGCTAAAGAGGCTCTGAAATATCAAATTACTTTAAAGCAAGTTGCCGACAAGTATCAGGCTCAAAAAAATTCTCAATATTTAACCTGGGAAGAGATTCAAGAGTTAATTGCTCTTAACCATCGTTTGTCTTTCTAATATATGCAGCAATTCACTGTTCCACAATTTATTGATGTTGAAGATAAGATTATCGGGCCAATTACAACCCGACAGTTTGTTATTTTGTTGTCTGGGGCTATTATTATTGCAATTTTTTATAAGCTTTTTGATTTTGGTGCTTTTATTTTTTTAGGGCTTTTGGTTTTTGGTATTGCTGTTGTTTTGGCATTTGTAAAGATAAACGGCCGCCCTTTTCATTTTTTTCTTCTTAATTTACTGCAAACATTTAGGCGACCTAAATTAAGAGTTTGGAATAATCGTTATGGTCGCCTGACTGATATCGGCCGAATCCCAACATTGAAGTTTGATAATTCTAAAAATATTAAGGAATACTATGAGCGCTCACGCTTAGTTGAATTGTCCCTTATTGTTGATACTCAAGGAGAATATCAAGGAGAAAAAGAAGAGGATGATACAGCTTTCATCATTAATGATTAATCTATGGCCAAAAAAAAATCTGGAAAAAATAACCCCCCCGTTTCTACTCAGCAATATCTAGATATCGCCGAAATCAAGGATGGTACTATTGTCATGAAGGATGGCACAATTAGGGCTGTATTTTTAGCTTCTAGCATAAACTTTGCTTTAAAAAGCGAGGATGAGCAAAATTCAGTAATTAGTTCTTACGTTCGCTTTTTAAATAACCTAAGTTTTACTTTGCAGATTGTAATTCAATCTCGAGAGTTAAATATCGATAATTATTTAGCTTATTTGCAGACCAAGGAAAAAGAACAGATTAATAGACTTTTAAAGTTGCAAACGGCAGAATATATTGATTATATTAAAGAACTCACTTCTTTGGGGCAGATTATGAATAAACGCTTTTACGTTGTGGTTCCTTATGACCCTTTAACTGATAAACATAAAAGTTTTTTCGATTCTTTAAAGGAGGCATTTCGTCCAGCCTCAGCCATCGTTTTGAAAGATAAAACTTTTAAGCGTTATCAAAAAAGTTTAGATTTACGCCTTGAGAGTGTGGCCAATGGTTTGACTTCTTTAGGAGTGAGTGTGGAGCGTTTAAACACTCAACAGTTAATTGAATTATTTTATAGCACTTATAACCCAGAAACTGCTAAGAACCAAAAATTGGTTGATATTAAAAAATTACGCGTGGATTTATGATTGATTTTAGTAAACAAGATGTTCGTAAAAAAATTGGCCCGGATACCGATATTCGTGATTTAAGTTTTCGGCCGCAAGCCAATGTTAACGAGAGGCCTTTTATTCCCGACCTTTCTGCCGACGAGGCTCAGAATATTATTGAAGAGGAAAAAGCCTTTCGCCGCGGCGTTCTCTCGGTCCGTGATTTAATTTCCCCCGCTGCCTTAAAGGCGGAAGCACGGCATTTGGTCTTAGGGGGGAAATTTGTTCGAACAATTTTTGTTGTTGGTTACCCGCGCTATATTAGTGTTGGTTGGTTTGCTCCGATTATTAATTATAATTTGAATTTTGATGTTTCAATGTTCTTTTATCCGGTTAAGAGTGCCATTATTTTAAAACAATTACAAAATAAAGTTGGTAATATTAGTGCTCAGATTATTGCTGATGCTGAGAAGGGAGCGGCTCGTGACCCCCTTCGGGAGACAGCTCTTCAAGATATTGAATTTTTACGAGACTCTTTAACTCAGGGAACGGAAAAATTTTTTCAATTCTCTCTTTACGTTACCCTTTACTCTGATAACTTAGAAGAACTAGATCGAGCGAGCGAACAGATTGAGGATATTTTAGGTTCGCGTCTAGTCTATTCACGACGGGTTTACTTCCAGTCAGAGCAGGGCTTTAATTCAACCCTTCCTTTAGGCAACGATGAGCTTTATATTACTTTTAACATGAACTCATCGCCAATTGCTTCCTCTTTCCCTTTTATCTCAAGTGAGCTTACTAGTGATAAAGGTATCTTGTATGGGGTTAATCGGCATAATAATAGTTTAATTTTATTTGATCGGTTTTCTTTGCCTAATGCTAACTCAGTTGTTTTTGCAACTTCGGGTGCTGGTAAAAGTTACGCCATTAAATTAGAAGTGCTTCGTTCTTTAATGTTGGGAGCTGATGTTATTGTTATCGACCCAGAGCATGAATATAAACATCTTTCTGATGCTGTTGGCGGCACTTACATTAACATTTCTTTGTCTTCAGAAAATAAAATTAATCCTTTCGATTTGCCTCGTTCTGTTGGTGGAGATGCCAAACCCAAAGACCTCTTACGTTCAGCGGTTATTACTATCAAGGGTTTACTTCGCTTGATGCTGGGAGATTTTAGCCACGAAGAGGACTCAATTATGGACCGGGCTCTTTTAGAGGCCTATGCTAAGAAAGATATTACTCCTGATTCCGATTTTTCTAATATTAAAGAGCCAATACTCAGTGATTTAGAACAAGTTTTAGAAGGAATGGAAGGGGGTAATAATTTGGCGCTTCGTCTTAAAAAGTATACCGAAGGAACTTTTTCTGGCTTGTTAAATAGCCCAACCAATGTGGAGATGAACAATCAGTTAGTTTGTTTTTCGGTTCGTGATTTAGAAGACGAATTGCGGCCAATTGGGATTTACACTATTATCAATTATATTTGGAATGTGGTTCGGAGTGAAACTAAGCGGCGCCTTTTAATTATTGATGAGGCTTGGTGGATGATGCAGTATGAGGATTCCGCTAAATTTATTTTTGCTCTAGTAAAGAGGTGTCGTAAGTATTATTTAGGAATCACTACGATTACTCAAGATGTTAATGACTTCTTGACCTCTCCTTATGGCCAAGCAATTGTTAATAACTCTTCCATGCAGTTATTGTTAAGACAATCGCCGGCGGCAATAGCATTGGTTCAAAAAACTTTTTTATTGACTGAGGGGGAGAAATACCTATTATTAGAAGGTGGTTTAGGCGAAGGGATTTTCTTTGCCGGGAATAAACATGTGGCGATTAAGGTAGT
Source organism: Patescibacteria group bacterium (assembly GCA_028681575.1). Classification (GTDB taxonomy): domain Bacteria; phylum Patescibacteriota; class Patescibacteriia; order Patescibacteriales; family UBA12465; genus JAEZRQ01. Next base: position 7,536 of record JAQUHX010000013.1, on the reverse strand, counting down.
TGCTTCTTACTCTGAGGATCAGCTAATTACTTCTGATCCGCGTCAATTATTAGAAATCGCTGAGGCAAAAAAACGCTTTGATGTCGCGCAGTCAAGTGGAGAAATAGATTCTTTGGGTGCTTAATTTAATTATTTGATATAAATTAATTTAGTATATATGAGAAACCCCAAAAAAACTGGTTTGATAATTATTATTTCAGCCTTTATTTTATTGGTAGCGCTAATCTTTTTTATTCTTTGGCAGAAAAATTATGAACCAGTTGAGCCAGAAATTATTATTCCCGCGCCAACTTCAACTTTGCCTTTAGCTGAGGCTGACCCTGTTGAAGCACCGCAAACAACCCCGAGTGATCGGCCTCGCAATTATCAGGCTTATGATATTTCTCAGGAAGCGGCTTATCAGGTGTCTGTTTATGATGCCGAAAAAAGAGCCCAGCTATTTGCTGAGCGCTTTGGTAGTTTTTCTAATCAATCAAATTATAATAATATTGCCGATGTTACTATCTTGATGACTCCATCAATGCGTCTTTGGGCAGAAAATTACCTAGCCGAACTACGTCAGCAGCCTTATGATGGTGATTATTATGGAATTATTAGTAATGTAGTTTTTACGGAAATTTTGAATTATAATGAGGCTGAAGAGTCAATTAGTTTCGCAGTAACAACAGAAAGACAAGAGACAAAAGGTTTAGACTCCAGTGAACCTTATCGGCAAGTAATCGATATCGATTTAATAAAAGATGGTAATGATTGGCTGGTTGACCGTGCTCAATGGCGATAATAATATTTTTTAGTTATGGCCGCTTTAAAAACAATTTATGTCTGCTCTAATTGCGACGCCCAGTTTCCAAAATGGAGTGGGCGTTGTTTGGAGTGTGGTTCTTGGGGGACTTTAAGTGAGCAAATTAAAGATCAGAAAGAAAGCACTAAGCTTAACTTAAACAAATTAGGCGGGGCCGATCTTTTGGACTTACGAGAGATAAAAAGCGATAAAATGTCTCGTTTTCTAACTGGCTTAACTGAGGTTGATGGCGTTTTAGGTGGTGGTTTGGTGTCTGGTTCTTTAATTTTATTAGCAGGTGAACCTGGTATTGGTAAATCTACCCTAGTGGCCCAAATTGCTGATTCTTTAGGAAAAGGGCTTAGCTCTTTAGAAAAAGGAGCAGTTGTAATTTATGCAAGTGGAGAAGAGTCAGCTCAACAAGTTAAAGACCGTTTTGAGCGTTTAGGCGGGGCCCTCGATAATCTTCGGTTCATTAGTGAGACCAATATTGAAAAGATTATTGCTACTGCTACTAAAGCAAGGCCGCGACTTTTAATTATTGATTCTATTCAAACTGTTTATTCTGCTCTTGTTCCCTCAGAGGCCGGCAGTTTAAATCAAATCCGGGCGGCAGCCGTAAAATTATTAGAATTAGCTAAAGGGGCGGGAGTAACAGTGATTATGATTGGGCATATTACCAAAGATGGTCAAGTTGCTGGCCCTAAATCTTTAGAACATATTGTTGATACAGTCATCTATTTAGAAGCCGAAAAGTCTAACAGTTTCTGTTTGTTGCGCGCCAGTAAAAATCGTTTTGGTGCTACGAGTGAGCTAGGAGTTTTAGAAATGACCAGTCAGGGCTTTCGGGGAGTTGCTAATCCCAGCTCAGTGTTTATTGAGGGTTTAAATGACAACATTTCTGGCTCTGTCGCCGGTTGTGTCTTAGAAGGAGCCCGGCCTTTTTTGGTTGATTTACAGTCATTAGTTTCTAAAACAGTTTTTGGTTATCCGCAGCGAAAAGCCAGTGGCTTTGATTTAAATCGTTTACAAGTTTTAGCGGCTGTAATTTCTAAACGCACTAAAGTAAATTTAAGTAGTCAGGATATTATTTTAAATTTAGTCGGAGGTTTGCGTCTGGCTGATCCCGCTTTAGATTTAACCGCTTGTGCGGCGATGATTGCCTCTTTTTATAATTATAATTTTAGCCGTCAAACTATTATAATTGGTGAAGTGGGCTTGGGTGGTGAAATTAGATCGGTAGTTCGCTTAGAGCAGCGTTTAAAAGAGGCGGAAAAGCTCGGTTTTAAAGAAGCTCTAATTCCCGATGTAGCTTTAAAATCCAGTAAATTAAAATTAATTAAACTTAAAAATTTAAACGATTTAGTTCAGTTTATTAAATAGTTTTCAAAAGAAAAAGCCCGGCATTTTGTCGGGCTTCCTTTTTTTAGTTTTTTCAAAAATATTTTTAAGAATTCGCGGACAGATTAACTGTATCGAGGATATCCACTGGCCCTTCTTCTCTTACCCCTTCCACTCTCTGGTAGTGGGGTTTTTTTGGTTTTTGATTTTTGAATTTTTTGGAAATAATTGAAAATTCTTTGGTAATAAATTTAAGGTAGGACTCGTCTTCTTGGTGTTGAAGAGTTATTTGTCGCAAGGAAACATATTGATTCGTTCCTTCAACTAAAGCTCTAACTTCACCAGTTCCAGTAATAAATAACCTATCAAAGTTCACTGCGACTCTGTCATTGTCTTTGATAAGGCAATACAATTTTCTGTAAGTTTTGGTTTTGCAGCAAAATTGCCGCCCATTTTTTGTTTCAATTCTTGCCATCTTCACTGATTTTAAAGTTCGACATTTTAACTCGTTAAATAATTATACATTAAAATTTAAAACTTGTCAAATACTTTAAAATGTGTTAATTTCCAAGATATGACAGAAACAGATTTTGCCTATCTTTTTTCTTCTGCTTTCGAGGATGATTATCAAAAATATAAGTCTTTTGACGACTTTAAACTAGAGCGCCTTATTTCGCGTGGCGAAATTTCTGCCGCTTTAAGTTTACAAATTAAAAATCGGCGTCGCGCTTTTAATAAGTTTTCAAGAGCCTCAGAGCTATTTTTCACTTCCTCGGGCTTAGAGCAGGCTAGTAGTGAAGCGATTGCTCGTCATCTTGCTGAGCGCCTTTCAATTTTTCCTAAAGTCGTCGATTTGGGCTGCGGACTGGGTTTTAATTCTATTTTTTTGGCGGCTGTAGGCACTTCTGTAACAGCAGTCGATTGCGATTTAGACCGCCTGCGCTTAGCTAAGGCTAACGCTGCGGTTTATGGAGTGGCTGAGAAAATCACATTTTTAGAAGAGGATTTTTTATCGCCTTCTTTTTCTGATTTTTATGAAAATAAGCTTTTAAATTTTGGGACAAATTTGGCTTTTTTTCTAGATCCGGCTCGTAATTTAGCTGGAGACAGAAAAACCAGGAGTTTAATAAATTCAAAGCCGAATCTATTTGAATTATTACCTAAAATTTTTGAATTTACTAATAATGTGGCGGTTAAAATATCGCCCGCTTTTGATTATAGAGAGTTAGAGCAACTTCCAGGCGATCCAGAACTTGAGCTTATTTCAGAAAATGGTGTTTGCAAGGTTGCCATGCTTTGGTTTGGTGCCTTTAAGAAAACAAAACGTCGGGCTACAGTCTTAGGGGCTAATCAAAAGATTTTTTCCTTAACTTCTGGTCCTGAGTCTTTTGAATTTAGCCGACCTTTAAATTATCTTTACCTGCCGGATAAGGCAGTCGCTCGAGCTCAATTAACTGCTACTTTTGCTGCGGCTTATGATTTAAAACTAATTAGCCCTATTATCCCCCTTCTAAGCGCTTCCAATTTCAAAAGGGTGCCAGCAAGTCGCTATTTTAAAACTATTTCACAAGGACCTTTTAGTCTAAAATCTTTAAAGCGCCTTCTAAAAGAGCAAAAGATAGATCGGGCCGAGCTAGTTCTCTGGCATTTGCAGTTAAAAGTTGAAGAATTGCGAGAACGGCTTAAGCTTAAAGAAGGTGGGGGTAGAACAATCTTTGTTTTTTTTACTGAACAAACAGGTAATTATTATATCTTGGCAGAAAATATTCAAAAACTTGAGACTTAGAACCATCTCTCTAGGCGTTTGACAATATTTAATAAATCTGCTATAATAAGTTTACAGTTGTTTAACAATTAAATGCAGAACATTATGAAAGGAATTAAACTTTGCTTGGCCCTTCAAGGAATAATGCTCTTATTATATTTTATCCTGATTTATTTAGGGTTAATAATGGCAATTATTCTCTTTGTAAGTGACTTGCCCGGAGCGATGTTTTTCCTTCGCCCGGCTTTAGAGGCTTTTTTAGCGCCTCTCTGGTTGCACCTACTTTTTGGACTTATCTCATTATACGGTATCGTTTACTTTGATAGTGACGAGAACGGAGAGTATTTAGAAGAAATAATCAGTCAAAAATTAACAAAAAAATAGAAAAAATGGAAAAAGTTAAGAAATTGGTAGTGCTTATTGGTGTGCTTGTATTTTTGTCCTTTACCCTTATCTCTCTGCTGCATTTTTGGGGATTTATTTCTTATGTTCTTGAAGATTGTAGCTACCCTAACTATGGAGCGAGGACTGCTTTTGAAACAGTCATTAGTTGGCCCTGGTATGTGCTTCTTTTGGTGGCCTTGTTTCCAGCCTATAGCCTCTATCATTTGTGTTCTTTCTGCAAAGAAGAAGATGTAGAAGATATAGAAAAAAATTAAGGCTTCACAATGAAGCCCCTAAAAAAAGACTTCGTCATGAAGTCTTTTTTCTTTAGTAAATTTTTATTCCAGATGTAAATTTTTTTCCCATTCGCCGAGGCGCGCCTTTATTTGGGGGTATCTAATTAAATTAGGGTCTGATTTTATTAACCGTGTGGCCTCATCTTTTGCGGCCTTCAAAAAAGAAAGATTAAAGATAGTGGTTAAGTGCCAATCCTTAAAACCGCTTTGTAGTTGGCCAAACAGATCGCCGCTGCCACGTAATTCTAAATCTTTTTCTGCCAATTTAAGGCCGTTGTCGGTTTTTGTCATTATTGTTAACCTTTCTAAGGTTTTTGGGTTTTTTATATTTTCCTTGCTGGGCAGCAAGAAACAAGAGGCGGCCGCTTGACCACGGCCGACGCGGCCGCGAAACTGATGTAGTTGTGCTAAGCCAAAACGGTCAGCTCCCTCAATAACTATGACCGTGGCATTAGGAAAATCAATTCCAACCTCAATTACTGAGGTGGAAACTAAAATATCTAATTTTTGGTTGGCAAATTTCATTAAAACATCTTCTTTGTCTTTAGCTTTTAAGCGGCCGTGAAGTAAGCCAACTTTATATTTCGGAAAAACTTCTTCTTGAAGACGACGGTACTCATCTTTAGCAGATTTTACCTCAAGTTTGTCCGAATTTTCGACTAAGGGGCAGATTACAAAAATTTGATGGCCAGCATCCATTTCTTTTTTGAGGTGTTCTTCCATTTTTATTCTTTGCTTATTATCAACTAAAAAAGTTTTTATTTTTTGTCTTGCTGCCGGCTGTTGGGTAATGATTGATAAATCTAAGTCGCTATAAATAGTTAGGGCCAGTGAACGGGGGATTGGCGTTGCCGTCATTGATAAAAAATGAGGCGCCCAGTTTTCTTCTCGTCCTAAAATTTGGTGGCGCTGATTGACGCCAAAGCGATGTTGTTCATCAACCACTGCCAAGCCTAAACGCGGAAAAGAAACCCCGGGCTGGATTAAGGCTTGAGTGCCAATAATTAAATCAGCCTCTTCTCGCAAAATTTGTTTTCCTTTTTTATCCGCTAGCTTAGGGGTAATTGTAAAATTAGCTTTTTGATAATTGGCTGTTAATAAGGCGACTTTAAAATTTTGATTTTTAAAAAGTTTAGAGAAAGTTTGATAATGTTGGGCCGCCAAAACTTCGGTTGGCGCCATAATTACGCCTTGCCGGCCGGCGAGAATGACATTTAAAAAGGCAATGGCGGCGACGACAGTTTTTCCGCTGCCAACATCACCTTCTAAGAGGCGCGACATTGGTTGGGTTTTTTCTAAATCACCAATAATTTCCCAAGCGGCTTGGCGTTGATGGTCGGTTAATTTAAAGGGTAGTTTAGCGACGAAATTTTGTGTTGCTTCTTTTTGAAAAGGAATGGGGCTGGTTTTTAATTGTCCCAATTCGTTTTTAATTGTTTGTGATTTTAATTGACGTAAAAATAAATCACTAAAAGCCAGGCGTTGACGACTGGCGCTAATTTCCGCTTCCGAGGCGGGCCGATGAATATAGCACAAAGCGTTTTTAAGGTCTAATAAGTTAAGACGTTTTCTGATTTCAACTGGTACCCAATCGCTAATTTTTTTAGCTAACGGTAAAGCTTGGTTAACTGCTTGGCGGATTTGTTTTTGAGTTAGCTTAGCGGTGCTAAGATAGTGGGGTACTAAACCGCTAGTGTTTAACGTTTCGGTTGAGCTTATTTTCTCATAATCCGGTGCCGTCATTTGCGGTGTTCCATTGTTGCTTTCGATAAGGCCCGCTACTGAAATTTGGTCGCCAACTTTTAGATTACGAGTCAAAAAACCTTGGTTAAACCAAATTAACTTTAAAAATCCGCTTTCGTCCCGTAGAAGCGCTTCTGTAATTTGGAGGCGGCGCTGACGACTGCGTCGGTTTTGGATTAAATCAATTGTTCCAACAACATTAGCAGTTTCCCCGATTTTTAGAGCGCCAATTTCGCGGCGAATAGAAAAATCATCGTAACGAAAAGGAATATAAAATAATAAGTCGCCAACGGTCTTAAGGCCAAGTTTGGCAAATTTTTTGGCACTCTCGGTTCCTATTTTGTGGAGACTAGAAAGTGGGCTATCAAAATTTAGCATATGGTTATTATATCAAAAAAGCCTCACCAAAATAAGGTGAGGCTTTGTTTTTTGGTGTCCCCGCTAGGAATCGAACCTAGATTACGGGCTCCGCAAGCCCGTGTTCTATCCATTAAACTACGAGGACCTAAGCACCATTAAATCATAGTTTAAGCAGCTTAGTCAACTGCTCGGAAATTGGCGGGGTTGTTCGAGTCAGATCCTCATCTAAATAACGTTTTAGAAAATTCCTTACTTTAATTGGGTCCTCGTCGTATAAATTAATTGATAAGCGGGGATGCCTAAGACCATTTCTAAACTCAAAATAAAGGCGCTTTAAACCTTCGTTTGGTTTGTATAGGACGCAAAAAGTGTTGATGATATCATAATCATAAAAACTATTGCCAATTTTTACTCCTGTAGAGCTTAGGGTAAAATCTAAAATATTAGGATTACGGCTCTCATTCATAATATATAAAATAGCCGCCGTAATTAGGATTAAGGGGAAGATAAAATTAGAATTAGCTCCTAAAAAGATAATTTTCCAATTGATGATTTCAAAGAAAGAGAAAAATATGCAAACTAAGAAAAACAGGGTAGCAAATAGATACCAATTACGATTTCTTTCTCGAATTTCAAATTCTGGTATTTCCCAGGAAATAGTGGTAGGACGATTATTCTCGGTCATATTTTTAGAAAAATTTAATTTTTTTAATTGACAAAATAAAAGGTTTTTTATATATTAATGTAATCATTATAACATAAGAATAAAGAAAAGGAGAGATGGCCGAGCGGCTGAAGGCGGCAGGTTGCTAACTTGCTATAGGAGTTTACCTCCTATCCAGGGTTCGAATCCCTGTCTCTCCGCA
>JAQUHX010000012.1 GCA_028681575.1 Patescibacteria group bacterium | reverse complement strand
TCTTCTAATGCTATTATATTTTCAGGCTTTATAGAAAATCTTGGTTTTTCCTGATAAAATTGTTCTTTCATTTTCTCCATACTTGAATATTATACTAATATTATAACATACCATTTCAAAGCGATAAGCTCCCTATCAAAAATAGCCCATATTTAGGACTATTTATAATCTGCGGAGAGCAAGGGATTCGAACCCTTGATACCTTGCGGTATACACGCTTTCCAAGCGTGCGCACTAGACCACTATGCGAGCTCTCCAAAAGCGCCCGAAGGCGCTTGAGGGGTAAAATTAAAAACGGAAACAAAATTATTGCAAATACTGAGACACGATCGTCTTCAAGCCCTCCACCTCTTTGCCATCGCTATCAATATAATCTTCATACGGCCGGGCCCCCACAATAATATCATCATTTATAAATAAAGTCGGCGCCCCATAAACAGAATTAGTCTTGGCGGCCGCAGTTTCCTGTAGTATTATTCCCTGTTTTTCAATATCGGTCAAGCAACTAATAAAATCTTCTTGATTTATCTTTAATTCTTGAGCGGTAGTCATTAGTGATTGCTCTGTTATCTTATCTTCTCTTAAGAGTTCAAAAATCCTTATCCTCATCTTCTCCCATTCCCCCTGTTCACCGGCACAGCGAACAGCCATTGCTAAAATTAGAGAATCAGTGTTGCCCCGAACGGCAAAGGGGCGAACAATTACCGCTACCGATTTTCCAAATTCTGACCGTACCTTATCTAAGTTATCGGCATTATCAGCCGAAAACTGGCTAGCATAATCTTCATAAACCACCACCTTAATTGGCGCCTTAGTCGAACCTAAAATATAATCATCACTAAGTAATACTGGCGGCGTATCAGCGATGAAACTAGCTGCTCGCCCACTTAATGGAGACTCTTCCTGAAAAACAACTTTTACCCCCTCTTGCTTAAAAATAATTAAAGACACCAGCGCCAAAAAAACAATAATAGTGATTGTCCATAAAATTGTTTTAGATTTTTTTAATTCTAGTTTAGTCATAATTTTGCTTAAGCAAACTTTAAGGGCATAAAAGCAACTCTGGCTTCTAAGGCTTGGGCGGCTGAGAGCAAATTACCCTCGTTGCTTAAAGAGGCAATTAGCTGAGCCCCGATTGGCAAATCAACGCCATCTTTTTCCATTAAACCAACCGGAATAGAAATCGCTGGCAAACCTGCCAAGCTTGGCGCTGTTAAATAAATATCTTCTAAATACATTGATAAAGGATCAGTATTTTTCTCACCCAATTTAAAAGCGGGGTGAGGCTGAGTAGGAACCAACAAAATATCACACTCTAAAAAAGCATCGGCAAAATCTCTATTAATTAAAGTTCTAACCGCTTGGGCTTTTTTATAATAAGCTTCATAATAACCAGAAGATAAAGAAAAGGTACCTAACATTATACGTCGCTTAGCTTCAGGCCCAAAACCAAAACCACGATTTTTTTTATAAAAATGATCGAGATCACCACTCCCTTCACTACGATAACCCCAAGCCACACCATCAAAACGAGCCAGATTAGAACTAATCTCTGAGGGAGTAATAACATAATAAGCAGGAATTGCGTATTTGGTGTTAGGCAAACTCAGCTCCACTGGCACCGCCCCAGCTGCTAGCAACCAATTTTTAGCTTGCTCTAAGCTAGCGGCAATTTGAGGATTTAAAGAATCGTCATAATATTCTTTCGGTAAACCAACCCGCAAACCACTGATATCTTCCTTTAGACCAATTTCTCTAGCTCCCGGGTAAGTGTTAGCGTCTTTAGTATCTGCGCCGGCAATCACTTCGTAAACCAAGGCGGCGTCTTTTACTGTTTTAGTAATCGGGCCAATAACATCAGTAGAAGAGGTCATCGAAATTAAGCCAAAACGAGAAACGGCTCCATAAGCGGGCTTAAAACCAACCACACCGCAAAAAGCAGCTGGCTGTCTAATTGAACCACCGGTATCTGAACCTAAGGCGAATAAACAAAAATCAGCCGCCACGGCCGCGGCACTGCCACCAGAAGAACCGCCCGGAACGCGGGTTAAATCCCAAGGATTATGAGTTGGCCCAAAAGCTGAGGTTTCAGTTGAGCCGCCGTGAGCGAATTCGTCTAAATTAGTTTTTCCTAATAAAATTGCCCCGGCCTCATCTAATTTATTAATCACGGTAGCATTATAAGGAGCAACATACTTCTCTAAAATTTTTGAAGAAGCGGTTGTTCGTAGCCCTTTGGTCAAAAGATTATCTTTAGCTAAATAAGGGATGCCTAAAAGAGAACCCTTTTCACCAGCAGCCAACCTTTCATCAGCCCGACTAGCAGCTAAACGCGCCGCCGCTTCATTTAAAGTTAACACTGCTCGCAAACGCTTGTCGGCTTTCTCAATTTGCGCCAAACAAGCCTCTAATAATTTAGTGGCTGTCAGCTCCCCGCTATCAAGCAATCGACGAGCTTCAGAAATAGTTAAACGATTAGCTTCCATATTATAAAACACGCTTTACTTTTATTTGCCGACCCTCAAGTTCGCTACTATTTAAAGACATCTCAATTTCATCTTCAGGCCAAGAAACAGCCTCATCGGAACGCCAAACATTACTTAGCTGACCAACCTGAATTGTTGGAGCAACTGAACTTGTATCAGCCTCATTTAATAAATCAATATAATCTAAAATTGCAGCTAATTGCGTGCCGTAATTTTTTTCTTCAGCCGCACTTAACTCCAAGCGCGCCAAATCAGCAATATGTTTTACTTCTTTTGTATCTAACATAATTTTTAGTCTAAACCGGGCATTTTTTCGCCCCCCAGATAAGAAAGCATCGCTCCGCCGCCTGTCGAAATAAAATCTACATATTCCTCCATTTTTGTTTGCTGCAAAGCGGCCACCGTTTCCCCACCGCCAACTAAACCAAAAGCATGACCAGTCGAACGTGCAGCAATTGCCATCGCCACATTTAAAGTACCAAAACTATAAGAGTGCTCTTCAAAATAACCCATCGGACCATTCCAAACAATTGTCTGAGCCTCTTTAATATAGTTGGAAAAAAGGCGAATTGTTTCTGGGCCAATATCTAAAACCGTATCGGTTTTTTTGATATTTTTAACTGGCAGAACCTGGGCTTGGCCACTTTCATTTTTTACCACCACGTCAAGCGGTAAAATAATCTTATCATCAATTTTTCCATTTTTGAAAAATATTTCTAATTTACTTAATTCATCATTATCCACTAAAGACTTGCCAACTTCCCAATCTAAATGCTTAAAAAAATTATTAGCTAAAGCGCCACCAACCAAAATTTTATCAGCTGAACTTTTTAATTTTTTAATCAAAGGGAGTTTAGTGGAAATTTTAGCTCCCCCCATTACAACCACCAAGGGCAGCTCTGGCTTTAAAATTTTATCTAGAGCTTTAATCTCGCCACTTAACTGTAAACCGTGATAAGCTGGCAAAAGGCGCCGGAGAGCGGAAATTGAAGCTTGCTTGCGATGGCAAACAGAGAAAGCCTCGTTAACATAAAAATTGCCATAAGCAGCTAACCTTTTGGCAAACTTAAGATCATCTTGATATTCTCCTTGATTAAAGCGAAGGTTCTCTAAAAGCAAGACTTCCCCGTCTTTTAAACTGTTAACAGCCGCATCAGCTTGATAGCCAACAGTTTCTTTAACAAAAATTACCGGACGTTTCAAAAGGCCACCTAAATGATTAGCAATTGGTTTTAATGACAAATCAGGAACAGCTTTGCCCTGAGGGTCTCCTAGGTGAGTTAGCAAAATTAAACGAGCGCCACTACTTAATAAATATTCTAATGTCGGCAGCGCGGCCTGAAGTCGATAATCATCAATAATTTTTCCATCTTTTAAGGGGACATTGAAATCAACACGCACCAAAACTCTTTGTCCTTGAATATTTTTTAAGTTGTGGATGGGTTTTAATTTCATATAAATTTTTATTATCTAATTGAGCTGACTAAAAGTTCAGCTAAAGTTACCTCGACTTCATAAAGAGACCCAGCCCGATCATAACTTAAAACTAGACGATCACCGGGTAAGCGACCAACTAAAGCGGCCGTTAAGGTAAAGTCTCGATTTAATTCTTGATTGTTAACTTTTAAGATAATGTCTCCCGCTTGTAAGCCGGCCGCCTCAGCTGGACTACCAGGCAAAACAGCGGAAACTTCAGAATCAATCAACCAGGCACCCTGATTAATTTTTAAATCAGCCACTGCCGCTCGACTTAAATCCAAATAATTAACCCCTAAAAAAGGCCAAGCTAATTGCCCTCTATTAATTAAAGACTGCCAAGCTGAATTAAATAAATAAGCTGGCTGCAAAGTCTTATCTTCCCCCCACCAACCAACAAAATCTCCACTCAAGGTAAAAGCTAAAGAGTGAGAAAAAGCAGCGCTCGGCTCTTGAGCTAAAACTAATGTTACTTCTGGACGGTCACTGTTAATAACCCCTGAAGGGTAATTTTTGGCAATTACAGTATTGGGTAAAATTTCACCACTTGAAGTCAAAAGAATAATCGAAGTACCAGGTTTTAAATTGGCAGCCGAGACAAAAGAACGCACCGGCAAATTTTGGGCCTCCTTTAGTTTAAGTAGAGACAGCTTTTGCTCCCCCGGTAAAACAAGCGGCATAACTTTTTCCAATTCATATTTAGTCCGGTTATAATCTAAAACAAAATAATTTTCTAAATCATCTTCACCAAACTCAGTTAAATCGCCATTGAGCAAAACCCAGCCATCGGCCGAAACAATAAAACCAAAACCAAGAGCATCTTCTAATTGATAGAATTCGGGAACATCTTGGACAGTAGACTCTTTATCCTTAAAAACACTAACCAAGGACGGGGCAACAGCCACCGCCGTTTCATCAACTTTAACATCTTGGTTCACAACAACACTTTTAGCATTTTGAATAATCAGATTAGCCCGGTCGTAAACAGAGTCGGCCAAATTAAGCTCTGGTCGTGATCCAATAATATTGCTTATTTCTTGATCTAAATAAGTGGTGGCAATAATTGCCGCTAAAGCGCCGGTTAAAGCCCCAAAGGCAATCGCTGATAGGATTACGGAAAATAAATAACTAGGTTTTTTCATATAGTTTAATTAAACCAACGAGCGGTTAATAATAAAAGCATAATTCCAGCAGCACTAACTAGCAAATAGTAACGAATTTTTTTCAAAGTTAAAGCTTGTCGGAGGTAAAGCCTGGTTATGTTAATTAGAAAATAGTAAACAATTGCCAGACAAAGAGCAGAAACATTATACTGCAAAGGCAGAAGAAGAAAAACTAAAGCCGTTTCAGCTAGAATGTAAGCAATCACCAAAGAAAAACGTCCCCGCACCGAGGCTTCAACTGGCTCATCCTCTAGGTTGGCAAAAACCATCACCAAGCCAAGAGCAACAAAAATTAAAAACATTGGCCAAGTAGTCAAGTTAAGAAGGGATTGCAAGCCAAACATTGAAGCAGCGGCAAAAAATATCGTCATTAAACCGCCAAAAGATTTAACAACCACAAACTCTTCCGCTTCATAAAGTTTAGAGTGATGGTAATAGTAATAAAGGTTACGAAAGTATACAAACAGAAAAACGGTAATTAGCAGAAAAATCAACTGTACTATAATTTTATTCATCTGCAAACTAGCATAAATAGAGCTGGAAGCTAAAAAAATGGCCGGAATGAAAATAGTCAGTAACCAAGACCATGGCTTACCCGGGGCACGCAGAGACCAAGCCAAAAAAACGGTTAAGAGTAAAGCCAAGCCCAGAACCAAATAAAAAGCATTCGGCTTGAAAAAATAAATCTCCGAAAGCAATAAAATTATTAGAGGATAGATTGTAACTGCTAAACGTGAATAATATCGCATATTTTGAATATATAGGAAATTCTTCGGCTTCGCAACCGTTAAAGGCTAATAAATCTCTACCGGCGTACCGACGGAAAGGCGTTGATAGAGATAAGCGGCCGGAATAATACCTAAACGAATACAACCATGAGAAACTGGCTTGCCTAAATGATCAGCCCCCTCGCGATAGCCATTGGGCCAATAAGGTAATTGGTGGATACCAACAGCACCAACAACTCCCAGCCAATAAGGCATATACAGTCCATATTTTTCAGACCAAGCCAGCTCTACTTTATTTCGAATCTGAAAATTACCAGTTGGCGTGGGCATACTAGCTTTACCAGTAGAAACAGAAAATTCTCGCCAGCGCACACCATTAACTAAATAAAACAAGCGTTGATTTTTTAAATCAATTTCAAGCTTCTGAGGAAATTTTTCCAAAGCGTCGCTTAAAGGATCATAAGCATTGTCAATCTCTAAAAAATCAGAATACCCATCACCGTCGGTATCAAAATTATTTAAATCAGTTCCAAAAATCCATTCAAACTCATCAGTCAAACCATCGCCATCAGTGTCGCGATAAGGATCAACTGAAGCCACCTTTCTCGCCTTTTCCCAACGAGCAGCGTCTTGAATCGCCCGCTCTTCTGGAGAAAAAGCCAAAACTGCTCCAATGCCAACAAGAAATAAATTGCTAACAATTAAAAAACTCCTTATTAATAGTTTTATTCTAAAAGTCATAATTATCTTTTACTAAACTCGCAACCACAGAATTTTTGTCGATAAAACCCCAATTGCTTAGCCATAGCCTGCGACTGCGGATAAATTTCTGGAGCACTAAAATCTTCTTCTAAAAATTTAAGCTCAGTAGCGGCTGCAATCTCAAGCCCAAGTTTTTTTAAAAGAATTCTATTTTTATAAGGAGAAACTAGAAGGCTACTAGAAAAATATTCACATCCTTCTCTTTTGGCTATTATTGCCGCTGCATCCAGACGTTGCTTATAACAAACATCACAACGGGCTCCACACTCTGGCTCAGCTTCTAAGCCGCGAACACTCGCCAGCCAGGGTTTATGCTCATAAGGAGCGATAATTAAACGAAGCCGGTAATAACGAGCCATTTTTTTTACTGCCGCCAAACGGGCTTCATATTCTAATGGGGTATTTAAATTAGAATTATCAAAATATAAAACCACGCGATAATAAGGCTTAAGCAAAGCCTTAATAATATAAACACTACAAGGGGCGCAACATAGATGTAGTAATAATTTAGGCTTTCTTTTAATTAAGCGCGGCAAAAAAATAACAAGTAAAAAAATAATCACAGCTAAGCCGATTAAAGCCAGAAGTTTGCCCTGAGTTTGTAAAAATAAACCAGCCACACCAAAAGAGGCGGATACTAAATAGAAAACAAAAACAGTTTGTTTTTGAGTCAAGCCTGCCGCCAAGAGACGATGATGAAAATGTTTTTTATCTGGATTCCGAAAAGGATTTTTGCCAGCCACTAAGCGCCGCACAATAGTCCAGGCAACATCAATAATTGGAAGCCCCATAATCAATAAGGCAATGGCAATCTTGCTGCCTGAAATAATAGAAAGTACACCTAAAGAAAAACCAAGAAAAAGCGCCCCTCCTTCCCCTAAGAAAATTGAGGCTGGGTTAAAATTAAAAATTAAAAAACCAGCTGTTGCTGCCGCTAAAATAAGAGCAGCTAAAGCGATATCGGGCTGATAATAATTAGTCGTGATTGTAAATAAAAAAATAACTAAAGACCCAATCAAAGAAACTCCGCCAACCAATCCATCAACGCCATCTAAAAGTTTAGTGGTATACATCATTCCTAATAGCCAGAAACTAATTAGCAGTGAAGATAGCCAGGGCCACTGACCGAGGTTAATTATTCCGCCCTGAAAATCAGACAAACGAGCAATTTCCACTCCGCCCAATAAAACTGCAACAATTGCTAAAAATGGAAACAATAACTGCTGCCAAGGACGAAGATTGTATTTATCATCTAAAAACCCCCCAGCCATCAAAATTAAACCTCCGCTTAGAAAACCAAGCCAATGCGTCCAAGTTAAATCGCCAATTAAAAGTGATTTATGAAAAATTAAAAAAGTTACCGCTAAAGCTAGATAAATACCTAAGCCGCCTAGTAGCGGAGTCGCTCGCTGATGAATTTTACGGCCACCATCGGGCTGGTCTAGAATTTGCCAATGCCAAGCAAGTCGCCGCACTAAAAAGGTGGCAATCAGACTAAGACAAAAAGCGGAAATAAAGGCAAGAACGTAAATCATAGTTATAACTCAGCGGCTTTAATCACATCGACTTTTCCTTTTTTATCAATATAGACAGTGTCTCGACGCTTGAGTTTATTAGCCAACATTAAATTAGCAATCTCATTTTCCACCCGTTCCTGAAGCAAACGCCGCAGGGGCCGAGCGCCGAAACGAGGATCATAACCAGCTTTAGCTAAAACAGCCACACCATCTTTATCAGCTTTAAAATTTAAACCCTGAGTAGCTAAATTCTTTTTAATTCCTTTAAGCATCAAGACGGTAATCTGGACAATTTCTTCGGGGCTCAGTGGCGAGAAAACAATAATACCATCAAAACGATTAATTAACTCTGGGCGTAAATATTTAGTTAACTGATTATCAATAAGTTCCTGTTTAATAATACTAAGATTGGTCCCAGTTTTTATGCCATCCTGAATTATTAAAGAGCCAATATTAGAAGTGGCGATTACAATTGACTGAGAGAAGCTAATTGTTCGCCCCTGACCGTCAGTTAAACGGCCATCATCCAACAATTGTAAAAAGAGATTTAAAATATCGGGATGCGCTTTTTCAATTTCATCAAACAAAATTAAAGAAAAAGGTTTTTTACGAACTGCCTCGGTTAAATAACCTAAGGCGCCTTCGTGATTGCCAATCATCTTACCAACACTGTCAGCTTCTTGATATTCACTCATATCAAGACGAACCATGTAATTCTCAGAACTAAAATAAATTTCAGCAACAGTTTTAGCTAATTCAGTTTTACCAACACCAGTTGGGCCTAAAAATAGAAAACTAGCGATTGGGCGTTTAGAGTCTTTAAGGTTAACCCGAGAGCGTCTGAGTGCGGCCGCCACGGCTTTAACTGCTTCATGCTGACCAATTAAGCGCTCATGAATTGTGCTCTCTAAATTTAACAATTTCTGCCCTTCATCTTCAGAGACCTTACTAGCGGGGACGCCCGTTAAATCTTCTATGGCTAAAGCTACTTCCTCTCCACCACAAATCAAACGATCGGGATTATGAGCCCCTGCCTTACTTGTAATAATGACAGCTTTTTGAAGCAAATTAATATCTCGCAGGGGCGAGGCACTCGTACTTAAAAATTTAGAACTTAAATCAACTGTTTTAGCCAAAGCACTGTAAGTAAGAAAAACGCCATATTGCTTTTCTAAAGACCCAGCTTTACTTTGTAAAATTTGAATTGCTTGATTAGTTGTTGGTTCTTCTAGGCCCAAGGTTGTTACAACCGCCCCTAAAGAGCTCTTCTCTAAATATTTAGAATAATTCTCGGTTGTTGCGGTGAGAAGACAATAAAGAGCTTTCTTTTCTAGTGCGTCCACCAGAACTTCAGCTAACTCAAAACTTTCTTCTTCGCCTGAAGAAATACCTAACAAGCGTTCAACGTTTGCAATATATAAAATAACATTACCAGAACGATTAGCTTCACTTAGGCAAATTAGCAATCGTCGCTGCGCCTCAGCCGGCGATGTTCCTGAAATAAGAGCCGCTAAATTTAATTCCACCAGGCGTTTATCTTGTAAAAATTCGGGAACACTTTCCTCAACCATCATTTGCGCCAACCCCTCAGAAAAAGTGCGCTTTCCCACCCCAACCGGACCAGTCACCAAAACTCCAACCTGACCACTCGCCCAAGCATCAAATAGAGCAATAAATTCTTTTTGACGCCCCAAACAAAGATCTAAGCGACCAGAACGCGCCACCAAGGTTAAGTCGCGAGAAAAATGATCTAAAGTCGGGGTCGCAATTGCCGTATAGGAACGGTTCATCGCCGTTCCCGGCTTTAAATCAGCCGCTTGGTGATATTTTTGATAATTAGCAGACAAACGATTATTTATCTTAAACCATTCAATTCCATTATAAAGTTTATCTTCTTCTACCCCTAAATCAAATAAAATTTCTGCCAAGATTGAATCGCGAGCATAACAAGGAAAAACTAAATCCAAAACTTCAATAGCAATCTGCTTACGCTCTAAGGCGCTAACAGCCGCCAAAATAATAATTTCTTGAATTTCGTCAGGAACTTTCGGTTGTTTACCCGCTTCTCCCAAGGCTAAGCGCCTATCTAAAAGTGAAAGTAAGCGTTGACCATCAACATTTAAACGAATAAATAGAGACTGAACAGTTTTATTTTTTAAAAGTGTCCTAAATAAAAGAAGAACGCTCAACTCAGAGTGTTTTAATTTACTGGCGCTTAAATAAGCGTCCTCTAATAGAAGGCGGGCTTCATCATTTAAAGCTGTTGACGCTAACCAGGGATCGTCGCGCTTAAAGACCCCCTTAGCTAAATCCATCCGAAAACGACGATAGTCAATTTTCACTAAGCCCGCGGCAAGCACGCGTGAGCGGTAATATAAAAATAAATCCGCCCCTAGACTTAAGTAAAAAGCCAGCAAAAGAACATGCTGATCAGTTATTAACAAAAGAGGATTAGTTAAAACTGACTCTAAATTTTCCCAAAGATACCAAGCCAAGGCCAACCAGCCAAGAGCAGCAATTAAAAAAACAAAAAAATTAACAGCTCGACGAGTTAATGCTAGAGTGCGATCCAGTAAAATAATTGTTCGCTTAAATTGTATTTGCGCATAAACAAAAACACCTCTGACCCAAAGGCCAGTTGCTTTAAGTTTTGGATTATATTCAAACTTAAGAGATTGTTTTGACATAGCCTTAACTCAATTGATGCCAAATTGCCAGCCAAATCAGAAGTGGCAAAAGTAAATAAAAAATTAAGCCGAGAACAATTAGTAAAACTAAAAATAATAAAAATCCGCCCCGGAAAATCACTTGAAACAAACGAATAACAAAAGAGATTAGTCGACCGGCAAAATCATTCTGACCATACATCGGCACAAAAATATTTTGCAGCCAAACCAAAAAACCTAAAGAAGCTTCACGCTCTTTAAGGAAGCACCAAAAACGACGAGCTAAATCTAAGAAGCCAAAACTATACCACCAAATCGGTAAATAGAAAAAATCCCAGATGATAGCAAAAATAACCTTACCAAAATGAGGGAAACTTGATCGTTCCATAAAATTAAACTTGTTTTAATTGTAGCACAAATATGGTCAGATAAAAAATATTTTTCAGGGTTGACAGTCCTTTTTCCCTATAGTATGCTCTTATTAGCAGTCTAAAGCTAAGACTGCTAAATACTAATAATAATTTTATGTTTAATAAATTTACCGACAAATCACAAGAAGCAATTATCAGCGCCCAAATCATTGCTGCTCAAAATGGACAACAGGCTATTGCCCCTTTACATATACTCTTGTCCCTGCTCCAACAAAATGAAGGTCTAATCAGGCCCGTTTTAGAAAATCTTAAAACTGATCCGGATATTATTGAAGACTACGTTGTCCGCGAACTCGGGTTACTGCCTAAAGAAAAAGTTAAATATGACGGTGGTCCTATTCAGGCAGTTTCCGGCAACGAGGAAATGGCCATGATTTTAGAGCGCGCCCAGAAAGAAGCCGACGGCTTTGGAGATGAATTTATCTCTACCGAACACATTCTACTAGCTCTCGCCGGAGTTCCCACTGCCGCTCAAGAAACATTAAGCCACTTTGGCATAAATCATAATTCCATTAAAGAAGTGTTAGCTAAACTGCGGGGCAATAAACGCATCACGGATCCATTCCCAGAAACCAAGTTTCGCGTTTTAGAAAAATACACTACCAATTTAACTGAACTCGCTCGCCAAGAAAAACTAGACCCAGTAATTGGGCGCGACCAAGAAATCCGGCGAATTATGCAAATTCTTTTACGCCGCACCAAGAATAATCCAGTTCTAATTGGCGAACCCGGAACCGGCAAAACCGCCATCATTGAGGGTTTGGCCCAAAGAATTGTTTCCGGAGATGTGCCCGAAAATCTAAAAAATAAGGAAATAGTCTCCTTAGATTTAGGAGCCTTAGTGGCCGGAGCAAAATTTCGAGGAGAATTTGAAGACCGCCTAAAAGCAGTTATTAGGGAAGTAAAAGGCGCTAATGGCAAAATTATTCTCTTTATTGACGAGCTTCACACTTTAATCGGAGCTGGGGCTTCAGAGGGGTCAATGGATGCTTCTAATATGTTAAAACCAGCCTTAGCCCGCGGTGAATTGCGCGCGGTCGGAGCAACAACAACCAAGGAGTACCAAAAATACATTGAAAAAGATGCAGCTTTAGAGCGACGCTTCCAACCAATCTTAGTTGAAGAGCCAAATATCGAAGATACGGTTAATATGCTTCGCGGCCTAAAGGAAAAATACGAAGTTCATCACGGCGTCCGAATTACTGATGACGCCTTAATTGCGGCCGCTAAATTATCTAGTCGTTATATTAGCGACCGTTTCCTACCCGATAAAGCGGTGGATTTAATTGATGAAGCGACCTCTTCTTTAAGAATGGAAATTGATTCCCTACCAGAGGAGTTAGATCAATTACAAAGAAAGATTAAACAATTAGAAATTAATCGCGCCGCCGTAAACACCGAGGCTACTTCAACAAAAAAAAGAACTAAACTAAAAAGCCTTAATCATGAATTAGCCGAACTTCAAGAAAGAGCTAAACAATTAGAGCTTCACTGGAATAATGAAAAAGAAATTATTGCCAATATTCGCGAGACAAAAAAACAAATTGACGAATTAAAGGCTAAGGCAGAAATTATCCAACGCCAGGGGGCCGACTTAACTGAGGTGGCTAAAATAAAATATGGTTCAATTCCAGAACTGGAAAATAAGGTTAACTCCCTTCAAGATGAACTTCTAAAAATTCAGAAAAAGGGGCAACGCATCTTAAAAGAAGAGGTTGACGAAGAAGATGTTGCTAAAGTAGTCTCCCGCTGGACCGGCATTCCCGCCCAACGAATGTTAGATGATGAAGCAAAGAAACTTAGCAAAGCTGAAGAGATTTTAGGTCAAGAAATTATCGGTCAAGATGAAGCAATTAAGGCGATTGCTAATGCCTTGCGCCGTGCTCGAGCCGGCATTAATGAAGAAAAACGCCCAATTGGCTCATTTCTTTTTGTCGGCCCAACTGGAGTCGGCAAAACAGAGCTCGCTAAAGCGATTGCCCGTTTTATGTTTAACGATGAAAACTCTCTGATCAGAATCGATATGAGCGAATATATGGAGAAACATTCGGTCGCCAAACTAATCGGCTCACCTCCCGGATATATTGGCCACGATGAAGGCGGACAACTAAGCGATCGAGTTCGTCGCCGACCTTATTCGGTAGTCTTATTTGATGAGATTGAAAAAGCTCACCCAGACACCTTTAATATGCTTCTCCAGATTTTAGATGATGGTCGTTTAACTGACTCTAAAGGAAGAGTAATTAACTTTAAAAACACGATTATCATCATGACTTCTAATTTAGGCAATGATGTTATCAAACAATACACCATCGGGTTTAATGCTGATGAGGACAATGATAATAAAGAATGGCGCCAAGAAGAAATGAAAGAAAAGGTTGATAAGATTTTACGCGAAAATTTCCGCTTGGAGTTTTTAAACAGAATTGACGAAGTTGTTCTTTTCCGCACCCTCTCTAAAGAATCCTTGGAGCAAATTATTGATTTAGAGTTAACAAAAATAACCAAGCAGCTGACTACTAATAAAAATATTATCCTTAAAATTAATGTTGGGGCAAAAAAATTACTTGCCGAAAAAGGTTACGACCCCACTTACGGTGCCCGCCCCTTAAAAAGAGCAATTCAAACTATGCTTTTAGATAAATTAGCTCTGGAAATTGTTGACGGGAAAGTAAAGGAAAATGATACCGTCAAAATTGCTCTTGATAAAAATAAAAAAGAAGAACTAATAATCACTGTAGCTTAGAATACTTAAAAAAAACAGAAAAAAAAGAGGCTCTTTAAAAGCCTCTTTTTTAAAAAATGGGGTCTTAAATATTTTTATGTTATAATAAAACCACTTCTTTAAATGAATAAATAATTGCAATTATGTCAAACCATTTTTTCAGTCTTTTCTTGCTCGCAGTAATTATGATGCCGGTCTTACCACTTAAAGCCAGCCTCTTAACAACTACAAATTTAATAACTAGCAGCGCTCCTAACGAAAACAATTTTAATCCCGCCAGAATCCTTGAGGATTCTGACATGCTAGACATTAACAGTCTAAGTCTTGCAGAAATTCAAGCATTTTTGGAAAGCAAAAATAGCTTCTTAGCAACTTTTAAAACCACTAATGCTTATGGGACTCCAAATAAATCAGTAGCGGAAATTATTTATGATGCCGCCAATAACAACTACGACTGTAAAGACGTTTCTTTAAGCGAAAACCCAACTGAAGCTGAACGCCAAAGTAAATGTCGCCTAATTACAACAATTAGCCCAAAAGTTATTCTGGCCACCATTCAAAAAGAATCTAGCTTAATCGAAACCACTGCTTACAATGCTCGTGTTGATGGCTGGGCTCTAGGCTATGGTTGTCCTGATGGTGGCTCTTGTAATCCTTATTACAAAGGACTGGGCAAACAAATTAACAGTGCCGCTCTTCAATTTTTAGCTTACATGAAAGAACCTCAGCGCTATCCTTACAAAGCCGGACAAACATACACTTTTACTAACCCTTACGGAACAATTTCTAAAGAACCGATGACTGTTACAGTAGAGACTCAAGCAACGGCTTCACTCTATAACTACACTCCTCATGTTTACAATGGTAATTATAATTTTTATCGCTTATTTAAAGCCTACTTCCCGCCCGGAATACGCAATTATCCAAACGGCTCCTTACTGCAAATAAGTGGTGAACCCGGGGTTTGGCTAATTCAAAACGGCGTCAAGCGCCCTTTCACTAATTATTCCGCGCTCACCTCTCGCTTCGACCCAAAAAAAATTATCATTGTCAGCTCAGCAGCTCTTACCCCTTACACCAAAGGGGAGCCGATTCGCTTTGCTAATTACTCTTTAATTCAAGTGGAAAGCGGCGGTATTTATCTTTTAGTTGATAATGAAAAACGACCAATAGATTCCATGACCACTTTTAAAGCGATTGGCTTTAACCAAGAAGAGCTCATTGCTGCCACAGAAAATGATTTAGCCTCCTATGCCCTAGGAAAAACAATTACTACCGCTTCAGCCTACCCAACCGGACACCTCATTCAAAATCCGGTTAATGGCGGTGTTTATTTTGTTGAGAGTGGCTACAAATACCCAATTCCTGATCGAGTTTTCCTAGAAACGAAATTTAAAGGACGTAAAGTTACTCGAGGGACAGTCGAAGAATTAGAAAAATATGAAACCGGAGCAGCCGTTTCTTTTGATGACGGCGAGCTAATAAAATCTGACTCAGTCAACACTGTTTATCTAATTTCTGAAGGACGCAAACGCCCATTTTTAACGGGCGAAACTTTTGAAGCGCTCGGTTATAAATTCAGTAACGTAATTACCGTTTCTCCTCAACATTTAGCAAGTTACCCTTTAGGCGACCCCGTCCTTATTCAAAACACCCCTACCAACTAATATGTCTTTAACTAACGCTTTTTTGGTCCCTCATTCACCGATTCTGATTCCTGAAATTGGCAAAAATAATCAGTCTTTATTAAGGCAAACCACTGAAGCTTTTGCAACTCTAAGTGCTCGTCTAAAAGAATCAGGGGCAGAAACTTTAATCATTATATCCTGGCGCGGCCTAGGACAAGATGACTACTTTAGTGCTAACGCCTTCCCTGATCCAAGTGGAGATTTAAGCCAATTCGGTTTATTAGCTGCACAGAAAAAATTTACTACTGATTTAATTTTATTAGACAAAATTCGCCAAGCTCTTAAGCCACGCTTACAACTTCTAAGCTCAGAGACCTTAGATTACCCGACCAGCATCCCCTTAAAACTATTAAGCGACAATCTGCCGGCAAAAATAATTAGCCTCCAAGTTGCCAACAATTTAAGCGTCTTAGATCATATAAACTTTGGTCGAGATTTAGGCGCAATTTTACAAGCTGAATCAAAAAAAATTGCTTTAATTGCTGCCGGAGAATTATCTCAACGACTAAAAAAAATTTCTCCTAGCGGCTATTCACCTAAAGGAGCAAAATTTGATAATAAAATTATTGCCGCTTTAGATGCTGGTACCGAAGCCGCTAATCAATTGCTGGCGATTGACCCTCAACTGGCAGCCACTGCTGGTGAATGCGCTTTAAAACCATTAGCTGTGCTAATCGGAGCTTTAAATGGTTGCATTTTTGAATCCGATATCCTAAGCTATCAAACAGAATTAGGAATTGGCTATTTGAGCGTTGATTTGCCAATTAAATCTTATGTCGAACCAGGAACCATCATCACTAGCAGAGATACTGGAGAATAAAACTAAAAATCCAGCAAAAAGACCACCAGCTTACGACTGGCAAGAGAAAGCTTTGTGGGTGATTAAAGAATTAAATATCCCTGCCGATAAAAAATCTTCCGTTTTTCAAATCTGCAAAAAAACGGCACCTCATTTGGTAGAGCGAGCTGTTAATGACACTAATGAACTAAGACCAAGCGGAGATAAGTGGCGTTATTTTTTTAAGATTATTTCCGAATCAAAATAAAAAATTTATGGGGAAAATACTTCCAATTGTTCTACATCCAGCTCCTTCCCTTCGTGAAATTTCTAAACCAGTCCCTTTGGCTGATTTAGCCAACAAGGAAATGAAGGAGTTAATTGAAGATATGAAGGCCACAATGATGGCTTTAGATGGTGCTGGCCTAGCAGCTCCGCAAATTGGAAAAAATATCCGCTTAATTGTAATTAATAATGAGCGAAGCAAGGAAATAATTACTCTCGTTAACCCAGTAATCACTAAAAAATCATGGGGACGGAAAGTTGACCAAGAGGGCTGCCTCTCCGTTTTAGATGCTAAAGGTGATTTTATTTACGGGCCAGTCTCCCGTCATAAAAAAGTTAATTGTATCTACTACGACGAACTTGGACAGAAGAAAAAAATTGAAGGTGACTGGTTAATTTCCAGAATTATCCAGCATGAGGTTGATCATTTAGACGGCATTCTCTTTATTGATAAATTGGAGAAATAAAAAAACCGACTAAACAGTCGGTTTTTTAGAACGCACTTTTTTCTTCTTAATTAAATAGTAAAGGAGCCAGGCCAAAACTAAACCGAGAATCACCCATTGCAGTTCAGTATAATATCTTTTAAATAAATCTTCGTTCGCCCCTAAAAAGTAGCCTAAATAGGCTAAAATTGTGACCCAGATGCCAGCCCCAAAAACGGTGTAAAATATAAAACTCCCTAAAGGCATCTTTACAAAACCGGCCGGCAACGAAATTAACTGACGAACAACCGGAATTAAACGACCGACAAAAGTGGACTTGGCGCCATTTTTTTTAAAGAATTCTTCGGACCGCGCAATCTTTTCCGGCGTTATTCCCAACCATTTTAAAACTTTATGATTAGCTAGACGATAGATTAAAGGTCGCCCCAAGTAAAGAGCCAAAAAATAATTAATCAAAGCCCCAACTAAACTACCTAAAACCCCGACGATAATCACCTTATATAAATTATAATGTCCACTATGAGCGAGCCAAGCGGCCGGCGGAATCACTGCTTCAGAAGGAAAAGGAATAAATGAACTTTCAATCGTCATTAAAATGGCAATTCCCCAATACCCCAAGCCTTGAGTTACTCCCAAAAACCAAGCAATCAAAGATTCCAGCATAAAAATAGCTTAAATAATAATTAGCGGTTATAATAATAACATGAGCTCTAATAAAATAAAAATTATTTTTTCCGGCACCCCGGAATTCGCCCAGCCCAGTCTAGAAAGCTTGGCCGCTGATAGCCGTTTTGAAATTTTAGGGGTCATTACCCAACCTGACCGGCCGGCCGGACGCGGACAAAAAATAGCAACCAGTGCAATTAAGCAGAGCGCCCAGAAATTAGGGCTGACGGTTTGGCAGCCTCAAAAAATTAAAAGTTTGGCAGCCGAATTGAAGAAGTTATCACCGGATTTTTTAGTAGTCGTTGCTTACGGGCAACTCTTACCTAGAGAAATTTTAGAGATACCTAAATATGGAGCTGTGAACGTTCATGGCTCCTTGCTCCCCAAATATCGCGGCGCTGCCTGCATCGCTGCTCCAATTTTAAATGGAGATAAAAATAGTGGCATCACGATAATGCTAATGAATGCCGGCTTAGATAGCGGCCCGATTTTAAAACAAACAGAAATTATTTTAGACCCCAAAGAAACAGCCGCCAGTCTTCATGATAAATTAAGCCATTTGGGGGCTAAAGATTTAGGCAATACGCTGGTCAGTTTTTACTCAGGCAAGATCAAACCTAAAGATCAGCCCTTAGAAGGTATTTCTTATTTTTCTAGCTTAAAAAAAGAGGTAGGGTTATTAGAGTGGACTAAATCGGCTGAAATTTTAGATCAGGAAATACGAGCCTACTATCCCTGGCCGGGCAGTTTTACAACCTGGCAAAGACGACGCCTAAAAATAACTAAAGCTGAAGTTTTAAAAGAAACTGAGCTAAAAAATAAACTCCCGGGAACGACTTTACTAATTGATAAAAAATTAGTAGTTGCCTGTGGACAAGGGTTTTTAAATATATTAGAATTACAACTCGAGGGAGGTAGAGTTTTAAAAATAGAAGTATTTTTAGACGGACATCCGCAAATTGCTCACGCCCAACTTGGCAGCTAAAAAATGGTCCCTTCGTCTAACGGTTAGGACGCCAGGTTCTCATCCTGGTAACAGGGGTTCGATTCCCCTAGGGACTAC
>JAQUHX010000011.1 GCA_028681575.1 Patescibacteria group bacterium | reverse complement strand
GTCGTCCCAATCCCAACTCTTCCTCCATCACGATAAGCAACAAAATCATTCAATAAATTATTCCACTCGGTCGCCGTTAAGGTCCCGTTCACGGGTTTTTGATAAATTAACGGATCAGTTAAAGCCTTAACATTACCAGCCAACAAAAAAGACCCGGCGATTAAACCAGTAATAAGCCCGAATCTTAAGCGATGTCGCACTTTTTTTCTTGTCAGTAAGCCACTTCGTTGAGACACAAGATTTATATCTTAATTTCCCTTAAATTATAGCAATTTTTATTAGTCAAAGCAACACATTTTTACCCTCTAAAACTCTAATTCTATACTCCTTTTAGTTCGACCATAAGTACCGACCGAAATCAACTTTATTGGATTCCAACTCGCGTTATAAATCGAGTAAGAGGCTTCTTTATTTAAAGCCATTTCCGGAATTGTCACATTAAAAATTTCAACAAAAGGAGTCTCCTTTAAATTAAAGCCTTGCTTACGCACTTCATTTAAGGTGCGCTCTGAACCGCTTTCGGCGACATAATAAGCACGCGAAGAATCATATTGTAAATTTCCAGAACGCAGCCCTATCATTACAAAATAAGAGCCCCCTAAAGCAACCACGATAATGGCGGAAACGATAAATAAAGTTAGGAGGAGGGCGCTGCCTTTTTTTAAATTCATATTAATCGTTGCGATAATAACGAGAAGTAAGGGTTGTTTGAATGTTCATTGCTGCTCGATTAATATCTTTTCCCAGCGACTGAGCAGTCAAACTCATCACCACCATTCCCTGCTGATTTCCAATCAAGCTACCATTATGCTTTATTAAAAATTCAGCCTCAGTGACCCTAATACTAGCCGGCGTTAAATAACCTGTCCGTAAACCGCGCTGAACTCGGAAACGCTCATTATCTAAATCGTAAATAACACACTCGCCATGATAATTTTTAAATTTTAAAACCTGAGAATCACCCACAATTTGATTAGCATAAATTTGACCAACAGGAACACCGCAAGTACCAGTGCTGCGCTTGGCCATTCGGATTTCTTTGCTGGCCACTTCTAAAAAATATTTAAGGTTTTCTTCCACATTTTGAGTAGCTAAAGCGGTCCGCTGACTTTCAATAACTAAACGAAAAACATTTAAAGCACCAGTAATAATAAAAGCAAAAAGTAGAACCGAAACTAAAATTTCGGTTAAAGAAAAACCTGGCTGCAAAGCGCGCCGTTTAAATAATTTTTTAGTTTTAAATTCTTTAACGCCAGTCATAAAGTAAAGTTCCTAATTCATAACGATAGGGATTGCCGCGCACCTCCCAAGAAACAAGTGAACGCACTTTTAAGGGTTCGCCTAAATCTTCAGCCGTCGCCGGCAAGCGTTCAATAAAAATTTGACGCTTAAAAATTGTCGGCTCTAAGCTCGCCGCTGCCAAAACATAAAAACCATCACTATCTAAATAAAGTCGAGTATCAGGAGCACTCGCCGAAGGGATTAAAGATTGTTGATTAAAATCACTCACATAACTTCCATCACTTAAGCCGGCCGCAAAGTCGCGACCATTTAACCAGTTAGTATCACGAATCTGCCGGACCAACTCGATTCCCTCTTGTGATAAACTGGCAGCCATTAATTGATTTTTGTTAATACTTTGAACTTGAATGTTTTGGATAATTAAAGAAACAACACCCAGCATCGCCAGTGAAATAATAAAAAATATTGCCAGAATTTCCACCAAAGAAAAACCGGGTTTTGAAAATTTACTAATTTTTTTCCGAACCTGTTGCATAAAATTATTCTTCGCCCACCACTTCCGCCAAACCAAGAAAATTAATTTTAATAACTTTAGTTTCCGCGCTCGCCTGATCCTTTAAGGTCAGCTCTACTTCTTGATTACTTTCTGAAGCATTAATGAAAACTTTAGGATCGGGTGGTAAAAAGATAATGTTAACCTTGGGAACGGAAATTATCGTACCGTTTGTTTGCTTGATTTTCAAACTTTCAAAAATAAAATTTGTCGGCAAATTGTGAACAAGCGCCCCATAATCTGTTTCCCCCTCACCAATATCGTAAACATGATTGGGCGTAATGTCAGCAAAAGTAGAATACTCGCCGCTACCAGAATCAAATACCACCCCCCAACCGCCAGCCGGAGCAACTTTGTTTTCATTAGCTCCATAGCTCATTAACCCGAGAGCATAATTTTGAGTTAAGCGAATATCGGAAACAACTCGCTGGGCAGTTAAGCGTAAATCAGCCCGACGAGTTGTTGAACGATAATTTACCAAAAAAATCGCCGTAATCATTGTAATGATAGCCATCGAAACAATTAATTCAATTAAAGTAAAACCCGATCGTTTCATAATTAAGGATTATCTTGAGAAGCTTTAATCTCCTTCCAGAGAGGCAACTGATAATTAACATTTAAAGTTGTTGAAGTGGCACAAGAGTAACCATCGTTATCGGTAACTCTTAAATTAACCGCCGTGCTACTAG
The DNA here is from genome assembly GCA_028681575.1 of Patescibacteria group bacterium. GTDB lineage: Bacteria > Patescibacteriota > Patescibacteriia > Patescibacteriales > UBA12465 > JAEZRQ01. The sequence goes on along the minus strand of JAQUHX010000011.1, from coordinate 18,093 downwards.
CAATCGCAAATTCAATACTAGTGGAAGCACTTGTTGGTGAATTAATGACCGCCAAATAATCACTAGTTGTCCATTCATAGGCGCAAGTTCCATCTGTACAATTTTGCAGTGCGCTTGGAGCACCAACCGAAGCGACCCGCGCCTGACTTAAAAAAGTGTTACTAGTAGTCGCAATGGTAATTTCTTCAGGAGACCAAGAAAAGAGCGGTCGCGGATATTCATGTTTATAGGTTGTGAAAGTTTTTGAAGAAAAATTTTGTGCTTGATTATGAGTAAGCCAATCCTGGACTAAACGATTTGGGGCGTTAGTATCAAATTGACGCCAAGAAGTGGGCACGTCTTGGCTATCCCATAAACGCAAAAACCAATAATAAGGTTGATTATAAGACAATCCGGAAACATTATGCTGATAAGCAGCACTTGAAATCTTGCCCGTATTTACAACCACACCCGCACTAGTGCTGTCTTGAGTGCTAACAAGAATTTGATAAGCAGTTTGATTTCCGGAACGACGATTCCATTTTAAAACGGCACGATTAGCCGCCAAACTACAAGCCTCTGAAGCTGACCAATGGGGTGCCTGAAGCTGCCTAATCTCTAATGGACCAATCCGAACATAATAGGAATTTGTACCACAAACACCAGCATCGGCACAGTTAAAACTAATCTCTCCTAAAGTAGAAGTCGCATAACCAGAGAAAATACCGGGCTGCGGTGAAAGATAATTAGAAATTTGTGTGCTTGGATTAATAACTTCAGAATCTAAACGAATCCACTCGCCTGTGCTGACTACCTGCATATAACCATAAACCCGGCCATCATCCTCATTATAACAAGCGGTACAATTATTAGCTGCTAAACAGGTACCATTATTATTACAATAACTTCGGAAATGTTCTGTTGGCGGTGTCAGCGCGCTGCTAAAAGTGATGACCCCTAAAATAGAATTCCAGGCCTCACCAGAAAAATTATTATTTTCGTCCAAATTAACCCCCGACTGACGAACCGTGCAAGGGCCAATGTAAAAAGCGAAAGGAAAAGACATTGGAAAACGAGCTCCAAAATCATCATCTAAACAATTAAAACTGATGTAGCCATAAGAGCCGTTATAAGCCACCCCTCGAATATTATGGCTAGCGTCAGCGGCGGCGGGTTCAACTACAAAAAAAACACCCCCAAAAATTACGACGATTAAAAAAATTCCGATTTTTAGAAAAACATTTTTCATCTTTTTATTATACCATGTTTTACTAAAAAATCTTTACCCAAACGAAGCATTTGTTCTCGCTCTTCAGGTCTTTCGTCATCGTAGCCAATTAAATGCAGCAAACCGTGAACTAAAATAAAGTCTAATAAAAGTCTAAATTGTTTCTTAGATTTTAAAGATGAGGCCCCTAATAAATTTAGAATTTCTTGATAAGAAGTTAAATCTTCAAAAGCTTCTAAATTAATAAAAATCTCCCCTAAGACCGGCCCCCCTTCTAAGACTGGAAAAGATAAAATATCAGTAGTTTTGTCTAAGCCTCGATATTTTAAATTTAAGTGCCGCATAAATTCTGGCTCAACAAAAACTAAAGACACCTCCTGTTCCTTTCGGCCCCGCTCTTTAAGAAAGCTTTTAGTTATTTTTAAGAGGCGGCGCTTGGGCAAGTGATGTTTGGTTTGGTTATTTATAAAAACCATAAATTAGGATTTAGAAATTTGGCGAAATTTGGATTTTAGATAGCGATTTAAAGAGCGAAATAGCTTATAAAGTTTATACTTAAAGGGCTGTAACACTAAATCAAAAGTGCCGGGGTAATTTTCTATCCGACCACCGAAACCTAATTTAAAGCGTGTTACCCCAGGCCATTTTTTTTCATCAAGGCCATAAAAATCATAAAACTTATAACCCTCTTTTTTGGCTCTTTTAATCACTTCCCATTGTAAAGCATAAGGAGCCATTAAAGCTCGCTCTTTATAATCAGAGGCGCCATGAAGATAGGTAACTTTATCTAAATAAAAAGCAAATAAACCAGCGGCGACTACCCGACCAGCCACTTCAGCAACAAACAATTTTATAAAATCAGAGTTTTGCGCTAAGGTCTCGTAATGAGCTCTAGTGTGAGTGCCAAAATTATCTCTCGCGCCAGTTGCCTGCATTAAGCGCCAAAAATCAGCTAAGTCATTCTTGTTTCCAAGTCGAACAGTCACCCCCCTTTTAGTAGCTAAACGAATATTATAGCGAGTCTTTTGGTGCATCGCTGCTAAAAGAACTTCCTCTTTAAGGTTTAAATCTAAAATCAAAGTTTGCGCCGGTTGTAAAGCGACGGTTTTTTTAAGATTTAGCCAGAGATAATTTGGCTCTAATCTTAAAAAGATTGCCCCCTGTTCTTTAGCTCTAGCTTTAAAAATCTCCGCTAAAGCATTTTTTTGAACAGTGCTTAAAGAAGGGCTAACTAAGGGGCCACGCGGATAATAATAAAAAGAACCAAAGGGAGTCTTTTTTCTAACTTGATTAAAAAGAGTAATTATTTTTTCGTCTTCTAAAACTGCTAAATTTTCAACCACCGCCCCTTCGCTTTGAAGAAGACTCTGCCACTCTGAACTAACTAAAAATTCTGCCCCGCGCTTATCATAAGCCGAAACGCTTTTTAAAAAATCTTCAATTAATTCTGTTGACGCTTTAACTATTTTCATAAACTTAAATAATTAATTAGAGACTTTTTCATTATACTAAAAAAACTCCGACCCGAAAAATCAGGCCGGAGTAAGGGGGGAGAAATTAAAGAGAAATTACTGCTGAATGGTTGCTGGAGTTGCCACGGAAACACCAGCATCTAAACCGCCAGTAGCCGAGCCTAAGCAGTAAGTGATGGTGTAGGAAGGATTAGTAGTGCCTGAGCCCTGGATAGCGTAAAGATATAAATTATTTGCCGCTGTGCAATTACCATCGTGAGGGCTTGGAGGAGTTGGAATTTGAGACATGTAAACAGTACCACTAGTACTAGCCTTAATTTGCCCACCCGCATCAGCGCTGGCAGGATAAGTGCCCTCGTCATTATAGTAAAGCTCTAAAGCGGTTTGCATTTGTCTGACATCGGCCACCCGGCGCGAATCACGAGCCCGAGCCCGAGCCGTATTTAAAGCTACCACTGAAACGGCCGCTAAAATACCAATAATAGCGACAACCACCAGAAGCTCAACTAAAGTAAAACCTTTTTTGTTTTTCATAACTAACTTAATTAATATTTTTTTATATTTAAACCGGAGAGCCCGGAAATGATTTTTAAAATCTACACTAAAAATAATAGCACAAAAATAAAAACTGAACAATCGCCTAAAACAGGAATCTTTTTTAATTATAAAATAATTTTAAAAAATATACAATACACCCCTAGAACTGAGTAGCCATATTATACATCGGCATAATGACGGCCGCCACCATAATGCCAACCCCGATACCCATAATCACCATAATCAACGGCTCCATTAGAGAACTTAAATTTGATAACATTTTATCAGATTCTCGAGTATAGAAACCGGTTACGCTATCTAAAACTACATCTAATTTTCCCGTTCTTTCGCCAACGGCAATCATTTGCGGAATCATTTTAGGAACGATTGCTTCAGTATTCATGACCGTCGATAAAGAATTACCATCTTGAATCGATTGTAAAGTGCGTAAAAGAATATCCTCATAAACTTTATTACTAACAACACCAGAGACCACCTCTAAACTTTTGGTAATGGTTACGCCACCCTTAAGTAGAGTGCTGAGCGATCTAGTAAAGCGCGTTAAAACAATATAATTTACTAGTTTGCCAAAAATTGGTAAACGCAAAGACAAAGAATCCCAGTTGCGACGCCCTTTATCTGTTTTTAAATAAAGACGAATTAAAAAAACCACACCAATCAACAAAACTATAAGAAGCCAAAGATATTGGGTTAAAAAATCAGAAGCAGCAATAATTATTTTAGTAGTCATTGGTAATTCGGTGCCACTTTCCTCAAGCATGCCTGTTAAGCTGGGAAGAATCTTTACCATCAAAATTACCCCAACGACAACCATCGCTACCGAAACAAAAACCGGATAAATCATTGCCCCTTTGACCTTAGAAGCCGTATCATAACTTTTTTCCGTTTGATCGGCCAAATATTCTAAAACTTCATCGAGCTTTCCAGAGGCCTCACCGCTTTTAACCATGTTGACAAAAAAGTTATCAAATATTTTTGGGTGCCGCATTAAAGAGTCGGACAGAAGACCGCCGGCCGTAACTTCAAAAGCGACTTCAGCGACCACTTGTTTTAATTTAAAATTTGAAGTTTGCTCAATTAAAATAACTAATGATTCCACCACTGGGACATTAGCCGAAATCATCACCGCAAACTGCCGAGAAAAAATTGCCAAATCCTTGCCACTAACCCTATTTAAAAGTAAATTTAATTTAGCTTCAAGAGAATTATCAGCCAAAACCAAAGATACGACATCAAGATTTTGTCGACGCAAGCGCTGCAATAAATCAGCTTCAGACATCGCCACGTCCAAACCATTCTTTGTTCGCCCTTTTGAATTTTTAGCTTTATAACGGAAAATAGCCATAAAGTTAATCCTCAATAACCCGCAGCACCTCTTCAATCGTGGTAATGCCTTGGGCGGCCTTTAAATAGCCGTCTTGTTTAATAGAGATAAAATCTTGACTGTTTTTTACCGCCTCCAAACTCAAATTATCGGCGCCTTCGTTTAAAATATCTTTTAATTTCTCATTAATATCAATCGCCTCGCCGATAGAAATTCGACCGCGATAACCTGTCTCTTCGCAACGCGAACACCCTTTAGCTTGATAAAAAACTGATTTTTCCAAAAAATCATCAACCGAGACAAAACCTTCAATCTCTTCTTTTAAAACGCTAATTGGAATTTGGTTTAACTCTTGGCGAATGTCAGCCAACTCTTCTTCAGGAATTTTTATCGGCTGCTTACAGGCTTTACAGAGACGACGGGCCAAACGCTGAGCGACGACAGTTTTTAGAGTCGAAGCTAAAAGGAAAGACTCAATGCCCATGTCTAATAAACGAAAAATCGTCCCCAAGGCATCATTAGTATGCAAAGTTGATAAAACTAAATGTCCCGTTAGGGCCGCGTTAGTTGCCAAACCAGCCGTCTCCTCATCACGAATTTCGCCAACCATAATGATATTTGGATCTTGACGTAAAAGCGAACGCAAACCATTAGCAAAAGTAAAGCCAACCTTTGGCCGAACCTGGGCCTGATTAATGCCTTTAATTTCATACTCAACCGGATCTTCCAGGGTTGAGATATTAACCCCTTCTTTATTTAAAATCGTCAAAACAGCATAGATAGTAGTAGTCTTTCCAGACCCGGTCGGACCAGTAATCAACATCATCCCGCTAGTTTTTTTTATTCCCTCACGAATACAATTAACAGTATTAAAATTAAAACCGAGAGATTCTAAGGTCGGCACACCACTATTAGTGTCTAAAATACGCATCACCACTTTTTCAGAACTGGCTAAAGGCAAGGTGGAAACACGAAAATCAACTTCACGGCCATTTACAAGTAAACGGATGCGCCCATCTTGAGGAACGCGCGTCTCGTCTAACTTCAAACGGGCTAGAACTTTAATACGAGCGATAATTGCCGGATGAATACTTTTAGGCAAAGTTAAAGAGGTGTGTAAAATGCCATCAATTCGATAACGAACCCGACTTTCTTTGTCGTAAGGCTCAATATGAATATCTGAGGCTCGCGCTTCAACCGCATGACGAATAACCACTGAAACAATTCTCGCGACGGGAGCGCTATTAATTTCTTCATCACCAACCTCACCCTCATCCTCAATCTGAATCAAATCTTCACCTTCACTTTTTGCCTTAACCTCTAAAGCGGTCGAGATTTCATCTTCCATTTTCTGATACTGTTTGAAACCTCTTTTAAAACTACTAGTCGAAACTATAAAAAAGACTGGCCGCAAACGCTCACCAGCAGCCAAAAAGTTGACCGCCTCCATTGCCTTTAAATCTGCTTCAACTAAAGCGACTTTAATATTATTCTCTTCACGATCAAAAGAAATAATTTTATAGGTTTTAGCAATTTCCTCTGGCAAAAAATTAAGAATAGCCTCAGGGATTTCTTCGTTCTGGATTAAAACATAAGGCAAGTCAGCAATCTCTGCTCGAAGTTCAGCTAATTTTTCTTCGTCCACCAAGCCTTCTAAAATCGCCAAAAAATCAGGGCGTTTATTGTCGCCCCGAGTCTTTAGCCCCTCTATCTGGGCCGCGGTCAATAAATTTTTTTCCAACAAAGCTTGGAGAATGCGATCATTTTTAGTCATAATTTTTACTAACGCGGAGCTTTCTTAACGAAAGGATTACTGTTGCCAACTCGAACTCGCGCTGGCCTTAAAATTACTGGCGCCTCCTCTCCTTCGGGTGGCGGCAAATTAATAAGTGGCGGCTGGTCAATAATTAAATCTTGACTTTTTACCAAATCATTATAATTAAAAATCTTTACTTGTTGCTCTAAAGATTTTATTCGCGAATCGCGTAAAATTTCTAAAGAAACTACCTCTGAGCGCCCCTGAGAAGGAGCGCCGCCATCTATAGCTATTTTTAAATCTTTAGAAAATAAATAAACAGCCACTTGGTCTCGCCAAACATATAAAGACGCCCCTAAAAGCAAGAGGATGAAAACTAACAAATAAATAAAGTAAGCGGGTCGTTTTTTAGTCATTTATTTATAGTAATAAGTAACTAAATTCAAAGAAACAGTATTGCCATCTGACAAAGAAACATTTGCAACCTCAAGGAATTTTAAATTCTTTTCTAAAGAAATTAATAAATTTTTTAAACCAGCGTAATCAACCGTTGAAATCTCAAGGGACAAAGAAATAACCCCTAAATTTTCAGAAATTTTTGGTAAAATTTCTTCCTCCTCTTCTCCGCTACTATCCACTTCTCTGTCCGTATCCTTCTCAATGTTTACACTCGTTAAAATAAAACCTTGATTAGTAATAATTTCCTCAACTTCACCAAATAAAGCCTCTTTATCATAATCATTAGGCAAAATACTGTTAATACGCTCAATATCAATCGGATTAATTTGAGAGTAAGCACTTACGGCTTCTTCTAATCTATTTAAGCGGGTTTTTTCTGCAGATAATAAGCGCTGCTGGGAGGTAATTGTTTCTTGAGCCGACAAAACAACTTCATCAACCTTTGGACGCAAAAGCAAAAGATAGCTCAAAAGTAATAAGAAAAGCGCCAAGACAATCACGCCCAAATTAAAATAGCGATTAAGCAAAGTGTTTATTTTATTTTGCTTAGCGAGAGCGGAATTCATAAAAAATTACTCAAAAATGATTACAGACTCTGGTTCAGTCATTAGCTCACCTCCTGGGACGACACGCTGTTCAATTTGACTTGATTCAGCTTGATTATCAACCTCAAGTTCAGATTCATTTCCATCAACAATTCCAGCCTCAAGCTGATTATCAAGCTCAAACTCTGGTTCGCCATCAGAAATCAAAGGTGGAAAATTTGACTCAAGAATATTAAGGTCTGCAAACGGTAAGGCCTCCTCGATGTCGCCAGAGTCAAGCTCAGTAGTACTAGTCGTAAGCCCTGAATTTATTTCAAGATTATCTTGATTTAAAATCTCAGTCTCAACATTTTCTGTCTCTGATTTTAAACGATAAAAAATTTGAGGCTTTATCTTTAAAACAACACTAAAATTTATCCATTCCTCTTTAAGATTAGAATCATCGATATCTTCTTCTTGCAAAACTCCGGACTGAACAGAAACTTCGTCTACCCAAGGATTATCCTTAAATGCTTTTGTTTGCCAACTAATATCACGATAATTTTTAGTTTGAGCTGCTAAGGTGTATTCACCACTAACATCACCGCTAAAATCAAAATAACGAACCGAACTTAAAGTATTCTGCTCCAGCCAAGTAAAAAAATCACTCCAATAGATATGCTGATCAATTAATTGCTCAACTAGAGATGTCTTATCTTTAAAATCAAGAAAATCTTTAGAATTATTATTAATATTATTTATTTGCTGAGTAGTAAGTAAATGATCAGCTTTTAATTTTTCTGCCTGGGTTCTTTCTTGCCCTTGCCACCAATCTAAACCAAAATAAATCTCTGCCACTAAAGCCGCGACCAAAAGCAAAATTAAAAACAATGACCCCAGACGACGCCCCCAATTAAATTCCACGGCCACCTCATCCCGAACCAAGTTCACCTCTAAAACCTCTGGGTTAGAGGCTAAATCTGGAGCTAAAGAAGCGTGGGGTTTAGTTTTTTTTAAAACGGGCATAAATAAAAATCACAAACTTTATTGCTCGACTTCACGGAGAGCCAAGCCAACCGCAACTGCTAAACTTGGGCCCAGCTCATGAATAATTGGCCGTAACTCATTAGGATATAACACTCGATTAAAAGAATCACCAATAATTACTTGTAAATTTAATTGATTACTTAAGTACTCGGGCAGGCCCCCTAAAAGAGCGCCACCTCCAGATAAAACAATTTTTTCTACCGGCGCAGCATTAGCTGAATTATAAAAATCTAATAAATACTTGATTTCACTAATAATTGGGCTTAAGGCTTTAATGATAACCCCAGAAAAATCATCAGGGCTAACCGCAGCATCTTTAGCAACCCGAGTTGATAAGGAGAGATCCATTTTTAATTGTTCCGCCTGCTGAAAGGTCATCCCTAAAGAATCAGCCAAAGCCTGGGTTAAGGTTGAAGCACAAATTTCTAAACTACGATTTAAAACCGGGATGCTTTCTCTAACAACAGAGATGTCAGTACTGTTAGCGCCAATCTCAACAATCATTGTCGTTGACTTATCGTTGCCAACCAAAGAACGAACAAGAGAAAACGTCTCCGTCTCCAAAGAAGAAAGTTCCATGCCTGCTTGACGAAAAATATCAATATACTTCCGAACTATTTTCCGCGGTGAACAAGTTAAAAACACTCGCAAATTACGATTCTTTTTATCAGTTGGTGAATCAGTAATCACTTTATAATCAATCTTCATTTCATCTAAAGGCAAAGGAATAACTTTGCGAGCCTCTTCTAAAACGGCTTCATGTAAATTTTTAGGATCAACTCCGCTTAAGGTGATAATTGAAGAAAAGACAGCAAAAGTTGGTAAAGAGGCTGTAACTCGACGGGAAATAATTTTTGAATCAGTATGAATTTTTTGAATCGCTTTTGCTAAATAAGCCACATCTTCAATTTTGGTAAATTTAACATCTTTTTTAGTTTCACTAAAAGCGTAATTTTTTAAATAAATTCTTTTTCCTTTGCGAACTAATTCCACCATTTTTATAGAAGAGTCGCCAATGTCAACGCCTAGAAAAGAAAGCGGTGCTTTTGAAAATAAACTCATAAAATCTTAAAAAGGCAAAAAACTAAAGATTAAAAAAATAATCAAATAGTTTGCTGCTTAGATGATTGTATTATATAATATTAAAGAATAAAAGAAAAGTGATTCTAATTTTTTATTAATTCTTTTTTTAAAAATATGGCGCTATCTGACAAACAAAAAAAACTATCTTTAGTAATTGGTTTTATTTTAATCACTGTTCTTTTAGGCTATTTACTTTTTCGAGTCTTTTTTAACGGGAGTTTGATAAGCGAACCAGAGCCTTTTGATCCGGAAATAGTGGCGACTGGCACCTTGCCCATCGCCGGTGAAGGCGAAGGACAGACTGAAACAAGCACACCTGGAATCCTGCCCGGAAGCGAGGGGGATTCTTCAAGCACCCCTTGGCGGCCAGGAGACACAATGCCCCCTGACCCTAACGAGCCATCCGCCCAAGCAATTGGTGGCGTCACTGAAGTGACCTTGGTTGTTGACAGGCCAACAATCGGACTAAGCAACAGTAGCAGCGGAATTCAATATTATAATACCGACGATGGTCTTTTCTATCGCCTTGGCGCAGACGGGCAAGCTCAAAAAATTAGTGATCAAGTTTTCTTTAGTGTTCAAAATGTTACTTGGGCCCCTGATGGCAAAAAAGCAGTTTTAGAATATCCAGATGATAGCAAAATTTTATATGATTTTGACAAAGAAAAGCAGGTGAGCTTCCCTGCTCACTGGGAGGAATTTTCTTTTTCGCCTCAAAGCGATCAAGTAATTACTAAAAGTATTGGCCTTGACCCAAATAATCGTTTCCTAACAATTGCTTCCGACGACGGCTCTCAGGTTTATAATTTAGAAGAAATTGGCACAAACGCCGATCGGGTGACTCCTGGTTGGTCACCAAACAATCAAATCGTTGCCACCTACACACGCAGCCTAGATTTTAACCGCCAAGAAGTATTCTTTGTTGGCCTACATGGAGAAAATTTTAAATCAACTATTGTTGAAGGACGGGGCTTAACTTACGAATGGTCAAAAACTGGCGACCGGCTTCTTTACAGTGCCTACAACGTTAACAGCGATTTAAAACCTTTACTCTGGATAGTTGATGCTCAAGGCGATAGAATTAGCCAAAACCGCCAAAGCTTGGGATTAAACACTTGGGCGGATAAGTGTGCCTTCGCAAACAACACAGAAATTTATTGCGCTGTTCCAACTGAACTCGAAGAAGGTTCAGGAATCTTTCGTTCACTTGCCGCCAATAGTCATGATGAAATTTACAAAATCAACTTAGAGAACCGAACCCGAACCCTAATTGCCATTCCTGACGGTCAGTATAATATCAACCAGGTGGTAGTTGATGAGTCCCAAAATAAACTAACTTTCTCTGATAGCCGAACCGGAAATATTTATCAGCTTAAGTTAAAGTAATTAAAAGATTGAAACCCTTGAAAAAGTTTGGTTTATTGATATAATAAAAAAGCTTCTGATTGGCTGGTCTACCAAACCAGCGCATGTTTACAAAAATTTGTAAACACGCCTTTCTTGCTAAAGAAGCAAACAAATAAAAAGAGTTAAGCGGTTTCATTAAGGCCGTTTAAAAGTCGGGTGGAACCGCGAGATGTAAATCCCGTCCCGGTAACTGCGTAAATTTAATTTGCGCTGCTGCCGAGGCGGGTTTTTTAGAGCCCAAAGGGCATCAGCTCTAAATAAAATCTAAATCTTATGTCCGAGAAAAATCTTCCGGTCGCCCCAGTGACGACTAAACGCCATTCGCTAGCTCACTTGCTAGCGTTAGCGGTTGTTGAAAAATACCCCCAAGCCCAATTAGCAATTGGACCGAGTATTGATGTTGGCTTTTACTACGATATTGATTTTGGCGATACTAAAATTACTGAAGGGGATTTAAAAGGACTGGAAAAAAGAATGATTCATTTAGTTAAGCAGAACTTAACTTTTACTCGTACCGAAAAAAATATTGACGAAGCTCTAGCGGAAGCGCGCTCGGAAAAACACCCCTATAAAGAAGAGTTAATTGCTGATTTAAAAGCCACCGGAGAAACGATGCTTAGTTTCTACACGGTTGGAGAGTTTACTGATCTCTGCCGCGGACCGCATGTTGCCAACACTAAAGAAATTGCTGCCGGTAGTTTTAAACTAGAAAAGTTAGCCGGAGCCTATTGGCGCGGCGATGAAAAAAACCGAATGCTAACTCGTATCTACGGCCTAGCTTTTGACACTAAAGAAGAACTAGACGCCTACTTAAATATGCAGGCAGAGGCTGAAAAGAGGGACCACCGTAAATTAGGAAAAGAACTTGGTTTATTTATGAATCACGAGGTTGCCCCCGGCATGCCCTTCTTTCTTCCTAAGGGCATGACGCTTCTTCAAGAATTAATCAAATTTGTTAGAACTTTTTCCTATGGCACTGGTTACCGCGAAGTCCGCACCCCTCAACTTTTAAATGCCGAGCTTTGGAAAATTTCTGGGCATTGGGATCACTACCAAGAAGATATGTTTTGCCTTCATCACGCCGAAGATAATATTGACATCGGGGTTAAGCCGATGAATTGCCCGGCCCACATGCTGATTTTTAAAAATGAACTTCATTCTTATCGGGACTTACCTTTACGCCTAGCTGAAACAAGCACTCTTTATCGCAACGAAAAGTCTGGAACTTTGCATGGCTTAACTCGAGTGCGCTCATTGTCTCAAGATGATTGCCACATTTTTGTTCGACCGGAACAAATTTTAGAAGAAATCGCCGCTCTTCTAACAAAGATAAAAAATATTTACACAATTTTTAACTTAAAAATTGACGAAATCCATCTCTCGACCCGACCAGAAAAATTTTTAGGCGAAAAAGAAGCTTGGGATGAAGCTGAAGCTGACTTAAAACAAGCTTTAGAGAAAGCAAATTTAGCTTACAAAATAAACGAAGGCGACGGCGCTTTTTACGGACCAAAAATTGATGTCAAAGTTAAAGACGCCATCGGAAGGCAGTGGCAATTAGCAACAATCCAATTAGATTTCCAATTGCCACAACGCTTTGAATTAAAATATACTGACACCGACGGCAGTGCCAAGACGCCGGTTGTTATTCACCGAGCTTTATTAGGATCAATTGAAAGATTCTTAGGCGTAATTATTGAACATTACGCGGGCGCTTTTCCCGTTTGGCTTTCTCCGGTTCAAGTAAAAATTATCTCTGTAGCCACTAGTCATATCGCTCACTCCCAAAAACTTCAAGAAGAATTAGAAGCAAATGGAATAAGAACCGACCTAGATGACTCTAATGAAACCGTTGGCAATAAAATCAGAAAAGCGGTCAACGAAAAAGTTCCTTATACTCTAGTAATTGGCGACAAGGAGTTAGCTGGCCTAACTGTCTCCGTCCGTGATCGCGGTGAACGAGAAACGCGCGAGCTTAAAAAAGATGACTTTATTTCCGAAATTAAAGAAAAAATTAAAAACTACCAATAAATTAAGAGGGGGGTGGCTTAAAAAACCACCCCTCTTTTTAAAGATTAGTTTTCAAATATTTTATAATTTTCTGATTTTATAGTATAATTGAAAGTCTAAAAAATTAATTAATCTAAATAACAGCTATGAAGCAATCTGTGAAAATAACTTTAGTGATCGTCAGTTTTTTTGTCTTAATTGGCCTTAGTGCCTTACTGATAAAGACTCAGCCAAAAAAAGTTTTATATACTAGCCTCGGTTGCCCTCATTGTGAAAATGTTGATAAATTTGTTGATGACAATCAAATCAATCACTATGTTGATTTTATAGAACTAGAAGTTTCTCAAAACCAGCAAAACTCCCAAATGTTTAATGCTACTGCTGAGCGTTGCGGCATTGAACCTGATAAAAGGGGGGTGCCGATGTTTTATGACGGCGAAAATTGCTACTTAGGAGACCAAGATATTATTAGTTATTTTCAGGATAAAAAAATATGAAAAGACTAAGAACCGTTGGACTTTTAATCTTAGCTTCAATGGGATTTGCGCCAGCAGCTCAAGCTGTTTGTCCGGTTTGTGTTGTTGCCGTTGGCGCCGGCTTAGGAGCCTCTCGCTATTTAGGAATTGATGACGCTATTGCTGGTTTGTGGATTGGCGGGCTAACAATGGCGATGATTATGTGGACTATTAACTGGCTCCGCCCCAAACTTGGACAAAGAAAAGCCTGGCCTTTAATTAAGTGGGGGACAATTATTCTTTTCATTGCTCTAATTGCTTGGCCCTTAAATAGTCAGGGATTTTTAGGACACCCCTTGAATAAGCTCTGGGGAATGGATAAGATTTTATTAGGAAGCATTTTGGGAGCCTTGGTTTTTTGGATAATGAGCGCCCTTTATGTTTATTTAAAGAAGGAAAACAATGGCAAAGCTTACTTCCCTTTTCAAAAAGTAATAATGCCCTTCGGCGCTCTTACTTTCTTTAGTTTCATCTTTTATTTTCTAACCAAATAACAATATGACGGATAAATTAGAATTAGACGAAATGATTAAAAAATTTGATGATTTAAAAAAAGATTTCAAACTTGATCTTTCGAGCGACCAAGATTTAACAATCGCAATTATGAATTTGGTCTCCATCGAAGAGCATTTTTTCTTTACGGGCGCTAAAACCAGCAACCCTAAATATTATGATTTACTTGCCGAGATTAGAGAGATGCGCAAGGATTTACTAAAGCGAATCGTAAAGGACTATGAAGGTGAAGTTTGGTGCATCTCCAAACACTTACTGGCCGCTTCTTATCGCTTAATGGAGGTTGGAACTAAGGCGCAGGGACGCGGCAAAAAAGAAGAAGCTGAAGATATGTTTGCTAAAGCTTATGAACTTTACTCGCTATTTTGGGGCTTAAATATGAACCTAATCCAAACAGCTGACCTTAAAAAAATTGATGACCAAGCTTTAAATAAACGAGATCAAGAAGAAGTCTTAAAGGAAGAAGAAGGCCGGTCAGAAAAGAAAAAAGGCTTAGGAGGAAAATTAGGCGACTTAGTCAGAAAAGTAATTGATTGTTGCATTGAATAAAAATTAACATCCAAAAAAAAGACCTTCCCCACGGAAGGCCTTTTTTGTTAGTAATCTTTATTTATTAAACTGCTCAGTTTTAAAAATGTGAGCATCGTCAGGATTTAAACCGGGAGCTAAAAGCACGAGCTCGGAATTGCCAAAATGGAAAGACTGCAGAGCTACCTCCCAGGAAAGATTATAAAAAGCGGCAAACATCATTTTACTAAAATCACCATGAGTAACTAAAAGAACATTACCACCATTTGGATGCTTAAGGTTTAACTCTGCTAAAACTTTGCGCGCCCTTTCTAAAGCTTGAGAAAATGTTTCTGCTCCCTCAGCTTTAACAAAATAGACGACCTTATCACTATGAATCAATTCAGCTCCAGGAAGTTTTTCGATATCAACAATTTTCTGGCCAGACATTACGCCAAAGTCGCGCTCAATTAAATCCTGATTAACTGTTGGTTCAGGGTAACCTAACGCGCTTGCAACAATTTGAGCCGTAGCCTGCGCTCGTTGTAGAGGTGAAGTATAAATCTTTTCAAAAGAAAGATTTTGCTTTTTGATATGTTGAGCTAAAACAAGAGCTTGATTTTTTCCTAAGTCCGTTAAGGGATTGTCACGATGACCATTTAAAATACCATTGGCATTATCTTCATCTTGACCATGACGCGCTAAATAAATATTTAACATAAGATTTCTTTTAGAACCTCAGGGACCCCCATTCCTGTTTTAGCGGAATAAAAAAAGACCGGCCGAGATCCGAGTTTACTAGTTAAAAGGCGACGGATTTTGGCCCGATCACCGGCCTTGATTTTATCAGATTTATTGGCAATAAGCAAAACTCGGCGTTCATTAGCCTCCAAAAGCCCAAGGACTTCTAAGTCTGCCGGTGTTGGCCCTAACCGCGCATCAATTATTTGAATCACCAGGCGTGGTGAAAAACTATCATTAAACAAGTACCAACCCATCAGCTCAGATAAGCGCCGCCGCTCTTTGTCGGGAAGTTTCGCATAGCCATAACCAGGCAAATCAACCAAATAAGAATCCCCCCAAGAGAACAGGTTAATCCCCCGAGTTCGGCCAGGCGTAGCACTGGCAATCGCTAATTTCTTAACACCAGTTAAAGCATTTAAAGTGCTAGACTTGCCGACATTAGAACGACCAATTAAGGCAATTTGAGGAGTACCGTCAGAAAAAATCGGGTCTGCGCCCATTGCTGTTTTTAAAAATTTTGCCGGCAAGGATAAATTTGATGTTCTGTTCTTCTCAGTCATATTTTTATTTTTTCTTAACAACAATTACCGTTTTTTCATCCTGAGGCAGATGGGGCAGATGATTACCGCTGGGATAGGCCCGAATAGCGGCAAACAGTAAATCACGATGGTAACGATAATTTTCACCTCTTTTGGTGCCCGGGTCATTAGTAATAAATTCTAAAGTTTTAGAGTCATAGTCCTTTAAAACCACCATATGATTATCAGGTCCAGGAGGGTTAAAATAAGGATTAGCTAAAGCGCGACCATTGGTCGGAGCCAGAATAAGGTGTCCCGCTTTTAAATATTTCTCAAGTTTAATTGGAGTGACCTCATAAAGCAAGCAAACATTATCATAATCAAAGTAATCATAAAAAATCTGAGTAACAACATCAGCTACATAGAGGTCCGGTGATTCTCCATACTTTTTTTGAGTATAGTCAACTATTCTTAAAATTTCTGCTTCCGCTTCCTGAGCTGACAAGCTTTCTTCTCCGCGCACCCAAGCCATAGCCATCAAGGCTGAGGCCTCTTCGCAGCCATCTTGCTGTCGCGGGTCGGCCCAATTAGCGCTTGGTGCCTGAGGAGTAAAAGGAACAAAATCAGAAACAGCCAAAACTGGAGAAAAAGCTAAAGCGCTAAAAAAAATAAAAATGATTAAACTTTTCATAATTTTATTATAGAGAATAAATCGCTTCGGGCCAACCAAATTAAGCCTCTTGCTCTTTCGGTTTACTTTCGGTATAATATTTTTATAATAAATTTTTATTATCCCTATGCCTACACTAACAAAAAAACAAAAAGAGGTTTACGATTTTATTGAAGAGCAAATTGCTGAGAATGGCTATGCCCCTTCTCTTCCAGAAATCCGTGATCACTTCCAAATTTCCGCCGTTTCTACCGTTCACGAGCATGTAACGTCATTGGTAAAAAAAGGTCTCCTAAAGCGTGCCAAAAATGTTTCTCGCAGTTTAGAATTAGTCGGCCAACGCTTTACTGACATGATGGAGGTGCCCTTAGTCGGCGTTATTACCGCTGGCAAGCCAATTGAAGCAATTGAGATTCCTGACCAAGTCGTAGAAATCGCTAAAGACCGCCGCTTCCAAGGGGGCGAATTATACGCCTTAAAAGTTCATGGCAATTCCATGATTGGCGATGGTATTTTTGATGGCGATTTTGCCATTATTAAAAAACAGGATTACGCTGCTGATGGCGACACCGTCGTCGCAGTGATTGATGATAATGAGGCCACGCTGAAGCGATTTTATCGGGAGAAAAATCGCATCAGATTACAACCCGCTAATCCAACTTTTTCTCCGATTTATCGGAAAGAAGTAGAAATAAGAGGCATCGTGGTTAAAATAATCCGGGAATTTGGGCATCATTAATTTGCTGCCGGTAAGGCGACCTCTAGTGGTCGCCTTTTTTATTTGTGTGCTAAAATAATAATCTATGACAACTGAAGTAAATATTGAACCCGAGTGGAAAAAGGTTTTAGCTTCTTATTTTGCTAGCCCAGGATTTAAAAAGGTGTCTGATCTTATTCGCCAAGAATATTTAAGTAAAACCATCTACCCGCGTCCAGAAAATATATTTAAAGCTTTTTGGCTAACCCCGTTTTCTCAGGTTAAGGTCGTTATTTTAGGCCAAGACCCCTATCACGGCCCCCACCAAGCCCACGGACTCTGTTTTTCAGTTCCAGACTCAATCTCACCACCACCATCCCTGAAAAACATCTTCAAAGAAATTGAAGCTGACCTTGGCCGACCAGCGCTGGTCAATAACGGGAATCTAGAACCTTGGGCTAAACAAGGGGTTTTACTGCTAAATGCCATTCTAACAGTTGTCGCCAACGCTCCCGCCTCTCATAAAAACTGCGGCTGGGAAAAATTTACAGATACGGTAATTAAAACTTTATCTAAAAAACGAGACCATCTGGTTTTTATCCTTTGGGGCAATTATGCCCGAAGCAAGAAGAATTTAATTGACGTCAGCAAACATTTAATTATTGAGGCGCCCCATCCTTCACCTCTGTCGGCTTACAGTGGGTTTTTCGGAAGCCGCCCCTTTTCCCAAACTAATAACTACTTAAAAAAACAACATCAAAAAGAAATTGTTTGGTAATGTTTTTAAAAAAGGAGTCCAATTGGGACTCTTTTTTATTTGAAAGATTCTTCATCAGCCGCACTTAACTCTTGTAAATCGCCTTGAGCTAAATATTTTGGTATTTTCTGCCATTCACTTAAAACTTTTTCACGCCCAATCTCACTATCGGGCCAAGTGTCGCGCGAAAAATTATAAGCATCATAAACGGCCGGGAAAAATTTAATCCCGCTCGGAAAATGACGCTTCAAAGTCATTAAGGCGCGCCGAGAATGAAAATTTTTAACAACAGCTGTAATCTTTTTAATTTTTGCCAAGGAGCCAT
>JAQUHX010000023.1 GCA_028681575.1 Patescibacteria group bacterium | reverse complement strand
CGCCCCAAAGCCACCGCGACCATTGCCCCGCTCGACGCATCCGGTTACAACCTCCTCATCGGTGCCATCGGCAGCGACAACCAGCTCAACGACACCACCGAAGGAATCGACTGGCTCGGCATCAAAGCCGCCGTAGAACAGCCCTACACCGCCGCAATCGGCTCGCTCTTTTTCGCCATCATCTTCGCCATCCCCTTCCTGATGCAGTGGATCCGGCAGGGCTCGATGGCCATCCCGGGCGCGCTCGGCGTCATCCTCGGCGGGTTCATGCTCGCCCGGACTCCAGCCGAATACCATCTCGTAGCCGTGGCGTTCATCGCCCTCGGCATCCTGGCAGTAGTGTGGGGGATCGTCAAAGACAGAGTATAGGAGGACACAATGACGCCAAAGTTGTATTTCGGACATCTCACGCTCTACGACACCGATGGGAAAGTCTACGAAGTCAGGAACACCAAAGTTACCCGGGCCATCGAGGAGATGAACCAGATCCTCCAGGCCCGGGGCGACGGCACGACTGAGATCCTCATCAGGGGGGCAGGACAATGATCGCAACCACCATCTTCATCGCCCTCCTCCTCCTCGACGCCGCCCTCATCCTCGTGGCGCTCTTCGGCGGCGAGTCCCGGCTCTACGCCGACATCCTCGCAGCAGTCGGGGCTGCGTTCCTCTCCTGGTATCTCGCCCTCGCAACCCTGGCGGGCAACATCGGAGACCAGATCCCCGTCCCGGCAACCACCGTCGCGAACATCACCGTCCTTACCGCGAACATCACCGAGACCATCACGACAGCAGAGTATACCCTCCGGACCGTCCCCACCGTAGATCCCGCCTTCGGCCTCCTCCTCTCCGGGGTCGCGGCAGTCGCCACCGTCCTCGCCCTCGCCCTCGCGATCACCCTCGGCCTTGACCATCTCCAGGAGACCTGAACACCATGACAAAACTTGTACCAATCGTGAGCATCGCCCTCGTCACCCTCGCCATCGTGATCGGCCTCACCTACGGGTTTGGGGCGCTCGGGGCAGCCGACAGCGCAACGAACATGACCGGATCCCCCTACGAAGAGGAATACAACGCCACCGTCTCCGGATCGGCAACCTCCCTCTCCCTCATGGGCTCGCTCCCTATCGTTCTGGTGATCATCGGATTCATCGCCATATTTACTATATTGAGACGACCATAAACACTATAGTTTTATATGTGGGAACGGCAAACTATATACTATCGGAGGACATCTAAGGAACCTTGAGTCGTCTCGACACCACCCTGAACGCCCTCATCGCCTGCAAGGCGTGGGCAGAGAAAAAGCAGTTCAACCTCATCTGCAACGATGACGCCGTCTCCACGATGGACTACCTCGTCGGGGTAGCAATTTCAGTCATCGTTCTCGTAGCCGTCTTCTCACTGGCCCCCGTGATAGGGAGCAACATCGACGCTTCTGCGTCCGTTCCCCCGGGATCGGCCTGGAACGCAACCGAAAATACGGACATGAAGACCGGAGCAGGAATCTGGACGCAGTTCGGCGGCCTCATCATCCTGGTCGGCCTGATCTCTCTCCTCAGTGTTGCCATCTGGGCAATCATGCGCCTCCGCGGCGGCGGTGGCAATGAGGGCGGGATCTAATCCCCCCCTCATCAAGGATCAGTATGACCTGCAAGGACATTGATCATGGACCCGTTCGACGCATCGCCCCCCTGGGATCAGGGGTCTGATGGTTATGACGACTACGGCGACGAAGCAGATCCGGCACCTCGGCGCCCCATTCCGGCGACCGGCCGCCCGTCGCATCCGTACATAGCCGAGCACTACAACTACCTCGAATCGCTCTACTCTTCTGATTATCGCCCCTATCTCGCCGAGAAGATCCTCATATCTCACCTCTCCCCGGCAGCAAAACGGGCCTTCATCACCACGATTCAAAACTTCTTCAGCCACACGGCCCTTCTATCTCATCAGAAAGATGCAGAAATAGCCGAGATCGACCTTGACATCGCGCTCAACCTCCTGACCCTCTCCTGCTCGCGAGTAGACATCAACCTCCCCGAGTACCCGCACCTGATCGAGATGGTCCGCGCACATTTCAACCGATTCATCGGCACCCGGGCACAGGGACCCCAGCGGGAGCGCATCCTCCAGAACCGGAGCACCTATGAGCAGGTCTCCACCATCACCAACGACGAAGAGAAGCGAAAATCAAAACGCGGCCTCGGCATCATCAACCGCCTCATCGGAGGAGGAGAAAACTAAATGGCAATAATCCTTGACACGCTACCTCTAATCGGCCTCCTGCTCATCGCCGCCGGAGGATACATCGGGCTCATCCTCGTCATCTCGGAGGTCCGGCGATACGTCCCCGAGTGGCGGGTCATCTCCACCGCCCGGAAAAAGAACCTCCCGGTCCTCGCCGTCACCGTCCCCGGCTCCGGCGAAACCGATTGGATCCTCGGGCAGAAAGACGAAAGGGGCGATCCGGTCTTCGACACGAAAGGGCAGTTTGGTATCCAGGTGGATCCAAACTTCAGCGGGGCGATCGTCCCCGACCGGATGAAGAAGGGGCTCAAAGTCTACCACTACGCGACCACGCTCCCCCTCGCCCTCGACGCCCGGCACTGCCTGGCCATCGATACCGTCGTTTCGACGGTGCGAACCGAGTTCCCCGAGCTAGGGTTCCTCACCAACGACCAGATCGGTGCCCTCCTCGCCACCCCGCGTGACGACCTGGGCGAATACTGCAAGTCCATCTACCAGATGGCTGCAACCGACGAGATCCGGAAGACCATCTCCAGCTCCGACGCCCTGACCGACCTCATCATCGAGGCACAGGACCTCTCCTCAAGGACGGAGATACCGGCGAGCGGGATGTATTCCTATGCCTACGCCTTCAAGAACGTCCCCACAGCCTACCTCTCGCAGGACCTCCACCAGTACGGGATGCTCATCGAGCGCAAGGTCCGCAAACAGATGGAAGACATGATGAAGAAGTACGGGATGCTCTTGACGGCCGGTATCGTGATCATCGGCATTATCATCGCCGGCGCGGTGGCGACAACCATCATCGGGTGATTACATGGCAGAACCACTCCCCACCCCGGCAAACGACCGCCCCGCCATAGCGCGGATGATCGACGGCGCGTACCTCGCCTGCGTCCGGCAGGAGACCGCCTTGAAACATTACCTCATGGATCCCCGGGGGCCGCTGGAACGGCCCTATCTGGACTTCTATGAGGTGTTCTCGTTCCTCTTCACGCTCACGACCCCCTACCGGGAGATCCTTGATGAAGACGACACCGAGAGCAGCGACAGTGCCGAGCTCGCGAAGGAGATCGCCCGGTGGCTCGACCCCCGGGACACGGCGATCACTGTCCCGAAGGCATACGCGGGCCTCTCCCTCTTCGGCCGGTGGCAGAAGGTCCTCGCCCGTAAAGAGGTGATCTCGTGGCGAAAGTAGGGCTCGGCGTCCCGCCGATGAGCGCGAAAGACGAGTATACTCATTGGTTTTTCCTGACGGGCGCCGGTTGGGGAACACTCATCTCTCAATTGACCGATGTTAGAGACCTTCGCATATCCCCTTACATGGATCAGTGGATATCGGGAGTCACAGATAGCACCACACGCGAAGAGATCCGGGCGAAGAAGAAGCAGTATTACAAAGAAGCTCTGGAGGAGTACAAAAACCCTACACCTGTAGATAGGGCTACTGCAATGCTTGACGCCTGCAACCGAGTTGCTGGAGACTTATGGAGCTGGATTGATCGGGTGGTTGGTATGACTACTGAGTTGACCTACGGCGTCTGCGGGGTCCTGCCCGGTGAGGATGAGGATGAGGCACGGTTCGGCGGGGGAGGTGATGCAAGTGATGTCGTCAGCAGCGATGACGGGGATGTCGTCGTGGAAGCCTGAGCCGCAGCCTGCCCCGGTCCCGGTGCAGCAGAACGCCGATCACCTGGCGTCCCGGTTCGCTCACACGATCACCGGCCCGTATAAGCAGGATATCGCGATGCTCCTCCAGGGGCAGAAGGGGAGCGGCAAATCGTATGCCTCTCTCCGTATCGCCTACAACACGGCCCGGCAGGTCGCGGAGATCCTCGATGATGACTGGCACGAGTGGCCCAAATATTTCAGCATGGAAAACGTCGCGATCATCGACCCGGAGAGGGCATCTGAGGTCATCGGGAACGCGAAACTACACAATATCTACATATTCGATGACATCGGGGTCGGATGGAATTCTAGGGCTTTTGCGTCGAAGGAGAACCGGGATAAGAACGATATTTTTCAGATCAATAGGGTGGCGCAAACAGTACAAATCCTATCGATGCCGAACCAATTTCTCATCGACAAGGTACCACGAATGCTCTGCAACTACTTGGCAGAGATGGATCGCGGCATGTATGGGCAGGGGATCTCATTTATGAAGGTCTTCAAAACCAAGACACTCTTCCGAATCGGGAATCAACAGATAACGCCGCACCTCGTCGCTG
The DNA here is from genome assembly GCA_028681575.1 of Patescibacteria group bacterium. GTDB lineage: Bacteria > Patescibacteriota > Patescibacteriia > Patescibacteriales > UBA12465 > JAEZRQ01. The sequence goes on along the minus strand of JAQUHX010000023.1, from coordinate 681 downwards.
CCGACGGGGAGAAGATCACGAAATACGTCATTCACAAACCGCCGAAATTCCTGGCGAAGCAGTACGACCGGATCAGGAAGGATATTACCGCCCAGATCATAGCTGCGCGGTCGAACCGGGAGGAGGAAGAACGGCCCGCCCAAAAAGAGAGGGGAATGTCTCGGCGTACGGAAGAGATGTATGTTAGGATTATAGGCGCCCAAGCCGATGTCGATTTGTATATGACCCAGGGGATGACAGAGAAGGAGGCGGTCCAGAACACAGACATTCCTCTCGACACCTGGTATGGCTGGAAGTCTCAGGGGAAGTTAGCGAAGGCACGAGAACTGAAATCCGCCGGGGGATGGTGATATGTCTCGTTGCCGTTGTTGTCGCCAATTGTCCAAAAATAGATTATATAATACATACGGGGAAAAAGAAATTCCTTCTCACCCCGGCACCGAACCGGAGGCAAACCATGATTAAAAACGATGAAGGAATCGCATACGGACTAATCGCGGTCGTGGTCTTCATCCTCGGCGTGGCCCTGATCTATATCTGTTTCACCCCGGCACTCAACACGGTGATCGGGGAGGCGAACGGCCTTATCGGGGATGGGTATGTCGGCGTCCAGACGACCGGGGCTATGAATTGGTCGCTCGGCTGGTTCGGTGCCATCCCGATCATCGGCCTGCTCGGGAT
>JAQUHX010000022.1 GCA_028681575.1 Patescibacteria group bacterium | reverse complement strand
TTTTTGTTTACTAGTTGACTTCATTTTAGCTCTAGTTTAATATAAGAAAGCAATTCGGGGATCGTCTAATGGTAGGACTCCAGGTTTTGGTCCTGGCTATCGGGGTTCGAATCCCTGTCCCCGAGCAAAACACAAAATCAGGCCTATAAGGCCTGTTTTTGTTTTAATATTAGACATATTTTAAGTTCCAAAGCGGTTCGAACTTTTTTAGGATATTTATCGTATTTTTCAGAATTACCTTGATTTTATTGGTGTATATTAGTTCGAATCCCTGTCCGGTGTTTTTGGTTTTTATATTTCATTTTTTAGGTTATAATAGTGATATATGAAACCAATACTTATTACATGTTATGTAAATCCAGATTTAGATGGGGTGGCTGGAGCTTTTGCTTATGGTGAATTTTTACAGAAGACAGGCAGAGAGTCTGTTATTGGTATTATTGGCGAGCCACACGACGAAGCCAAATACATTTTAGATCGTTATAATATTCTATATCCCCAGACAATAATTAATGCTGATAATTTTGAAGAAGTTATTTTAGTCGATGCCAGCGATTTAAATGGTCTAGAGGGAAATATTGCGCCGGAGAAAGTAGTTGAGATTATTGATCACAGAAAAATTAATGAAGCTGATAAATTTCCTAATGCTAAAGTGCAAATTGAGTTAGTTGGTTCAGCCGCTACTTTAATAGCAGAAAAGTTTATTGAAAATAATATTAATATTTCCAAAGAGTCAGCAATTTTGCTTTGTGGAGCCATTATATCCAATACTCTTAATTTTAAAGGTGGAGTTACAACAGACAGAGATAGAAAAGCTGTAGAGTATCTTAATAAAATAGCACTCTTGCCAGATGATTTCTGGAAAGATCTTTTTATGGCCAAGTCAGATTTATCAGGAAGCAAGTTGGGCGAAAGAATCGAAGGCGATTTTGCTTGGTTTACTTTTGCTGATAAAAAAGTTGGCATTGCTCAAATTGAAATTGTTGGAGCTGAGAAGCTTATCAAAGAAAGAATTGAAGAAATTATTAATGTACTTGAGAAAATAAAACAAGACATGGGTTTAGATTATATTTTTCAAAATACTATCGAGTTAGAATTAGAATGCAATTATTTTATCAGCCCAGATCTAAAAACACAGAAACTACTAGAAAAAGTTTTAAATATTAAATTTAATAAGGCTGTTGCCAAAAGGCCAAATTTAATCATGCGTAAACAAATAGTGCCATTAATTAAAGAGGAGTTAGAAAAATAATATGTCTAAACGAGTAGTTAAAAAAGTTTTGCCTGAGTATTTTCAAGACATTGTTGATGGTAAAAAAAAGTATGAGCTTCGGCTTAACGATTTTGATATTGAGGTTGGAGACACCCTAGTTTTAGAGGAGTATACCTCTGCCGATCCTAAAGTTCGTCAAGCAACTGGTCGAATATTAGAAAAACAAGTTACCTATTTAAGAAAATTTAAATTACAAGATTTATGGTGGAGTGAAAAAGATTTAAAAGAGAAGGGAATCCAGCTAATTTCTTTTGAATAGCGTCATTATTTAAAATTTAAGTTATTAGTTGATTCCTGTGTAGTTATATTTTGTTTAATCTTAGCTACACCATTTCGAACTTTGTCTACGACTCGGAGCAAAACACGAAAACAGGTTTTATAAGCCTGTTTTTGTTTTAATATTAGACACAATTTAAGCTCCAGAGCGGTTCGAACCTTTTTGGTTATTTATGACATTTTACAGAAAACCCTTGATTTCATTGGTCTATATTGGTTCGAATCCATGACGGGTGTTATGCTTTTTTTTAACCTCAACTTGACAAATATTGACTGATATGATATAATTTATTTATTGTAATATGACCTTTAAAAACTAATTTGCGAAATTGGTCGCAGCCAAAAGATGGTTAATAATTTAGCCGTTTCTTGGCTGTGACCACGATGGTTATAGTTCCTGCTTCGGATAAGAGCAAACAAACCGCGCGAATAAGCGCAAGGAGGAAAAATGAAAAATACAACGAATGATTTTTTCGTTATCTCTGATGTGTTGCCAGGCAAACTTAATGCCCTGGTAAAAAACATTATGAAGCAAACAGGAGTTGATGACCCTAATGAAGCTGTAAGGTTGGTAAATTCAGGAGAATGGACTTTAACCGGGTCAGTTCAGAGATGGACTGAAAAAGATGGAATAATTTATTTCTCTGTCACCTCAGATGGCACCATCGGTGAACAGTGGATTACTCGTTTGGAAAGTAAAGGCTTTAGAGTTAGTGATTACGCTAAAAGCATTTTACGCTCAAAAAGTTTCAAACCGACATCAGGAGTGACTTCGGAAATTGCCGTCTTAAAAGGCGAACTTTTCAGTGATAACGAACGTATCACTAAAAATATTCGCAAGGACGCAAAAAATCGTAAGTTCACCACGCCAAATGCCGAAGTCGCCTGCTTAATCAGAGAAAAATTTACTGATAAAGAATTGGAGGCTATGGGACTTTATTGGATCGTTGCAATGCATGAACCAATTAAAGATTCTGGCGGCGATCCTACGCTGCTCAATGCTTCTCGTCTTGGCGATGGTTCCTGGTTGGATGCGCGCTATGCCTATCCCGGCAGCGAGTGGGATCGTGCCCGTGGCTTCGCCTTCGTCGTGTCGCAGGTTTCGGGCTCTTAGTCTTTTGGCTCTTTGAGTCTTTAGACTTTAGTTTTTAGCCCTTTGATTTTTAGCCTCGGATTGTGTAAACAATTCGAGGCTCTTTTTATAAATTTTTCGATTATGTTAGAATAGTATTAGTCAAAGTGAATATGTCATCGATTAAGGTTGATGGCCACTATGATGAGTGTTGTTATTTTGAGAATATCTTCGGTCAAGGCTGGAGCTAGAGTGAAATAATGATGCTATATCACGAAACTTGGTGCAAAATACTAGGGCATTATGATGCCGAATAATATTCAGCTCATTTGAGTATTCAAAGAGCGGTGTGATTGGCGGTATTTTGTATAATTCTGACGGCGATCCTAAACTGCTCAACGCTAATCGCAATGACAATGGCTCCTGGCTGAACACTAACTGTGACAACTCTGATAATAAGTGGAATCGTGGCAATGGCTTCGCCTTCGTCGTGTCGCAAGTCTCGCAAAAACTCCCCTATCTTTTAATAGAGGAGTTTTGTTTTGTTGTTTGTCCCAACCAGCCTCCGAGCATGCGGCCGATTTCATCAATTTTTTCAGATATAGCTAAATATTTTTTGTTATCAAGTGGCTTTGTTTCCCAGAGAATTAGAAAGAAGAGCTTTAGAGTGTCCGTTTTTCTAATAGCCACTTTAATGTATAAGGCCCTTTCTTCTTTCTTTATATACAAAGCTCCGGAAATCATCTCTATTATTTCAATAAAAATATTGTCAATTTTAACACCAAGACTGAAACGGTGTTCTTTTGGTATCAATTTAAAATAGGTATGCCACAATAGGTAAGAATCTTTTGATTTTTGAAGAAGCGGGGCTAGTTGAAATTGTCGGGGGGGGGTAGAATTAGAGGTATGAAGACTAGGTTGATTCATAAATTTGAAGATATTATAAGTTTAGAAAATCTGTTAGAAGCTTGGCAAGAATTTTTACCTGGTAAACGTAATCGTAAAGATGTACAAGAATTTCGTACCAGGCTAATGGATAATATTTTAGATCTGCATCACGATTTAGTATATCATGAATATGAACATGGCGGTTATAAGGCTTTTAAGGTGCATGATCCTAAAACTAGAGATATCCACAAAGCTAGCGTCCGCGACCGACTACTACATCATGCTATTTATCGCCAGCTCTATCCATTTTTTGATAGGACTTTTATTTTTGATAGCTATTCTTGTCGTCTAGAAAAAGGAACGCATAAAGCAATCGTTAGATTTAATCAATTTTTCTTGAAAGTCAGTAGAAATAATACAAATACTTGTTGGGTACTTAAAGGTGATATCAGGAAATTTTTTGCCAGCATTGATCATGAGATATTAATAAATATCTTTAAAGATTATATTCCTGATAAAAATATCATTTGGCTGTTAACTAAAGTTATAGATAGTTTTCAGGTTAAAAACGGCCAGGGCCTGCCCTTGGGCAATTTGACTTCACAACTTTTTGCCAATATTTATCTTAATGAATTTGATCAGTTTATTAAACATCACTTAAAGGTTAAATATTATATCCGCTATGCTGATGATTTTGTACTTTTATCGGAAGATAGAAATTGGCTTGAGAATAAAATCCTTCTAATCAAAGAATTTCTTTGTTCAAGGCTAAATTTAGAAATACATCCTAATAAAATATATCTTAAAACAGTCAATTCTGGTGTTGATTTTTTAGGTTGGGTTAATTTTCCTGGCTTTAAAGTATTACGCCAAGTGACTAAAAAGCGTATGTTTAGGAAATTAAAAGAAAATAATTATAAAGAAGAATCTCTTAATTCCTATTTAGGCCTGATTAGTCATGGCAATGCTTTTAAGATAAAAAAGGAACTGTTAAGTGAGCGCCTGATTAATCATCATTGAATTAGCCCATATTTATTAGATTTTTCTCAAGGTGACTGGATGTTATCATTTGGAGACTTGATTATACCTCTAATTCTTCTTTAACATTAGCCACACTATTTCGAACTTTATCCACGACTCCGAGCACATTGATAAAATAGCACATTTAGTGCTATTTTTGTTATATAAACAATTAATTATTTAATATGCTAATTTCTCAATCTCTAAAAAAGTTTATAGAATCTAATGCCTTAGGATTGGCTACTGTAAGTAAATCCGGAAAACCTCATAATATTGCTATAGCTTATGTAAAAGTTATAGGTGATCAAATAATAATTTCTAATGCTCACATTAAGGAATCTATTAAAAATTTAGAAAATAATAATAACGTTTCACTAGTGATGTGGGATCCAGAATGGGAAAAATCTTGTGTTGGGTTTGAGTTAATTGGCAAAGCTAAAAATTATACTGATGGCAAATGGCTGAAGTACGTAAAAGCTTTACCGGATAATGAAGGTTATAATATTAAAAGTGCTATTGTAGTAAGTGTTAAAAAAATAAAAAGATTATTATCTTAACCACTATGGAAGAATATTTAGATATTGTTGATGAAAATAATAATATTACAGGAGAGAATAAGTTGAGGTCCCTGGCTCACAAAGACGGCTCTTGGCACAGAACTGTTCATATTTATTATTTTATGAATAAAAATAATGAATATTATTTTCTTGTTCATCTTAGGTCTGAATATAAGGATTTGTGCCCAAACATGTGGGATACTCGTTTTGGTGGTCATTTAAAATCAGGCCAAGATGTGAAACAAACACTCATATCTGAGTTAGAAGAAGAAATTGGATTAAGGGCTGATATTAATAAATTTATTCCCGGGCCAATTTTAAAAAGAGATGATTTTCCTAATAATGAGTTTACTTATGTTTATTATTATCAAGGCCAAGAGAATATTAGTGGTTTAAAATTTATTGATAATGAAGTTCAAGAAGTGAAGTGGTTTTCAGCACGAGATATAGTAGAAGGAATCAAAAATAATTCTAATGATTGGGCTCCTAGTTTAGAGGGTTTTGAGGCAATATATAATTATCTTTTAAGTTTAAAAAAATAGAGATTTTATAAATAAATTATCTAGCAAGTTATTTTGGTTCGAACATCGTCCGCGACCCCGAGCATCGATATAAAAACGCGCAGAAATGCCCGTTTTTATTATGTAAAATCGGTTCGAAAATAACACAATATTTTTGATGTTTTAGCAAATACCTTGATTTTATTGGCTTAAAAAAGTTCGAA
>JAQUHX010000010.1:6929-31089 GCA_028681575.1 Patescibacteria group bacterium | reverse complement strand
TGCTCGGGGACAGGGATTCGAACCCCGATAGCCAGGACCAAAACCTGGAGTCCTACCATTAGACGATCCCCGAATTGCTTTCTTATATTAAACTAGAGCTAAAATGAAGTCAACTAGTAAACAAAAAACTAGCTATCCACTCCTGTAGTAGCTAGTTTTAAATCTTAAACTCGAGCATATTTTCTAACCGCTAGCCAAGTAGCAATTAAAGTAACTACAAAAATTGAAGCAAACTGAACGCCAAAAACCGCCCAAGCGTTATCCGCATAAAACGAGGTAATATTGACGTTATAACCTGTGAAAAAAACTTCAAGATAAGGCTGCAAAATGGAAAGAAGTGGGAACAAAGAAACCGCCATGATTAGTGTTGCCACAAGAGCGTAGAAAAAAGCGGAAAAAACGTAAGGCATGTAGATAAAGAAATTTGAGGCCCCAACTAAACGCATAATTTCAATTTCTTGACGATGAGTATAAATAGCCACTCGAATAGCATTATAAGCAACTAATAATCCGATTAAAATAAAAATCGCAATTAAAATTAAACCGATTTCATTAACCTTATAAGTAATTTGATTTATCTTTTCTAAAATAACTGAATTATCAGAAAAATCTCGCGACTCTAGAGCCTCGCTCTCCAAAGCTTTTAAAGAAGTAATAAGTGCTTGAAAGTTATTAAAGTCGGCTGGCGTAATAATCAATGAAGGCGAGAGCGGATTCTTGCCAATCTCTTTAAGAGCGTTAAGTATCTCCGAATTATTTTGATTCTTATTTCTAAAATTTTCCAAGGCTTCAGCCTTAGAAATAAATTTAACCTCTTTAACTCCCGCTAAATCCTCAACCCTCTTTTGTGTTTCTAAAATTTGAGCGTCAGAGGCATCTGGCTTAAAATACAAACTTACATTAATTCTCTCTTTAACCGCCTCAACCGCATTTTCGCTAATTAACTTAACGGTAAAAAGAGCATTCATGGAAAATAGAGCCAAAGCTAAAATGGTAACCGTAACGATTGACAGCCAAACATTACGAAAGATATCTTGAAAACTAAATTTCAACGCTCGAATTAAAGAAATCATAAATTTAAAGGAAATATTTACCCCGCTCTTTATCGCTAATTATTACTCCGCGATCCATCGTAATTACACGATGGCGCAATTGGTTAACCACTTCCTTGTTGTGCGTTACTAAAATAACTGTTGTTCCAAATTGATTAATCTTTAAAAGCAAATTAATAATTTCATTAGCATTAATTGCATCTAAATTGCCAGTTGGTTCATCGGCTAATAAAATTTTAGGTTGGTGAACTAGGGCCCGAGCAATTGCTGCTCGTTGTTTTTCGCCGCCAGAAACTTCTTGAGGATAGCGCCCACCCTTATCTTCTAAGCCGACTATTTTTAAAACACTAGGAACAATTTTTTTTATTTTTGCGCTAGACGCACCACAAGCTTCCAAGGCGAAGGCGATATTTTCAGATAAAGTTTTTTTAGGAAGCAGTTTAAAATCTTGGAAAATTACACCAATTTGACGCCGTAAAAAAGGCACATCTCCACGGCTAATTTTGGTAATGTCCCAATCACCAACCAAAACACTCCCCGAGTCTACACGCTCTTCGCCAATTAAAACTCGAGACAGGGTAGTTTTCCCAGCTCCAGATTGACCAACAATAGACACAAATTCGCCGGGTTTAATGTGAAGATTAATATCTCGTAAAACCGGATTTTTATGGCCGTAAGATTTGTAAACTTTTTCAAAGGTAATCATATCGAATTATTGACTTACTAAACGAGCCCCGTATTGAATTAGTTGTTCATTATCACTAAAGCTAGCAGTCCGCGACGGCGATCCAAAATTAATAGCAATTAATTCAAGCCCTGATTTAGTTTTTACCTTATTCATTAAACAGTATAAAGACTCATGAAGGTAGCCAGTTTTAGTCCCGCTTAAATTATAAAGATTCTGCCCAACCCAAGGATTGGTGTTTTTTAAATAGTGGGCCTGCTTAGTGTTAATAGTGGAAAAATTATAACTAGCAGTAGTTGATATTTTTTGAATTAACGGCTGCTTTAAAATCTCTCTACTTATTATAGCATAATCATAAGGAGAGCTCACATTAGCAGGGGCCAATCCGGTTGGCTCAATAAAGCTAGTTTTACTAGCGCCCCAATTTAAAACCCGCTCATTCATCCGCTTGATGAATTCTGACCGCGTTAAACCGCTATATCTAACTAGAGTTTCAACAGCATTATTTGCCGAACCAACTAAAGATGCGTAAAGCAAATCTTCAAGCGTTAAAGTATCTCCCTCTTTAAGACGCAGTCGTGCTGATTCCCAGGGCTCACAATGTTCATAATTATATTCTTCATCTTGAAGTTTATAAGTAGCGACGGTTTTTAAATCTGGCTTAGTATCTAAAAAGACTTGAGCAGCAACTAATTTTGATAAAGAAGCAAGTGGTTTAACTTGCTGACTGTCTTTCTCCCATAAAACCTCACCCGTTTCAGCGTTCATAAGAATTCCCGACCAAGCATTAATTTGAGGTTCGCCGCCAGCTGGACGCACTAAACTAATTATCGGATCAAGCGAACGCAAAGGCTCCACTTTAACGTGCGCCAAGCCCGCCCCCAAAGAAGCAATTTTTTGAAAAGCTTGCTTATCTAAATCAATTACCCTATTTGGGTATAAGGCACGATTAGGACCAAAATCATTAACCGTAACATCAACAAATTTTCCGTTGTCTAAATTATGAACGCGCAAAACACTTCCCTTGGCATAATCTGGCGAAGCCGCAAACATTCCCCCTTTATAGGCATACCAACTAGCCTGGCCAGTAGCCAAAACTTTTTCATTGGCCAGTACCGCTAAACGCACAAAAGTGAAAGGAACTTGAGCGCGGACAACTCGTCGCTGGGGATTTTCAATAGTTGGTAAAGGGTGCCAATTATTAGTAAAGCGATCAAAGAAAAAAACCTGTTTATAGAGATTATCTGTTTCTGGATTAGCCGGATAATCAAGCTCTACCCCGTAAGTTTCTCCGGGTTTTAAATGTTCAAGCGGTAGACTCACTTGATAAATAGGTGTTAAAGGGACAAAATCCCAAGGAGGAGTTAAAGGCCCAATCTGAGCAATAACCGAAATTGGTTTTTCGTTAGAGCGGACAAAATCAGAAGCCAAAAAGGGTTCTTCTGGACCAGCGACACTCAAAGCGTCGCTAATTTTATGACTAGCAGACGCCTTAAAAGGATAAGAAAAGTTAAACCCAAAAAGTAAAATTAAAACTATTAATAGGTTTGATTTTTTTAAGATAACTATTTTATTCATAATTTTTCGATTGACTTAAGAATAGCTTCCCCTTATAATCAGGGCAGTGCCGAGGTGGCTCAGTTGGTAGAGCAGCGCACTCGTAACGCGCAGGTCGTGGGTTCGATCCCCATCCTCGGCTCAGCTTTAAAAACCAGATTTCTCTGGTTTTTTATTTGAAAAAATAAGCTAACCAACGATTCCAGTTGGCCGTTCTTGAATCTGTCACAGCCGTCTCAGTGATTGGCTGAGGAGTGTCTGGAAGATTAACCACCACAACCGTCTCATTCGTTTTTTTTAAACCAAGATTTATCCGAGCCTGCTCCTCAAGACTTGCTTCTGATTGCAAATACTCTGCAAGTTCTTTCATTTCTTGGCTCCTAGAACGATAAAGCTCATTTTGTTTTTGCAGAGCAGCAATTTCCTGATTAATAACTTTTTTTTGAGTCAATGTTTCTACAAAAGGTAAAGAAATCGCAATAAAAACTGCCAAAAAAATTAAGGCCAAAAAGCGCTGACTGCTAAAAAATCGCTGCCAAGGAGATTGTTTCAATTGTCGCCTTGCAAGCAAAGATGAATGTTGTTTAGATTTAGTCATGACAATTAAAAAAACAACTCTATGATAGCAAATTTTCTCTGACTTCGCTATCTTCTTCTTTTAATCGATTTTTAGGAGTTACCCAGAAACCCATATACTTTCCAAGCATTAATCTAATTTGAGCATCGAGACAAGGAATAGCTCCAAAAATAATAATATTTACCGGCACAAAAACCCACTCGGCAATTAAGCCAACCTTTTTCCAACGAGAATACCCTTTCGGCCTTTCTGGTAAAAGCAAACTTGAAACAACAGCCGATAAAACCATCCCCACCATTGCTAAGTTCATCAAAAATGAAGTCACCGCCGGCAAATTTCCTGACAAAACGGTACCGTTAAACCTTCCACCTCCAAGCAGAACTGGCAACCAGCCAATAACCCCAATAATTAGAGCACTAGTTCCCCAAGAATGGAATCCGTAGAGCTGAACCCAAATTTGTTTAAAAACTTTTCGTCTTTGTGGGGTTGCCTTAGGTAATTTAAAATAATTAAAAACTAAATAAGCAACATTCTCTGCCCCCCAAGCCCAGCGTCGCTGCTGCTTATACAGACTAAGAGCTGTAGATTTAAAATCTTTATCAGCAGTAATATCCATGGAGATGGTCGTATATAAAGGCTCTGTACGATAATCGCCCTTATAATGCATCAAGCAGTGAAAAAAAATACGAGAATCCTCACTGACCATTTTTGGCGACCAAAAATCAATATCAATTAGGGCTTGCCAAGTCATTGAGTGAGAGGAATAGGTAACCAGCTTATCCTGACGCACCTGCATCATCATTTGCCAAAAAGTATTGGAAGCCGCTGAAACACGGGAAAAAAAAGGTGCCGACCAGATATTATTATGATACAAAGGAACGGGTTGATAAGAAGCGCGATAAGGCCTGGAAACGGTCAAAAATTTATGAGTTAACAAGAAAAAGTAATCGGAACTGATTACGGTATCGATATCAAAAACCGAAACTAAAATCTTGTCATAAGGAATTTTCTGGGAATCAACAATCTCTTCCCGAACTTGTCGTCCAGCCCAAGCCTGATTAGCCCCCTTACCTTTAATTTCCCCAACAATTCCGTCAGGATGAAAGGTGATAATAAAATTCCCAAAACTATCGGCATACTCAGTCTTAATTTTTTTAGCTCGCTCGCGCGCAGCCTCACCAGCCCTTTCCTCCATTGCCAAAACCACAATTAAACGATTCTTAGGCCAAGCTGATTTCTTAATTGAGTCTAAAGCTGTTTGAATAATGCCAATGTCTTCATTATAGGTTGGTAAAATAATTAATTGATAAATATCACTCCAAGCGACACCTTTCTTGGCTAAACAGTCTTCTGGTATTTTTGGTGTATCTGGATTAAGTAAATAGCAATTCTCTTTCCAATCAATTTTATTATTTCTCTGAACGTTGCGATAAGAGGCAATTAAATAGACTGCCATATATAAAATCTGAATCAACCAATAAGTATCAAAGGCAATCATGAAATAAGCTACCCAGGTCGGTTTAAAATAAGCAAGAATTGTTAAAACTAAAAGAGTCCCAAGAGATAAAATTCCGGGGAGTGACTCCAAAAAACGATAGAAACGATAGTCGCGCCCCTTAAGTTCACTGGCTCGACCAATTTTTAGATAGTCTGTCATGTCTTTAATTAATAACACCTTCTTTTTTTAGACCAAAGAAACAACGCGCTGTCGCTTTAACATCAACCAAAGCGTCGTGAGCATCTTCAAATCCAGTGTTAAATAAACGCTGATGAAGCTCATTTAAATTAGGCCACTTATACCCGCCACGACCATTTGCTAAAGCACAAAAATCAACACTACTTTTCATTGTACAAACTTGCTGGGCGAAATCTAAGGGATTTTTTTTACCAAGACGGTAATACTCAGCACCAACAATATGATAATCAAAATCAATATTGTGTCCAATGACAAAAGCAGCCTTTTTAATCTCTTCTGTAAAAAAAGTTAAAACCTCTTCTAAGGGGCGCCCCTCTTTTAAAGCCCGCGCTTGACTAATCCGATGAATTTTGGAAGCTTCCTCGGGAATAGAAAAACCTTCAGGTTTAATTATAAAATCATAACTCTCCCAACTATTTCCCTCCGCGTCATACCAAAGCCAGGCCAATTGGACAAGACGAGGCCAATTCTCAGAATCTGAGACCGGGGCTTTATAATTCTTAGGTAAACCCGTTGTTTCGGTATCAAAAAATAAATACATAATTTCTATTTTCGCAACTTAAGATTATTTTTTAGTAAAGTCTATTTCTTCATCAACTTCTAAATCTTCACCTGTCGGCCAATTATCCAAAATCGGCGAATCTAAATAGGCGCTTTTCTCGGTAGTTGGCAAACTTTTTTTTGGTGCTTGTGGTTGCCCCTTAAAATTACGCAAGGTCGCTTTTTCTAGATCAACTAAAGAAAGAGCTGGCCCACTTGCTGAAGCATCTTCAAAAGGCTTCATTGCTGAAGGGGTAAAAGGTCGAGCCTTCATTGGATTAGATTTTTTTGGAGGATTGGATGTAAATGACTTTTTGATTTGATCTTCTTGTTTGCTTTTAGGGGACAGCGATTGAGATTGGGATGGCGACCAAGTTTTTACTTTACTATCGGGATTAAAACCTTCCGATTGAATTCTTGTTTCAGGCCTAGGGACTAACTGCGGTCGGTTCTGATTAGGGCCCTCTTTTTCTAACTCTTGACGACGATCTTCCTTTTTCTTACTTAAACATTGCTTGCAAAAAACTGGTCGCACGCCATCCGGTTTGAAAGGAACATAGGTGGTAACACCACAAAGAGCGCAGTTAGCGGCAAATCCTTCGGGAACTACCGGAACTCGGTCTCCAGAAGACCGGTCACGATTACTGCTTTCACGATTCATCGCTGTTTCCTCAGCGTTTGCCTGATACCAACGAACAATTTGTTCCTCGACTTCTGAGCGGGGTGTAGCATAATTATCTCGTGACCACTTAATCGCCACCTCCTCTTGACCCGTCTTCTCTTCTTTAGATAGTGGCGGCAAACCTCGAGCAGAAAACGGAGTTGAAGCAACGCCGTCAATCATCAACTTTAAATACATTTCATATTTAGGCAGATTAACTAAGTCCTCCTCATTAAAAGTCGGCAAAAACTCTCTTGCTAACTCTTCCGCATCAGCCGCTCCAACCCTGAAAGAAATCATTGTTCCTACGTTACCGAAAACCGCTGGTTTTACTTTTTCATTTAATTGTTCAATATACTGATGCGCTAAAATTAAATTAAGCCGATATTTACGAGCTTCTGATAAGATGTTGGCAAATGAATCAGTCGAGAAGTTTTGAAATTCATCAATATATAAGTAAAAATCACGACGTTGCTCCTCGGAGATATCAACTCGGCTCATGGCTGCTAATTGAATTTTGGTAATCATCATTGCCCCAAGTAAAGCTGAGTTATCCTCGCCAATACGCCCTTTTGATAAATTTAAAATTAAAATCTTCCCTTCGTCCATTACTTTCCGCAAATCAATAGAAGACTTTATTTGACCGACAATGTTGCGCATCAAAGAGCTAGATAGAAACTGACCAACTTTATTTTGAATTGGAGAAACTGCTTCAGAAGCAAATTTATCAGCATAGCCAGTAAACTCATTCTCCCAAAAAGCCTTAACAACCGGATCTTTAATATTTGCAACCACCCGTTTCCGATAGGGCTTGTCGCTCAACATTCGAACAACCCCCAAAAGAGTAGAACCGGGGTAATCTAAAATCGCTAAAATCGCGTTGCGTAAAATATACTCTAAGCGTGGCCCCCAAGAATCCGCCCAAAGCTTTTGAAAAACGCCAATCAGGCCAGAGGCAACTAAATGCTGCAAACGGCTATCAACTTGTTCCACCACATTAAAAGCAATCGGATAATCAATGTCGGCCGGATTAAAATAGATTACATCTTTTATTCTTTCTTCGGGAATATAGGCTATTACTTTTTCAGCTAAATCGCCGTGAGGGTCAACTACCGCCACCCCCCGACCAGAACGAATATCATCAATAATCATGTTCTCCAAGACAGTTGATTTTCCCATACCGGTTTTCCCAATCAAATACATATGCCGGCGACGGTCGTCGGATTTAATACCAAATTTTTTTTGCTGATTTCGAAAAGTGGTTTCAGCAAAAACCGCAATTTCTGAATTAATCATAAACAATTAATAATAAAGTTTATCTGGTAAAGAATTAACTAATTCTTTTAAATAGCCCGGTAAAAAAATAATCCCTAAAATAACAGGAATTGCAATCATTAAGACCTGAACCATAAACCAAATTTGTCGTAATCTAATAAAACGTCTAATTGCTGCAATCTCGGTAGAAATTTTTGACTGCTCTTCTTTTATTTTTTTAAGTTCAGAAAGAAGCTCAGATGAAGCAATCTCAGGAAAAAGTTCTTTTTTTTCTTTCTCTAGGGTCTCAGTTGACATAATTTAACATATTTTTTAGCAACTGCAAGCATTTCCGCCATCTCTAAATCACTAAAGGGAGGCGTGTCTTCCAAATTGCGACCCACTAAAGGGGTATCAGATTTAAATTTTTGTAAATACCAAGCGTCGGCCCCAGAAATAAGTGCGCCCATTTCGCTAATATCAGCGAGCTCTATCAGTCCCGGCACTAAAGTGGTACGAAACTCATGGGGCAAACCACTATTTAATATCATTTTAACACTTTTTAACAGCTTCTTGTAGTCGATTGAGGTGCCAACAACTGAAGAATACTTTTCTAAAGGAGCTTTAAGATCCATAGCCAAATAATCTAAAGAATTACTCGCCAATAAACTCGCCAACATTTCGGGGTTAGTACCATTGGTGTCTAGTTTTACAGCGAAGTTCAGATTCTTAATTTTTGAAATAAAACTTGGCAAGTCATTATGCAAAGTTGGTTCGCCGCCACTAATAACTACCCCATCTAATTTCCCGCGACGACTCTCTAAAAAAAGAAAAAACTCATCCTCAGAAATTCGAGCATAAGTTTTTTCATATTTTTTTTGGCTAGCCTCTGATTCAGGCCAGACAAGCAAAGGGTTGTAGCAAAAATGACAACGAAAATTACATCCTTGAGTAAAAACTATGGCAGCAACCTTATCAGGAAAATCTAAAAGTGTAATTTTTTCCAAACCTCCTATAATCATAACTTTAAAAAGAGGCCGCCGAGAAAGAAGAAGCTTCAACGGCGACAATCTTTTAAATTAAGAAGATTTTTTTTCAACTTCAAGTTCATATGGGCGACGATCAGCATATTCAGAAGTTTTGCCGGGATTAAAATTTCTAACTGGCGTTAGCCAACCAACCACTCGACTATAAACGATGCATTCTTGTCTTTTGGTTTTAATGGGGCTCATAAATTTATATTTATTATTTATTAACTTCTTAAGCTAGACTTTTTTATTTTCTCCAACAGGCATCGAAAGAGAAGGAATATAACCAATCTCCTCGTCACACTTAGGACAATATTGGTGCTCACCAGCCAAATAACCATGTTTAGGACAAATAGAAAAAGTCGGCGTTAAGGTGAAATAAGGCAAACGATAATTATTAACAATTTTTTTAACTAAATTTTTAGCTGCCTGACCATTAGGCAAGCGCTCGCCAAGAAATCCATGCAAAACCGTCCCCCCGGTATATTTAGATTGGAGCTCATCCTGTAAATCTAGCGCTTCAAATATATCATTAGTGAAACCAACTGGCAGGTGAGTAGAATTAGTGTAATAGGGCGGAACATCATCTTTCTTAACCGCGACATCATTAGCAAAAATAATTTCCGGATAAAGCTCTTTATCTTTTTTAGCAAAGCGATAAGTACAACCCTCTCCGGGTGTAGCCTCTAAATTATACAAATTGTTAGTTTCCTCTTGAAAGCTTAGAAGGCGAGCGCGGAGATAATCTAAAATTTCTTGAGCAAATTCTTGCCCTTCAGAACTAGCAATATCTTTACCTAGCAAATTGAGGGACGCCTCATTCATGCCGTTGATCCCAATGGTGTTAAAATGATTTTTCCAATAAGAACCAAAACGCTCAAAAATATCTTGAAGATAGAAACGAGAATATGGATAAAGACCATCTAGAGTAAATTTTTCAATAATTTTCCTCTTAATTTCCAAACTGTCACGAGCAATCTCCATTAATTTATCCAAGCGTTGCTTAAACTCTTCTTTGTCTTTAGATAGATAACCTAAACGAGCCAGATTAATTGTCACTACTCCTAAAGAACCTGTAAGCGGATTAGCCCCAAACAAACCACCCCCTCTTTTTCTTAATTCTCGATTATCCAAACGTAAGCGGCAACACATTGAACGCGCATCATCGCGGTCCATATCAGAATTAACGAAATTGGAGAAATAAGGGATGCCATATTTAGCAGTCATCTCCCACATTGGCTCCAGAGATGGACGATCCCAATCAAAATTCTTATCAATTTGATAAGTCGGGATTGGAAAGCCAAAAACTCGACCAGTTGAATCTCCGGCTAGCATCACCTCGGCGAAAGCCTGATTAAAAATATCCATCTCAGCTTGAAAATCTTGATACTTTTCAGGCATCACCTCACCGCCAACAATAACATTCTCTTCGCCAATCTGTTTGGTGGGAGTAATGTCTAAAGTAATATTAGTAAAAGGCGTCTGGAAGCCAACCCGAGTAGCCACATTAACATTAAAGACAAACTCTTGTAAGCACTGTTTAACTTCCCGATAAGAGAGTTTGTCGTAGCGGATAAAAGGCGCTAAATAAGTGTCAAAATTCGAAAAAGCCTGAGCCCCAGCTGCTTCACCCTGCATGGTGTAGAAAAAATTAATAACTTGCCCAAGGGCAGTTCGAAAATGCTTAGGGGGCTTACTCTGAACTTTTTCTGCCACTCCGCAAAAACCCTTCATTAATAAATCCTTTAAATCCCAGCCACAACAATAAGGAGCCAAGAGGCCTAAAT
Organism: Patescibacteria group bacterium; assembly: GCA_028681575.1. Lineage (GTDB taxonomy): Bacteria > Patescibacteriota > Patescibacteriia > Patescibacteriales > UBA12465 > JAEZRQ01. The sequence continues at coordinate 20,252 of JAQUHX010000010.1, read as the reverse complement.
CGTGAATATGCAAATCGCCATTAACATGGGCCTGACGAATTTTCTCAGGGTAAAGCTTATTTAGCCAATACTGCGAAGAAACGGCCGAAGCAATATAATTATTAAGTCCTTGAACAGAAAAACTCATATTGCTATTCTCTTTCAAGCGCCAATCAGCTCGACCTAAATAATCTTCCATTAACTTTTCCCCCGAAGTTTCACGATTAATATCACGTAGTTGTCGACGTTGGTCACGATAGATAATATAAGCCTTGGCTAGAGAGGGCTCATTGCTATCAATTAAAGTTGCCTCAACTAAATCTTGAATCTCCTCTACCGCCGGAATTGTATGTTTGTGAAATTTTTTAGCAATTTTTTTAACTGCTTCAGTCGCCAACTCTTCGGCACGCCTAGAGTCAGCCTTTCCAACTGCTTCTTGGGCCTTATAAATAGCGGTCACAATTTTATTTTTATCAAAAGGGACAATCTCTCCTGAGCGTTTACGAATTTGGGTGATAATTTCAGTCATACCAAGAAAATTAAGCATTCCACTTTAAGGATGGAACACGCTATTTATAAAAATTATTTTTTACTCTTAACTAATTTATTTAACTCTTTTCTAAACTCGTTTGCATCCTTAAATTGCTCGTAAACTGAGGCATAACGGATGTAGGCAACCTGGTCAACCCGCTTAAGCTGTTTCATAACCACTTGGCCAATCTGTTTAGAGGTGATTTCGTTCTTACGAATTTTTTGCAACTCTCTTTCAATTGCGTGAATTAAGCGCTTAAATTTATCTTCAGTGATCGCTCTTTTTTCTAAAGATTTTTTAAGACCAAAAATTAACTTTTCCCGACTATAAGATTCTCGTCGCCCATCCCGTTTAACAATCATTAAATCAAGGATCTCCACCTCTTCGTAGGTAGAAAAACGAAAACCGCATTTTAAACATTCACGACGCCGGCGAATAGACAGGCCGTCAGTAGCAGCTCGAGAATCAACCACTTTAGTGTCATCAAAATAACAAATTGGGCACTTCATAGCTAAAAATGAATAAAAAATTAATAATCCGTCAAGACTTAAAACAACAATATGTAGTAGCTAGTTGTATATTTAACCCACTACATATTGTAACTAATCATAGTATAGCAAAAATAAAGCCCCCTGCCAAACCACCAGAAGGCCCTAATTATTGGGCTTAAAATTTGGTATAAAAAAACCGCCTCCGGAAACCGGAGGCGGTGCTAATTTCTTAGAGCATTTTCTTTCGAATAAAAGCAGGAACACTTAAATCATCATCTTCGCTATCTTTATTGGCTGACCGTTCCATCTTTTTTTCCAAGACTGGCTTAAGAGGTGCATTTTTAAACACGGCTAACTTTGATTTACTCTTTTCAGTCGCCTTTACCGGTCGCGAACTAAAATCGTCGCGAATGTCTTCTTCAAAATCATCAGTGGAGAAGCCTCCCGCTGGCTTAACTGAGTCTAAGCGGCTAATTGAAGAAGTCGCTGAAACGCTACTATCAAAACCGGTCGCCACTACTGTTATTTTAATCTCATCTTTTAATTTCTCATCAATAACCGCCCCAAAAATAATTTTTGCCTCTTCATCAGCGGCAGCAGTAATTACTTTAGCCGCCTCACTGACTTCAGTCATAGATAAATCAGTTCCACCGGTAATCGTAAAGACAATTCCCCGAGCGCCATCAATAGAAACATCCAAGAGACTAGAATTAATTGCCGCCTTAGCTGCTTCAATAGCCCGGTTTTCACCGCTAGCTTGGCCGATACCCATCAAAGCCGAGCCGGCGTTAGACATAACCGCCTTAACATCGGCAAAGTCAGCATTAATAGCTCCTGGGGTAGTGATAATTTCGGCAATCCCCTGAACCCCCTGTCTTAAAACATCATCAGCCACCTTAAAGGCCTCTAAAAGAGAAGTTTTTTTATCAATTACTTGCAACAATTTATCATTAGAGATAGTAATAATGGTGTCTACATTGTCAGCTAGTTCTGTAAAGGCACGCTCAGCAATATTTTTCCTTTGCCCGCCTTCAAAGGCAAAAGGCTTAGTAACAACCGCAACCGTCAGCGCTCCTAATTCTTTAGAGATTTTGGCAACCACTGGCGAAGCGCCGCTACCAGTACCACCCCCCATACCACAAGTGATAAAGACCATATCGCAACCCTGAAGGGCTTCACGAATTTCATTTTCCGATTCTTCTGCGGCCGCCTTCCCTAGATCGGGGTTCATCCCCGCCCCGAGACCGCGAGTAACGGTTTTCCCAATATGAATTTTTTCTCCAGCTTTATTATAGTGAAGCGCTTGAATATCGGTATTGATTGCTAAAAACTGAACACCCTTAATACCGCTATTAACCATGCGATTAATTGCGCTCCCGCCGCCGCCGCCAACACCGACGACCTTTATTTTTGCGAAGGTTTCTATCTCTGGTTTTACTTCTGCCATATTTTCAGGTCTTTAAATTATTTAAAAATTAACAAAAACAAAGACTAACTAATTATTTAGGAATAATTCGCTTCGCCAAGTTTTTAAATCTACCCAAGAGGCCATCTGATAATTTTCTTAGACCGCCACCTGATTGGTTGGTGGGGGCATTATTGCTCCCCCAGATAACCAAACCAAGAGCAGTCATAAACTCTGGGCTTTTTACTTTATCAATAACAACGTTCAAGTTACGTGGTGTCCCGATAGAAGCCGGTAAGCGCATTCTTCGCTTCGCTAAATCAACCAAACCATCTAGCTCGGCCCCTGAACCGACAAAAACTGTTCCCGCTGGAAGCATCCCCGAACGATCAATAAACTTCAACTGGTTATCAACCTTATCTAAAATTTCTTCAACTCTAGCTTCAATAATTTCAGAAACATAATGTCGAGAAACGGTTTCAATATCATCGTTCACATCCTCCTCTTTAACTAAATTTCGAACATCTACCTCCTCCTCTCTATCAACTGTCGCGGGATTGCAAGTGCCGTATTCTCGCTTAATACGTTCCGCTAAATTAATTGGACAACGCAGACCAATAGCGATATCTGCAGTAATATGTTCTGAACCAATCGGCAAAATTGCCGCATGTAATAAATTGCGCTCTTCATAAACTGCCACGGAAGTAGTTGAAGAACCAATATTAATAAGGGCGACTCCTAATTCTTTCTGCTTTAAGGTTAATACTGCCTCAGCCGAAGCTAAGGGCGATAAAACTAAACTTTCAATTTCTAAACCAGTACGGTAAATCGCCTTGGTTAAATTTTTAATCTGCGTCGAGAGGCCCTGAATAATCAAAGTTTCAACCTCTAGGCGGATTCCCGACATGCCAATAGGATCTTTTATATCTGTTTGATTATCAATAGTGAAACTAATCGGAATCACATGTAAAATTTCATAATTGACCGGAACAGCTAGAGCCTGGGCCGCTTCAATGGCTCGATTAACATCAATCTCATTAATTTCCCCATCGCCTTTAGAAACAGCAACCACGCCTTTGCTACGCTCACACTTGACATGGGGATCGTTAATACTTACCCAAACACTAGAAATTGGAACACCAATTAAACGCTCCGCCTTTTCTAAACAAGCAGAAATAGAAGAAGTTGTTTCTTCAATACTGCTAACTACCCCCTTATTTACACCAGCTGTAGGTGAAGAAACGGCCCCAATAATTTGAAGCTCTTCCCCGGTTGGGGTATCAATTTTTTGACCGATAACCAAACGAATCGCTGTTGACCCGACATCTAAACCAGCAATGATTTCTTCTTTCATAAATTAGGAAGGATAACAAATTGACGCTAAACAAACTAAAAACAAAAAAATTCTGCTATTTCTGAGCTAGATCTAAAGACTTAGCGTTTAAAATCATTATACAAGATTTTTATTTTTTTAACAACCAATTTTATTGCCTAAAAAAGACTTAAATACCAAAGACTAAGCGCTTCCCCAAAAAACCAAGCAAGCAGAGTACCAATTACCAGAAAAACACCCAAGGGTAAACGACTACCCCACTTTTTTTTACCACTAAGGACCAAAAAAATACTAACACTGGCGCCAATAAAATAAGCTAGAATTAAAGCAACAACCAGATGTTTTAAGCTGGCAAAGGCCGCCCCTAAAAATGCTCCAAACCAAATATCTCCTTCGCCAACACCTCGACCACTGGTTAAAAGATATTGGAGGGCGAAAAAAAGAGCCCCTACTAAAGTGCTTAAAAGAAAAGCGCTTAAATATTCTAAACCCCCGAAAGGAGAAGCAAGATAGCCAAAAAGCGCAATAATAAAAAAACCACCGATTAAAACATTGACTGGAATTAAAAACCACCGAGCGTCAAAAATCAAAACTAATATTAAGATTGTAATCGTGATTAAGCTTTTGAGAAAAAACCAGGGCTCCGCACCAAAGAAAAACCAAGTCACCGCAAATAAAAGTGCTGTTAAAATTTCTACAGCCGGATACTGCCAAGAAATAGGTTTCTGGCAATCACGGCAACGGCCCTTTAACAAAACAAAGGAGATTAAAGGAATATTATCATACCAGCGGATTTGCTGACGGCACTGAGGGCAATAAGAACGATTCATCAAGCTCTCTTCTTGATAAAGTCGCCAAGCCCAGCAGTTAATAAAACTGCCAATTAAAAGACCAAAAATAAAACTAAAAAATAATCCAAAAACTAACTCCATATATTTTATTGATTCACTAATGCGCGCGCCTGGCGAGCTTTTAGCAAATCTTGATATCGAACAAGACGCCCTCTTTGATTTTCATCCCAAGTAGAATCAAAATCCGGAATTAACTTAGCCGCTAGTTGCCAATTTTTCTGAGCTGCTAAGAAGTCTTTATTGTACCAATTTAAGTCTCCAAGCACCAAAAAAGTCTTAGGCAAAGCAGGGACAGCGGTGATTAGCTCAGTTAACTCTAATTGCGCCCTTTCTTTTTCACCGTTAAAACCCAGTATTAATGCCGTAAATAAGCGCTGATCAAAAGTTTGCAAATTTTCATTAATAGGGCTCGAGTTGATTCTTTCTAAAAGAACATGCTTATCAGCTAGTGGCAAATCATTAAAAATTAAATGATCAATAATAGCCCAAGTAAAATTCTGTTGATACTGGCGAGCAGCCACGGAATCAATTTTTTTCTCTTGAGCATAAGAATCGAGGACCACAGCTTTAAAATAATCACCCTGATTCAAAGAATTTAGAGCGGCATGATAATAATAATCAGCACTTAAACGCTCTTCTGAAAAAATCGCCATTCCAAAAGCAAAGGGGACTAATACCAATAAAGGCAAAAACCGTCCTGGTAATTTAGTTTTCCTCTCTTCTGCTGACGGCAAACCTAAAGATAAGAAAATTACTAACAACAAGCCACTATAAAAAAAGGTGGTAACCACTGAAAAATTAAACAACAAAAACAAAAAATAAACACCCCCAGAAAATAAAAGCGTTCGCGCTAAGGGGCGCTCAGATTCAGGCAAACGCCGATAATAATTTAATAAAGAAATTACAAAAAACAAAGCAAAAAATGAACCAATTAGACCAGCTGTTAAGACGCTATCTAAAATAAGATTATGGGCCCGATCACTTGAAACATCTGGATGCAGATAGCGCATCAGTTGAACATCATATTGATAAATATAAGCTTCTCTTTGATTTTCTAGACCATAACCAAACCAGGGGCGCTTTTTAATAGCCAAAAATCCTTCACGCCAGAGTTCGCTCCGTAAACCAAGGCTACCGGATTTTAAATCCCCCAACTCTTGCCAACGCTTCGGATTACTAAAGGCCAAGCTCACAAAAAGTAAAAGAACTCCTAAAAAACTCAAAATAATTTTTTTAATTAACTGTTGATTATTTTTTCTTGATTGTTGAAAAATTTTAACAAACAAAAGAATTAACAAGGCTAAGCCAAGAGCTAGAAAAGAAGAGCGGGTCCCCGTTGCCAACAAGCCTAATAATTGCAAAATTAAAGGAACCAAAAAGAAATACCGTCGCTTAGAGGAAAAAATAAACACAAAAGCGGCAGCGATTGGAATAGTTAACAAAAGAAAACCGGCTAAATAAGTAGGCTGGCCTAAACTAGCAAAAGCTCGACCAGTCTGTTTAGCTGGTTCAGCCCAACGAACAATATCTAAACCAAATAACTGCAAAAGGGCGTAAATTGAAATTAAAGTGGCAATAATAGTGATCCCTAAAAAATAACGACGATAACGATTTCTTCTCTCCTCTTTAGGGGTTAAAGAAAAACTAACTAGAAAGGCAAACGCACCCAATAAACTAAAAATATAAGTAAAAGCCCCTAGTTGTCGAGTGTAAGACCCCCACCAAGATTGAGCAAAATCAACAGAAAAAATTAAAGAACTAATTAAAAATAGGACTAGAAAAACCACAGGAACTAAACTTTTCCCTAATCGCAACTTAATCTTAGAAACAATAAATTGACAAGCAACCAAAAGACAAAAAACTGTTACTCCGGCCTGAAAAAAGACGGCCTTAACTAAATCTAGACTGGTAACTGCTAAAAAATTAAAAATAAAAGGCACTAAAGCTAACAAAAATATAGCCCAGGCATCAACAATATTAGCTAAACTCAAAGAAGAATTTAATCGATTAATTTTCATCTATCAATTATAACACAAAAAACAAGACCCTAGTCAGGGCCTTGTGAAAAATTTTTTAATTATTAAATCTAGCTATTTCTGGAACGGCGCTGCCATTTCTCAGCAATAACCAATAGGGGGGTGGCGAGAAACAAGGAGCTATAAGCGCCACAAAAAATACCTATCATTAATGCTAAAACAAAATCTTTGATTGAGTCTCCACCAAAAAACAAAACTGCCACGAGGGATAACAATGTAGTAATAGTAGTGTTTACAGACCGATTAAAGGCCTGATTTAAGCTATCGTTAACCGTTTCGGCAAAACTTAAATGACTTTTAGGAAGATTTTCGCGAACTCGATCAAAAACCACAATTGTATCATTAATACTATAACCAAGAACTGTTAGAAGGGCGACTATAAAAGTAGTATTTACTTCAGTTCCTAAGAAGTGTCCTAGAATGGCAAAAACTCCACAAGTTAGAAGAATATTATGAGCCAAAGAAACGATGGCAATTAAACCATATTTCCAAGAAGGAAGTGGCTTCGAAACAACCCTAAAGGCAAAAGTAATATAAATAATAATAATCAAAAGAGCAAAGAAAACTAACCAAAAAGCTCGACTTCGTAACTCAGCGCCAACTGAGGAACCAATAGATTCAAAGCGAAGCTCAGTTAAACCCGCCTCTGCTTGTTCTAGGGATTCTAAAGAAGCAAGCGCCTGGGCGCGCTTCTCCTGAGAGGTTTCTTGAAAACGCAGAATTATCGTTTGATTTCCGGTAGGCTGAACTACTAAATTTCCAAAATTAGAATTGCTAAAGGCTTGATTAATTTCAGCAACTGTAGGCTGAGCACCAGCAAATTCAACCTCCATTAAACTACCACCAGTAAAATCCAGGCCCGGCTTTAAGCCCCAAACAAAAAGAACGATAATTGACAGAGTGACTAAAGCCGTGGACAGCGATAACCAAATCTTACGATTCTTAATAATTTTATAATTTCTCATATAGTATTAGATTAGCGGATATTTATTAATCTTGCTGCTCTAGCCGCTTCCTGACCCCTAAAAGCCAAGATTGCTTCTCTAGCCATTTAGTGGCTGTCCACTTTATTAAGATGCTAGTAATGACAATGTTACTGAGCATAGAAATCGCTACCCCTAAAAACAAAGTCGCTCCAAAGCCTTTAACTAAGCCTGTTCCAAAGCTCATCAGCACAAAACAAATTAAAATTGTTGTCAGGTTACCATCTCGGATTGATGGCCAAGCGCGAGAAAAGGCGCTATCAATAGCGATTTTTAAAGGTTTTCCAACCCTAAGCTCTTCGCGCAACCTTTCAAAAATCAAAATATTTGCGTCAACCGCCATCCCAATAGATAAGATGAAGCCAGTAATTCCCGCCAGGGTCAAAGTAACTGGAGTTTGGGCGTAATAAATCAAGAAAACCCCAACAACAATAAACATGATTACCGATAAAGTACCATCAAAAATCTTTAAATCTTTAAGAGTGGCAACAAATAGAGAAAATAGTGTTAACAAATAAATCGATATCAGCCACCAAGGCATCGCTTTAAAAATCGCCAAAACAGCTAAAATATAAATAAACAAACTAAGCGCAGCTAAAAATCCTGGGTAGCGATAATAGAAAATTAAAAAAATTACCACTAACAAAAAACCAATTAGACCAGCCTTTAAGCTATTATCGATAGACTCCTGACCTAAACTAGCCTCCACTGTCTGCTGGCCAATTAAAGTAATTGGCACCGGCAAAGCACCGGTATTTAAGCGTTGGACCAACAATTTAGCCTCCTCGATACTAAAACTTCCGGAAATAACCGCCTCACCGTTAGGAATTTTTTCGTTAACAACTGGAGCGCTAATAACATAACCATCTAAAACAATCGCTACCGTTTTGCCAATGTTTCGCTCGGTAATCTCTTCAAACATTTTTGCCCCTTCGCTGTCAAATTCTAAAGCAACCATTGGACTTCCGTCGTTAGGATCAAAGCGTAAAGAGGCTTTTTTCAAATTCCGACCACTTAATTCAGTGTTTATTAACTCCGGTTCTAATAAACCATTACTGGCTTCCTCGCCCAAAACTAATTCCGCTTCACCATTCTCATTTATTTGGATTTCTTGACTTGTCGCCGGCTGATCCTTTAATTCCTGAAATTCAAGCAGCGGCGTTTCACCAATAATTTTTATCGCCTCATCCGCCTTTTTTACCCCAGCCAACTCAACAATCACCCGATAATCACCAGCCATACTGCGATTAACTTGAATAATCGGCTCAGCAACACCAGTAGAATTAACCCGGCGTTCAATAATATCCCGAACCCCCTCTAAAGAGGAGGAGCGCTCTGCCTCTGGAATTCCCGAAACATCAGCTTCATAGGTTAACTGTGTGCCGCCCTGTAAATCTAAACCCAAAACAAAGCGGGGCTCCGGCCCTTTTGGCAACACAATCGTATTATTAGTTTTTTCTGATAAATAATCAGTGAACTGATTATAATAACCACCAGCAACAACCAAAAAGGAAGTTGAGACAAAGATTAAAACTAAAACCAGAGAAAGGTATAGCTTATTCTTTTTAGAAGAGAACCACTTGTTTGTCTGCGTTTTCATAGAAAAATGATAATTAAAAAGCAAAACAGCTAATCAGCCCTGTTTTCTTTTATCAGCTTAGAATAAAACAATTAAAAAATCAATGCTTAAAAAATTTTTATTCTTTACAAAACGGGCATAATCTTTTATAATAAGCATAAATTATTTTAATTTTTTAAAAATATGGCTTTAATTCCAACCGTTATTGAAAAAGAAGGGCACTTAGAAAGGGCTTATGATATCTATTCCCGGCTACTAAAAGATAGAATTGTTTTTTTAGGAGAAGGAATTGACGATCATGTTGCTAACAATATAATTGCCCAGCTTTTATTTCTAGATGCTGAGGACAAAGATAAAGATATTAAATTTTATATCAATTCTCCCGGAGGTTCAGTCCCTGCTGGCTTAGCTATTTACGACACCATGCAATACATTAAGGCGCCAATTTCCACAATCTGTGTAGGAATGGCAGCTTCAATGGCTTCGGTATTACTAGCAGCTGGGGCGCCTGGCAAAAGAATGTCTCTGCCAAATAGCGAAATTATGATTCACCAAGTGATGGGTGGAGCTGAGGGGCAGGCCTCAGATATCAAAATTCACGCCGAACATATTTTAAAAATAAAAGATAAGCTCAACCAATTGTTAGCCAAGCACAGCAACCGAAAAAAAGAAGAGATTGAAAAAGACTCTGATCGCGACAACTGGATGAGCGCGGAAGAAGCGAAAAAATATGGTTTAATTGATTTAGTCCTCAAGAAATAAATTTAAATGACCCAAAAAAAAGGCCTCCACTTCGTGGAGGCCTTTTACTTTTTATATCTCGCTAATAAACTGCCAAGGTTTTAAGCATTAATGTAAAAACCGAAGGGCTATCAGTATTAACTGCTAAAGGCAAACAAGTAAAGTTATAAACTCTCTTATCGTCTTGACTAAATATATAAGCAGTTAACCCGTCCGCCAAAATGAACCCTGTCCATCCTTCTCCGGAAATAAATTCTTTAGCAGCCGCTCCCGGGATTTCATTAGCCAGCCAAGCGCCAGCACTTAAGGAACCTTCATTGTCTTGATAATTTACCTGGATAAAAGCCTGATCACTATCAGAGAAGACAACGGTATAACTAGAAGGGCTATCCATTACTTCCCAATCAGCCGGATAAAGCACGCGCGCTTGCCCATCTAAAAGATTAATGCCCAAAGTTGAACTAGCCCCCAATTTTTCCTGAGAGACAAGAGGGTCGTAACCAGACAATAACTCTTGATAATCAGAATACCCATCATTATCTGTATCGGCATTTTCCGGATCTGTTCCAGCCACTCTCTCTTCGGCGTCAGTTAAACCATCATTATCAGAATCTAAAGATTCTGGTAAGGGCGAGCTGACAACTGGTTTATCTTCGGCAACAAGTTCAGACGAGGTGGCAGTTGACGTGGCAAAGGAATCGGTTGTTGAGGCTGGGCTATTGTCATCTACAAACAAATTGTCATCATGATTCTCAGAAATAGACTCGCTTGTTGTTGGGCTTGGCTCTAAATCAATAATATTCTCTTGGACATCTTCTCTGACCGGCGGAACAACTACAGCCGGTTTATCTAAAATCGGTTTTATTAAAAACCAATAAGCAGCCACCAAAGCGACTAATAAAAAAACTCCGCCGATAATCATTAAACTAAGTCCAGTTTTTTTAGATCCATCCGAAGACATTATCCCTTTAGTTTTTTCGCTACCATTTTTAGAAGAATAGGTTTGCCCCGAAAAACGACCCCAAGCAGGCATATTGTGGGTAATAAAATCTTCATCAATTTTTTTCTTTAATTCCTCCTCGGATATTTCCCCTTCTTTTTTTCCTAGACTAAGGTTATTAGTTTTTTTATTGGAATTTTTAAACATAATTATTCTGATAATTTGCCAAGACCATTAGGGTCGTAACCACCGTCAATTTCCGTTTTATCACTATAACCATCATTATCAGTGTCGGAATTTAAAGGGTCCGTGTTATAAATATTAATTTCTTCGTAGTCCGACAAGCCATCGCTATCACTGTCAGAATTCAAAGGGTTTGTTAAATAAATACTCACCTCCTCATAATCACTTAAACCATCATCGTCGCTATCAGGATAAAAAGGATTTGTTCCTAAAATCATTTCTTGCTCGTCAGTTAGCCCGTCGCCATCACTATCAATATTAGCTATTGGCGGGGTAGTTGTTCCTAAAGGGACAGAAGGAATTAAGCTTGGCTCATCGCTGACTGCTGGATTAACTGTTGGAATATTTTCTTCTTGAGAGTCTTGAGCCTCTAAACCAATTCCTGGAGTAATTGTCGGAACAGACTCGGAACCCTCTAAGGGGACATCTATTAAGGCTGGTTCAACTGGCTCAGACTTGGGGGCAATTAATTTAAGATAAATAATATACCCCAGAATAACTAGCAAAATAAAAATTACCCCAGCTAATACTAATTTAATAATTTTTTTTGAACCCTTAGTTTCTGCTTCATCAGAAAAAGTAGTATTCAAACTAGCCAATTGGGCATCGGCGTCTTGGTCAGATGCTGCTTTTTGATTGGCGTAATACCCAGAAAACTGCTGCCCAGAATTAGCAGTAGTTGCTTCTACTCCTTCAACTACTGACGAATTTTTTGGCTGATCAGTATCAGCAAAAATATCATCAACTTGAGGATTATTTTCATTAACCGAAGGGCTTGATGGTTTTAAATCATTAAACATAAAAACTATTTTTTTATTTGATAAATAAAATCTCCTTCACTATCTTTAACAACTTCAGCCTCAATTTCTGGGTTAATTTGATATCTCATTTTCTCATCTTGCTCCATAAGACGAGCCTTATAATTTTCTTCAGAAGGCGCAGAAACATTATTCCTCTCTTTCAACCAACTTGGAAGAAAAATAAGGGCAATCAAAATTAAAACAAGAACCCCAAATAAAGTGGCAATGATTATCTTTTTGTTTTTAGAGTCTATTTTCAACATATATTTTATTTAATTACTCAGTTTCTAGACAAGGGAGGCAAAGTTTTCCCGGCTGACAATCGCCACAAGGACCACCTGGAAGCTTAGGCAGGGGCCCGGTACCGGTATTCTGTCTGCAATCAGCTGGACAATTGGAATTCGTTTCTCCAGAATTACAAGTACCGTCGCCACACCAATAATTAGGCATCGCCGCCTTTTTACTTGTTACAATTTCGGTCAAATCAAAAACATGAAAACAGTAGCTAGTTTTATCTTTATTTGCTGTTGTAGCATCTGCGGCCCAAATTTGATATGAGCTCTGTTTGTAGAGGTTGTTTCCGCTACAAAAACTGCTATTTGTGTTGGGACGTGGAGACCGTATCGGCGCTGGGAAATTTACTACATTTGTATAATATCGACTGGTTAGATTGCTGGTATTCCAAGAGTTAAAATTAGCTCCAGTACAATGCCAAGAAGAGAGGCTTCCTGTGCCTACAGAATAAGAAGGAACCTTGCCACTTTTTACTCGACAGCCAGAGAAATTTATTCCTGCAGACAGACCAAATTTATCTCCAAACATTAAGTAACCATCAAAAATTTTAAGCTGAAGATAGTTTTTGTCGGGACGAAGACTCACTGTGTTAGTCATTAAAGGAGACTCTTTATACGTACTATCAACAAAAAGCCCATTAAAATAAACATCGGTATCGCGATCACCACAAGCATTGACTGTAGCCGTTAGCTTACAACAAGCACCAGCAATACAAGTTTCGCCTCCATTACAGGTTCCACAAGTGCCGCCGCAACCATCATCGCCACAAACATTAATGCCGCATCGCGGCGTACAACAAGTGCCGCCGCAACCGTCATCTGCACCATTAGCTTTACCGGCGCAATCTATAGTACAAATTGGCTTACTACATAAACCAAATTGACAATCTTCACCAACAGGACAAGTGCCACAACCATTGGCATTGCCACAGCCATCATCGCCACAATTTCTTATTCCACAATTAGGAATGCAAATATTTTTCTCACAAAGACCGGAGGCATTACAGAAGGAACCATTAGGGCAAGTACCACAAGCTCCTCCGCAACCATCGGCGCCACACTGCCTTCCTGAGCAATTAGGGACACAAACATTCTTTTCACAAAGACCAGCGTTGCA
>JAQUHX010000010.1:0-6829 GCA_028681575.1 Patescibacteria group bacterium | reverse complement strand
GTTTCATCAGAAGCACAGGTTCCACAAGCTCCTCCGCAACCATCGGCGCCACACTGCCTTCCTGAGCAATTAGGGACACAAACATTCTTTTCACAAAGACCAGCGTTGCAGGTTTCATCAGAAGCACAGGTTCCACAAGCTCCTCCGCAACCATCGGCGCCACACTGCCTTCCTGAGCAATTAGGGACGCAAGTAGTTTTTTCACAGACACCAGAGGCATTACAGGTTTCACCAAAAACACAAGTGCCGCAGGTACCGCCACAACCATCGGAACCGCACTCTCTTCCTGAGCAATTAGGGATACATATTATCTCATCATCTTTTTCACAAAGACCAGCATTACAAATCTCGCCAGAAGGACAGGTGCCGCAATCTTCTCCGCAACCATCAGGACCGCACTCCCTTCCTGAGCAATTAGGGACACAGATCTTCTTTTCACAAAGACCGGCATTGCAAATTTCATCAAAAGCGCAAGTTCCGCAGGTGCCTCCACAATTATCACTGCCACACTGTCTTCCAGAACAGTTAGGAGAACAATCCTCTTCACACAAGCCAAGAGAATTGCAAGTTTCACCAGAAGCACATGTGCCACAAGTTCCTCCACAAGCATCAGGGCCACAAATTCTACCCGTACATTGACGCGTACATTCACAAGCCCCACAATCCTGAGGACAATTAGTACAATTTTCTCTTAAAACACCTCCGCTAGATACTTGACAAAAACCATCCCCACAATAGCCACCACCATCTTGGGGAGCTTTAAAAACACAATGCTCGCCACTATTTATTGGAAAAGGAGTGCTTGCTCCCGGAGGAGTCGTACAGGCATATTGCTGAGAAGAAGAATTACTAATTTCCCCTTTTGGCACTAAACCATCTAAACCATCGCATTGTTCTAAGCCATTATTTTCTGGACCGCCGCGCCCCTCTGTATTTGGTTGTTGTTTAATGCCATCACCACAATAAGTATTTATTCTTAAAGCTAAATTCTTCTGAACAGACTCCCCAAAACTATCAATTGCTGTCAATTTAAGAAGAGTAGTAGTTGGAGTATTAGGAAGGCTTGTGTTCCCACTTTTTACAGCAGTAGACTTTAAAAAAGCATTTCCACCTGAATTTTCAATTACAAAATTAAAGGGATTGGCGCTTACTTGATAGTTAATAGTCCGTACACCTTGACTAAGCGCCCCCAAAAGACAAGCAGAACCATCAATCTGATAGGGTTTATTTAAGCGCGCGTCATTGGCACAAGAGAAATTAAAGGTAAGCGCATCACGGATAAAATTAAAAACTACCGTCTCAACATCAGATCCGGAAGTATCGCTCGCAGAAATTCTAACTATTTGCTCTCCGCTTAAAGCCTGACTTAGAGGGATTCGCAGGGAAATTTGCTTACGATTAGCTGTAATATTAGTAATAGTAGCCTGAGAAGCAGCTTGAGAAAGACCGCTGTTTAAAGCTGAATTAGTAGAACTAAGATTAAAATCTAAATTGGGATCACTACTATTTATAAAAAAACTGTATTGCAAACTTCCTCCTTGAAAGGAATTAAAACTAACATTTTCCGCTTCAATAGATATTTTAAAGACATCATAAATTTCTAAATTAATCGGAACCGCATTTACGCCCCCTCGAGCATCAGCTAAATTTAAAATCATTGGATAAGTTCCCTGATCACCAGCCAAAGAAGCATAAACTTTTTTCTGTGAAGGATCGCCAGTCGCTTCTAAAATTGGAACTCCACTCCAAGTAGAAAAATTAGACGCTGGTGTTAAACGCCAAGAAACAAGGTCTCCCTCTGGATCACGAACCTTTAAATAACCATTAAATTCTTTATTAGCCTCACCTTTAAGAAAGGAGCTAACTAAATAAGGAGGCTGATTGACCACCCCCCCTTGATAGCCGCCTCGAGAGGCACAATTTTTTGCAGATAATAAAGTGCTGGCTGTGTCATAACCCAAAAGCGGGCTTTCAAAAGTAGCACAAAGATTAAAAGATGTTCCCCCGGGAGTAGCACGATAAATCATAGCGTAACTTCCAGCAGGAAGAATTAAGCTCGAATCAAAAAACTTTTTTGTCTGCGGATTCCAGCAAGTTTCTGCCTCAAAGCCCGGGCAAGTGCCCAAAGAGTTGACCGGATCAACCGCCAAATCATTAAGACCTAACGGTTCCCTGAAACTATCAGTCCAGCTTGGCCAAACAGAAATAGTTGTTCCTGGCAAATAAGAACCAGCACTTAAATCAGGATAAGTCCCCTCTCTCTCTTTGTAGATTTCTAGCTTACCCTCAATCTGACTTAACTTCCCTAAACGACTAATATCACGAATTAAACCAGCCTTAAAACTATCACAATAAGAGTTTAGAGGACAATCACTATCTATTAAACATTCAGTTGGTTCCGATAAAACACATTTACCATAATTAGGCTGGTCTTGATTATTGGCGCAAATAAAACCGCTAGGACAATCATCTGGCTTAGTGCAACTTAAAGAGGCGATAGAGCAAAATCCTTTTTGAGGAAGATTACTATTAAATTTCCAATGGGAAATAAGTTGCCCTAAAATATCTTGAGTTTTATCTTCTGATTCTTGATTATAAGAAATTAGATAAACATTGGTATAAATCTTCTTACTTGCCAGATCAACATTAGCTGCATTTACAAAAACCGTTCGACCATCTCGAATTGCTTCATAGCCATCAACAGTTAAACTTTGAGGTGAGCCTTGATAGCCCTGCTTTTGATACCAAACCTCAATACTATCGTGTTCTAAGTTTGGTAAAACACGAACGGCGATAGCATCTGACTCTGCGGCTTGCCCAGGCAATGCCAAAAGAATAACTAAGGCGACAGAAAGGAGAAGACTAGAAATGATTAGCGGTCGCTTAAAACGACGGATTAAAGAAGACATGTGATTACAATATTAAAAAATAATACAAACTAAGGAATAAGAACTCTAATTTCCGAGGAACTTAAACTAATATTACCCGAAGCATCAATAGCTGATAAATAAAAATAGTGTTCCCCTGATTGAAAATTATTTGTTTCCAAGGTTATCCTTGTTGCCTTATTCTGAGAATCAAAAGATTCGGCCGCCCGCTTGCCTGGGAAAATCCCATGGAAGAGGCGATAATACTGAGTATCATCCCGATTAGACGTCCAAGACAGCGTCAATTCATTGCCAAGCAATTCAGCCTTCAACCCCTGAGGAATTGCCGGAGCGGTGGTATCTGTAGAAAAAGCTTCACGCGCCCCTGATAAAGGACTTTCAGCTTGCTTTTCGGTTAAAGCAGTCATCCTAAAAACATATTTTTCACCATCTATTAAACCATCGACAACATAAGAACAAAACTGTTTTTGCTCAATTATCGAGCAGGAGGCTATGTCTAAAGGAATTGTTTTTATAAAAGACTGACGATTACTACCTGCTAATCCATAGTATAGCTTAAAAGCAACAATTGGAAAATCCAAACTCAAAGGACTGCTCCAGGTTAACTGTAGTTGCCCCCCCTTGCCAGTGCTTTTAATCTCCTCAATTTCCCCAGCTAAAGGCACTGCCTCTCTAAAGAAATAGGACTCTTTTAAAACACTCCAAATACAGGTTCCTTCGTTGCCACAAGCGGCCCCAGAAACAGAACAAGGACTGTTGTCGGTACTGCAAACTAAATTACCCGAGCTTCCTAAAATAAGGGCGGGGTCAATTACTAAAGGCAAGTCATCGGCTGTTCCCGGTTCACCAGCATCACGACAATAATAAAATTTATAATTATAATCTAAGCACCCAGGAACAATCTGGCCATTGCGGTCACGGCAACTATCATACCAGGGCTGCCACAAACCATTTCTAACACTTGGCCAAGGATTAGAGCAAAGAAAAACTTGAATATCAGCACTATCATCAGAACCACTGCCAACAAAGAAAATATTATCACCAATACCCTCCATATCAACCATGGCATTGATTTTTGTGCTATCGTCAGTCACTCCAGAAATGCTACGGACCACCTGCTGATTGGCAGCCAAACCACTTAAAGGAACAGTCTCAACGACTGAATTATTCATCAGCGACCAGCGCCAATTCCAGTAATACCCAATCACTGGTTGCAAGACTTGTCCATCATCACTGTAAGCATTAACATAGAATGCTCGATCGCTATCGGCAACTGTGTCAAAACTAGGACTCTCCGGATTATCATCAGTTACATCATTGTCGGGATTATTTAAAAGAACACTGCCTGGAGTTATCTCGACAAAATCAATTTCACACAAACCATTCTGCTGAACTTTATCATCCAAAGTTTTAAAGCTGCTTAAATAAACATTATTAAAATCACGAATATTAAAAGTAGTCGCTTCCCCAGTTTTCATGCCCACACCATAAATATTTAAAACGCCACTATTGCTATCAGAACTCTCGTCGCCTTTAACTAAAACAAAGTAACGAGCATCGGCCGCGAGTAATTCTTGAGGACGTAAAAATACAGTTGTGGCTAGCTGGTTATTGTAATAGGAAGGAGTAAAGGTTAGCTCAACTGGCTTAGAACAATAAAGTTTACCAGAAACTGGCAAAGCGGCTAAAGCTGAAGAAGAGGGGTTAAGCCAATTCTTAACACTACCTATTAACTTAGCAAAGAATGAGCGCTTATCGGGGCCGCCATCAGCAATTAATGTGCCGGCCGGGCAAGCACCATTACCATAATCTTTTTCTTCAATTAACAAAACATTAGAAGCTAAGGTGCTTAACTGCATGTTTTCATTAAAATCAATCCTGATTTGAGCATTACGGCAAACACCCTCTTGATTGTTATAAGGTAGCGTACCAATAACTCGAGGTCGGGCATGACAACAAGTGTCTTCTCCACAACCAACATCGCCACCACAATCTTCATCTACACTACAACCGCAAAATAAACCTCGATCACTACCGGTACAATTTCCTTTATCAGCTAAACAAACTAACTTTTCATTTAATTTATCGCCTGGAGTACAACAACAAAAACCACATTCATCAGTGCCTAAACACTCGTATGGCGATTGACAAATACTTGTATCACAAGCCGTTAAAGCATCTGAGCGACAAGAATTGCCCGGTTGATTCGGCCCCTTAACACACTCAGACCGACAATCAGACAAGCCTAAATATTCCCCATTTATAGTTGCCCCATCCTCAGCGCACACCCTATTTGTTATAAAAGAGGACTCCCCTGTTTCCGGGTCAACAATTTCCTTTACCTTATCTTCACAATTATAATAAGCACAATAATTAACCCCATCAGCAGCAATTATTTTATCAGTGCCATTGCTACACTTATTATTTTTGGCATCAAAACAACAAGCATCATAACGGGAACATTCCGCCTCAGTAGTAGCTAAATCGCAAACCGTTCTTGGATCTTCTGGACAAACGCTCTGACAAACATCTAATTTTTTAAATCTTCCAGTCGGAGCTACATCTTCATTACAAACAGTTTTATCATTAACATCGCAGTCATAATAAGCACAACGACCATCAGGTAATTTTGTGCCATCACCGCCTTGGCAGACCTGTTTAGCTTGATCAAAACAACATTGACTACTATGTTCTAAACAACCCGCTTCATCTAAAGCTCCACAATCAACACAGGCTCCTTCCGGTTTGGTAATATCACAGAACTTCCCACTTGTTGACAAACAATTACAAGCGGCATCGCGCTCAACAGCCGTATTTCCAGCAGCAGTGCACCCGGAACAAAAACCAAAGCCAACGCCGTCGTTACTTTGATCAGAACCACAGGTGCCGGTACATTTTAAAGGAGCGCAACAATCACGAACATCCTGTCCAATTTCGCAGCAACAATCGCAAGAAGCAGCCGCTGGACTTAAACAGGCTAGCTGTCCTGGTTGTTGGAAGTTAAAGCCACAATAAGAGCTGCCCCCCTCACAAATCTTACTTGATTCACAAATCCCTAAATCACTAGATTGATAATCACCAGCAACACATTTAAAGCCGGCCGCGCAAGCATTACAACTTACCGGCGCATTACCAATACAATAATTATTACCGACAGCTTGCCAACCCTCTGGACAAGAAGTTTGCACCTTCAAATGCTTAACTAAAGAAGTTTGACCATCGGAATTTGTATAAGGCAGACAAGTGGTGGTGCCGCTATACTCCTGAGCGTCTAAATAATAAGTGAAATTTTGCTCTAACAAACAAGTACCAGCCCGACAAGTATCATTTGTTTGGTTATACAAACAATCATTATCACGACAATAAGTTAAAGCACCGCAGGGTTTTAAATCTGCTCCGCAAATTTGCCCAACCTGAGGAACAGAGCCATCAAAAGGAGAACATTTACCTGGAGAATTTGGACAAAATTGTCCAGTCTGGCAAGCTCCAAAAGCAGAAGCTAAGCCCTGGCAATCTCCATAATCATTATCGCCCCCGCCACCAGCTAAAGAAGAAGTATCAAAACGCGTCTCGTAAACCGAATTGGGAACTTCAAAATAACAAGAAAGCAAATCTGTCTCACAGGAACCAGACTTATAAGTTCCGGCTGGACAACAAATTGGTGAAGCTGATGTGCATTCATCATTAGCCGTACAACTACCAACCGTAAAATTAAGCTCGTTGCCCCATTCGCTATTTTTTAAAACTCTAACAGGACCAGTAATTGCTGGTGTCCCATTAGCACTTACCGGGACGTTGGTAGTAATTTTATCAGCCGCATCCTCCCTTTCAACTGTTGCTGAAGTGCTAACGCCCCGGTTAAAAACAACTGTTGCCGAAGTTCCGGGAGCACCAAAGTATTCTCCCCACAAAGAAACGGTATCACCAATTTGACCACGGAC
>JAQUHX010000009.1 GCA_028681575.1 Patescibacteria group bacterium | reverse complement strand
TAAGCTACAAAAAATAAAAATGTCTTACACATTTTGTTTTTTTATTTTAGCAAATACTCACTTTCTGTCAATTATGCCAAGCCTCCCACAATTTTGGGGGCTTGGCAAAACTGAAAAAGATTTTTTCTATTTTAGAATGACTAATCTTCAACTTTTCTTTAATAATCTTTGAGCTTCTCTAAACCTTTAAAACGACGAATTTTTTCCAAAGCTTTAGATTCAATCTGACGAATACGTTCACGGGTCACTTCAAATTCTCGCCCCACCTCTTCTAGGGTATGAGAAATTCCATCTACTAAACCAAAACGCCACTCCAAAATTTTCTGTTCCCGCGGTGACAATTGAGCCACTATTTCTTTGACATAATCTTTAAGCAACTGAAGAGCAGCAACTCTGTCCGGAGCCATTGTTTTTACATCTTGAATAAAGTCCTCTAAAGTGGAGTCTTCTTCATCATCGCCAATAGCTGCTTGTAAAGAAATTGTGTCCTGAGATATTTTAATGATATAACGAACTTTTTCTAAGTCTTCACCCATCTCCGCGGCCGCTTCTTCAGCCATCGGCTCACGTCCCAGCTCCTGGACTAAAAAGCGCTGCGTTTGTTGAAATTTATTAATTGTTTCCACCATATGAACCGGAATACGAATCGTTCGAGATTGATCAGCCAAGGCGCGGGTAATCGCTTGACGAATCCACCAAGTAGCATAAGTTGAAAATTTAAAGCCTTTTCGGTATTCAAATTTTTCCACAGCTCTAAATAAACCAATATTCCCTTCTTGAATTAAATCTAACAATGAGAGACCCTTAGCGCCCGCAAATTTTTTGGCATTTGAGACCACTAAACGAAGATTAGCTTCAATCATTTGTTTCTCAGCCTCTTTGTCGCCTCTTTCTTTCCGCTTGGCTAATTCCACTTCTTCTTCGCCAGACAAAAGCGGAACTTTACCGATTTCTTTTAGATACATCTGAATTGAATCAGCTGACATTTTTGATAAATCAAAACTAAGGCCGCCACTCTTAGCCAGCGCCTCCTCTTCACGACGAGTATTATCTAAGATGTGTCCAGAATCCTCAATGATTCTAATTCCATTTCGATGCAAGTCACCTAAAAACAAATCAAATTCATAGATATATTCTTCCACTTCAGAAAATAGAACCAAGAGCTCCGTCTCGGTAACAAAACCCCGGGTACGCCCCTTTTTTATCAAGCGCTCCTTCTTTTCCTCGCTCGGAAAAACAATCTCCCGGGGTGGAAGAATTTTCTTTGGCGTCTTTTTGGTTGGTATTTTCTCCTGACTACTTTTTTTAGTCACCTTTTTAGATTTTGAATTTAGGGAAACTTTTTTAGCGGTGACTGGTTTAAGAGTCTTTTTTGAAGCAACTGATTTCTTAACCGCGGTTGCCCGAGCGGTTTTTTTTGTCGGTTTTTTTCCGGCCGTCTTTTTAGTGGTGACGGATTTTTTTACCGTCAGCCTTTGAGCTTTTTTTGAATCCGATTTTTTGATCGGATTAGTCTTGGCTGCAGTTTTTTTGACTGCAGTCAACGATTTTTTAGTTTTTTGTGCCGAAGACTTTTTAGTCGAGGCCATATAAACTTCTTAACTTAGATTTTGATTACGTTGCCTTTCCTGATTTAAATATTTTAACTCTTCCATTAAAACATTAATTTTTTCCTCATTTTTTTCTTCTTCAGCCGCCCCCAGTTCTCGGGCAATAACAGCTAAACGATTTTTTAAATAGGCAGCCTCTAAATCGCCTAAAACTCGAATCAGTTCCTCTCGTACTTCCTTAAAATCAGTAGCGTAAAAATCTTTATCGCCCAACAAAACTAAGCGGTCTAATAAGTTAAATTCCTCTTCATCACCGCTTAAATAATTTCTAAAGTTTTGATAGGAAAAATCAGTTTCTTTATTATAATAGATAATTAGATTATTGTAAAATGTGCTTAATTTCTGAGGTTGGAGCCAAGCGGAATTAAGCTTGGCAATGCTGTAATCTAAAAGTTCAGGAAATTTAATAATAATCGCTAAAAGTCTTTCACTTAACTGCTCTTCCCGGCTAGGTAAAACTAGGGCTCGATTTTTTTCAACCTTTGCTGTTTGTAAATTAGGCGCTTTTTTATTTATTATTTTACTTAAAGATTCACGCAATTCTGTTTCCGCTACCCCAAGACGATCGGCAAAACGGCGCAACCAATAACTCGCCTCAATCTTATTGGTCATCAGCGCCAAAAGGGGCATAATTTTTTCAATTACTTCCCCACGCTGCTTAACATCATTTAAATCAAGCCCCTGACTCAGTCTCTGAAAATAATAATCCATCATTGGCGGCGCATTTTTAACAGCTGCTGCAAAAGCTTCCTTGTTGGCGCGCAAACTCTCATCGGGGTCCTTACCATTAGGAATAATGACGACTCGAACATTCATCTCTTGAGCTAAAGCCTCAGCAACCCCACGGTCAGCGGCTAGTTGCCCAGCCGCATCAGCGTCAAAACAAAGAGCAATATTTTTGCTATAACGTTTAATAAGGGCCACTTGAGCAGTTGTTAGGGCGGTGCCACTAGACGCAACCACATTTTTAAAACCAAACTGATGACAAGTTAGAACATCCATTTGCCCCTCCACAATAATTGCTAAGTCTTCGCTCTTTATTGTTTGCTTAGCTTTATCTAAACCAAAAAGCAGACGACTTTTATCATAAATTCCACTCTGCGGACTGTTTATGTATTTACCAGCTTTCTGGTCAGTGGAATGAGGATTAAGACGACCAGAGAAACCGACTGGATTACCAGCGACATCATTTAAGGGAAACATTAAACGGTCACGAAAACGATCAAAAGTACGCCCATCTTTATAAATTGACAAGCCGGCAGCCTCTAGTTCACTGGGGCTATATTTTTTCCCTGACTGAGGACGAGCAACTAAGAAGCTGCTTAAACTGTCCCAACTATCAGGCGCATAACCAAGTCGCCAATCTTTTATTATCTCCGAGTTTAGACCGCGCTCCTCTAGATAAGAACGCATGACATCACCAGTTTTAGTTGTTAAAACATATTCATAATACTTAACCGCTAAGACCATAATATCTAACAAACGATTGCGACGATCCGTATCTTTAGGGACAAAATCGTTTTTTAACACTACCCCTGCTTTTGGAGCTAGCTGACGCAAAGCTTCTTTAAAAGAAAGGCCTTCCATTTCCATTAAAAAGGTAAAGATATCTCCCCCCTTACCACAACCAAAACAGTGCCAAATCCGTTTCTCAGGAGAAATAACAAAAGACGGCGTCTTTTCCCCATGAAAGGGGCAAAGAGCATTAAAATTGGCTCCAGCAGCCTTCACCGGAATGTATTCACGAATGAATTCCACTAAATCAAGTTTTTCTTTTATCTCTTCGGCGGGGGTCATAAAAATCTCCTTTTTATTAGCTTAACCGCTGAATAACTTTTAAGCAAGGGCGAAACTAAGCAGTTGCTGAAACGAAAAATTAAAAACCTAAAATTTAACCTAAATATTCTCTTAACTTTTGAACGAGGGTTTGAAGGGCCCCCTCGACGACTGGACCATCATATTCAGCGTTATGCATCCGCACCCCTTGGTAACTAGCTTGTTTTTGATCTAAGTGAACTTCAAAAGTAAAGTGCTCAGGAGTCTCCTTTACATAAAGATGCAAGCGTGGATAAAAATCACGAGTTAAGCGCTTAACATAACTTTCTTGCTCACGCCGCTTATCAAAAATATAAGCCCAGCCAGCCTGGCGCAAAAAATCATCAGGCTTAAAATTCAAGACTTTTTGTTTATTTATCACCAATTTCATTATTGTTCTCTTTAAAAATTACAAACTTACTAATTAAAAAATTATAGACACCTAAAGTAAGATTGGAAATAACCTGAGATACTAAATACCAGATATTTAAATAGTTAGTTAGCCAGTGCATTAAAATAACGTTAAGACCGAGAGTAAATAAGGTGTTTAGAAAATAAAGAGTCATTTGCTTCGGGATTCTTTTTTCTTGAATTTTAAAAGTCCAACCCCGATGCAGGAAAAAACTAACAAAGAAAGCCAAAATAAAAGCTAAAGCAGTAGAAAATTCTAAACCTAAACCCAAGAGGTCGTAGAATAAAAAAAGAAAAATAAGATTAACCGCACCAACAACAGTCGAGGAAATTAAGAAACGAGCAAAGCGTTCATCTTTAAAATAATGCAAATAAAGATGCGGAAAAAAGCGCCTTAAAAAATGGTCAATGATTTTACTAAAAAAATTAAAAATAAAATTCATAAATTAATTAGCGCCAAGAAAAATATGTACTTGTCCAATTAGCTAACTCTTCTGTATCTTGGAAGCGATCAGCACTAGAAGAAGCGCCTAAAATAACAGTAATTATTGTTTCTTCTCCTTCTTCTGTAATTGCCGCCGCAAAACAGTAGCCAGCTTCTTCGGTATAACCGGTTTTGCCCCCTTCTAAAACCAAGGCTTGATTAGAAGCGCGCAATAAATCATTAGTTGTCTCAACTCTCCTCAACTTCCCCTCTTTAGTTTGAAAACTATAATCGGAAAGACTTGTTGTTTCAGCTATCTCCGAATAAGAAAGGGCGGCTTTAACTAAACGAGCCAAATCCTGAGCGCTAGCGACATTTTCGCTAGAAAGCCCAACTGGCTCTGTAAAATTGGAAGAAAACATTCCTAAACGCCGGGCCTGATTATTCATTTCTCTTACAAAAGCTTCATCTGATAAGCCAGTTGAGTGAGCCAAAGCAAGAGCAGCCACATTGTCAGAGCCAATTAAAGCAGATTTAAAAAGATCAGCAACTGTCACCGTGTCGCCACTCCAAAAATTAATTTTACCACCAGCGACATAATCACCAGGGGTAATTTTATATTCAAGGTCAAAGCCGGGATTGTTGTTTAAAAAAACGAGCGCAGTCATCAACTTAGTTAAGCTAGCAATGGGTCGCGCTACTGAGGCCTCTTTGAGAAATAAAAAAGAATTATCTTGAACAAGCATTACAACGCCAGCTGGAGCGGAGATTTCTGGATTAGGGGCCGAATCATCCTTTACAAATCTTTTTCTATCAGGATTGGTTGGTAGAAAATGCTCAGTAGTAAGCGCCCCACAACAATCTTGATAAGCTGCCACCACTTGTTGTGGCTGGTTAAAATCAATAAATAAAAAAATTGCTAAACAATTAATAATTAAGGGCCAGTACATCTTTAATTTATTTTAGTTTCTAAGTTTAAGTCGTCTTCTTCGACCGAATTTTTTAAGGGTTCGCGAGCGTGAAGTTTTTCATAATCAGGCAATTCGTTCAAGCTACTAACGCCTAAATATTTCAAAAAATCTAAAGTTACCGAATAAACTGCTTCCCCTAAAGTTTTGTCTTGCAGCTCTTCAATTAAACCTCTAATTAAGAGATTACGTAAAATCAAACTACAGTTAACCCCCCGAATCATTTCTAGCTCCGCTTTTGTAACCGGACCGCGATAGGCAATAATAGTTAAAGCTTCCAAACTGGCTGGAGTTAACTCGCCGCTAGTTTCCTCTTTTAAGAAACGACTAACTAAGTCAGCATTTTGCGGGGCGGTCGTCAGTTGATATTTATCATTATTATTAACCAAGATAAATCCTCGCTCCGACTCTTGATACTCTCTGCCCAATTTAATTAGGACCTCTTTTATCTCTAAAATATCGGTATCAGCAGCCTTTGCTAAATCCTTTAGTGATAGAGGTTGATTAGAGATAAATAGCAGAGATTCTAAAATCGATTGAAGTTTCATAAAAAATTATTGTTTAATAGCGACTACTTGAATTTCTGCAAATAGGCCATCTTGTTCAAAAACTAACTCATGCTGCTTAGCCAACTCTAAAACAGCCAAAAAATTAACAACTATTTCGGTTCTATTTTTAGCTGTTTTTAAAAACTTAGAAAAACTAAAACGTAGCTTCCTGCCTAACAAATTACGAATACTAACAATCCGTTCATCAATACTAATCTTTGCCTCCAAATTTTCTTCTGGTAAAAACTTAATAGCCGCCACCAAACGATTCAAGATTTCCTCATAACGATCTGCCAACAATTCTGGTGTTAAATTTTTAGGGGCAATAAAATTAGGCTTAACAACTTTACGACGCCGCCAATTACGATTAAGCGCCGACGGAGTGAAAAGAAATTTTTTGCGGCCAATTAAAGCAGCTAAGGTTTCGCTAGCGACAATAAAATCTTGATACATTTTTAATTGGCGCTCAAGATTATCTTCGTTATCTTCAATTTCATCAAAAACCAAATAAGGCAAAAGAGCCTTAGATTTTATATAGAGCAAACGAGCAGCTAAAACTAGAAAATCAGCTAATTCCTCATCGGGAATATTTTTATTGGTTTGGACATAATCGACATAATTATCAGCAATTTTAGCTAATGACAATTCGGTAATATCTAATTCCTCTTTTTCGATCAAACGCAAAAGCAAGCCTAAAGGACCAGTAAATTGTTCCAATTTTACCTCATGCATAAAACTTAGCGCTTTTCTTCAGTTGTGGCCGGGCTTTTTAATTCCCAAACTTTTAAATCAAAGCAGTGATAACCAGCCCCGTGCGGCTGACCATAGAAGACGTGATTCTGACGATAAATCTCAGTGTTGTCAGTATCAGTCCGGAAAGTTGCACACAACTTATAATTACCTTCATCGATAATTTCATAAACCAGAGGCAAGCCCGTATCAGCATCAACTAAATCTTGTGGGCTAAAATATGCGGTCCGACTATTTTTTAAAACGCTTAAATCTTCAGGCAATTTATCAAACTCTTGATAATAAGAGTTAATAGAATTTTCCACTAAATTAATACTGTTTATTAATTTACTATCTAGTTTTTTTGCTCGAGTAAGTGTCGGAGATTCCATAAAAAACCAAGCAGAAACAAAAGCGACAATGACTAATAAAAGTGAAGAAAAAAAGAAAATCTTAATAGTTAAAAGACCTTCTTTAGCATCAGCACGGCGAATCTCTAATAAATAAAAAGAAAAAATAATTCCCGCTAAAAATAAAACTGTCAGCATCTGCAGAATGAAACGTAAAGTAAAGTCGCCCGATAAAAAGTTATTTAAGACAGCAATTAAAACGCCTAAAATTGTGACCGCCGAAACAAACAAAATTAAATAAGTCATCCAGCGTCGAACTGGAGACTCCAAGGGTAAATCGCCTTTCCGTAAACCTTTGAAGATTAAGCTTTGGATTACAAAGAAAATTGGAGCGGCAATCGCTAATGCTGAGATTGCAAAACGAAAAGATGAAGAAGGGTCATAAGACGAAGATAATGGCGAAGTCATTGTTTCGTTAATTATTCCAAAAGCAATCATGCCTACTGAAACAGCCGTAAAGGCAAGAGCGACAAGGGATAATAAATAATAGAAAACATACTTAGCAGAATTATTCATATATTTATAGTTATAGTAATCAGCGAAAGCGCCAATTGTAAAAATAATTAAAACACTTATTCCTAAAAGAGGAACAAGCAAGAAAAAGCTAAACACCTCTTAAAGGCTTTATTTTAATATTTAGCTCATCTAGCTGAGCCTCAGAAACTGAGGTCGGAGCATCCGACATTAAATCGCGCCCCTGATTATCCTTAGGGAAAGCATAAATATCGCGAATTGAATCCCAGTCATTTAAAACCATTAAAATTCGGTCAATCCCCGGAGCATTACCGCCGTGAGGTGGAGCTCCGTAAGAAAAAGCATTAATCATAGCGCCAAATTTAGAATCAACCTCTTCTTTGCTGTAACCGGCAACTTTAAAAGCAGCATACATAATTTCTGGATCATGATTGCGAATACCACCAGAAGAAACTTCAAAGCCATTTAGTACTAAATCAAATTGAAAAGCTAAAATATCAAAGGGGTCTTGGGAGTTTAGCGCCTCTAAACCGCCCTGAGGCATAGAAAAGGGGTTGTGGCTAAAATCAACACGGCCCTCTTCAAGCTCGGAGTAATCATACATTGGAAAATCAACTATCCACAACCAAGCGGCTAAAGAGTTATCTTTTAAACCTAAACGAAGACCGACTTCGTTACGAACCGCTCCCAAAGATTCAACTATCGGTCGCCACGGACCAGCCGCAAAAAAGACTAAGTCGCCTTCAGCCAAAGACACTGTTTCGGCTAGCGAGCTTAAAGCTTCTGGAGTAACAGCTTTAGTAAAAGAAGAGCTAAGCACTTCTTCCCTCTTTAAAATATAAGCCAAACCACCGACGCCACGCTTTTTGGCAATGGCAATTAATTCATCAATTTCCCGACGAGAAAATTTAGCTCCCCCAGGAATTTTTAAGGCTTTAACTACCCCCTTAGCTTTTAGGGCTTCAACAAAAATAACAAATTCGCTTTTAAGAGCTGCTTCTGAAACATCTTGTAATTCTAGAGCAAAGCGTGTATCTGGCTTATCAGAGCCATATCTATCTAAAGCTTCACGCCAGGAAATTTGAGGAAAGCGACCATCAGGCAAAAGGTTGATTAATTTTTTATCGCTCAGTTTTTCGGTTAGCTCTTTCATTAATGGCTCCATCATCTTAAAAATATCATCTTGCTCAACAAAACTCATTTCCATATCTAGCTGATAAAACTCGCCGTAATGCCTGTCAAGACGCGGATCTTCATCACGAAAACAAGGAGCAATTTGAAAATAACGATCAAGTCCTCCAACCATTAGGAGTTGTTTAAACTGTTGCGGTGCTTGTGGTAAGGCATAAAATTTTCCAGGATGAAGGCGGGAAGGAATTAAAAAATCACGCGCCCCTTCAGGTGAAGAGAAAGCTAAAATCGGTGTTTGGACTTCGGTAAAATCATGAGCATGAAAATATTCACGAATTAAAGTAATCATTTTATCTTTCGTACGCAACATTTCCTGAATTTTTGGACGCCGCAAATCTAAATAACGATACTTAAGACGCAAGGCTTCATTAGCCAAACCTGTTTTATCTTCGTTTAATTCAAATGGCAAAAGCTTAGACCGACCAAGAATTTTTATTTCCGTGGCCGGAATTTCAATTTCACCAGTTTTAATATCTAAATTAAGTTGCCCCTCCTCTCGCAAGTGAACTGGACCCGTAACTTGCAAAACCCACTCCGGTTTAATGGTTTCAGCTAAAGCAATTAGCTCCGGACTAGTACTGGCCGGATCAAGAATAATTTGAGTAAAACCGTAACGATCACGAAGGTTAATAAAAATTAAACCACCATGATTGCGAATGCTAGCTGCCCAACCACTTAAAGTTACTACTTCTCCAACCTGAGCAGCATTTAGTTCGCCGCAAGTATGCGTTCTTAACATATTTATAAAAAATTAAAAATCTCCAAAAGTCTTTAGTTTTCCGCCATTTTCGGCAGAGATAACCCCTAAATTTTACCCTATTGATGATGATTTAGCAAGAACAGAAAAGAATATAAAATTAGCTCAAATCTATCTTTAAATAAAAAAAAGAGTCTTTTTCAGACTCCATTTTCTAATTTTTGTACAGTCGCTTATAAATTTTAAACGAAGGTAACTTCTTTTTTTGTGAAATACTTTCCTTTTTTTGGGATTCTACGAAAACGCCCAGTTCGATCGGAAAAAGAAAAAATTTCTGATCCAATTTTTTTGTATAAACGAAGACCAAGAAATTCCCGTTTAATATTTCTGAAGCGAGTAATTGCAGAAGAATCATTATATCCTTCAAGACTCGTAAAATAGATAACTACATCACAATCGCCAATGATTGCATATTTTGTCACCTGCGGGCCTTCAACTTTTTTGACAATAATCTCAATGCCCCAACTAAGCTTTACCCTCCTTACTTCCATATTTATTTATTTTAAGGTTCTTACTACTCCGTTTAACTATAGTACATATCTAAATAAAAGTCAAGAGCTGTTTATCAAAAATCTTTACATAAAGTCCAGCATTATTTTATTAAGCTGCCCCCATTCTTTTAAATCCTCACTTTTAATCACTAAGGCTGGCAAAAAATCCTCCTTAGAGGCCAGGCGCATAATTTTAATAACATTGTCCGAAATTGGCCACAAAGTTCCCGAAAAATGAGAATTTTGGCGACAAAGGGGGCAAATTAAGCCTCGATCAGGTCCAGACAGATAATTTCCCCCAGGCTTTAAGGTTTGCTGGCAAAGAGCACAATTATTAAAATTCGGCTCATAGCCCAAAAGAGTTAAAAAACGAGAAACAAAATGTTGATACAAGCGCTCTCCTCTGGGCCGAGTTAGATTAGCGGCTTGCTTATTTAAAGTGAGCAACCAAATATTAAAAAAGTTGAATAATTCTGGATCGCTTAAATTTTCCTTAACCAAAGAATCAAAAAGATTTATTGCAGCACCAGCGTAATAAAGAGCGTTGAGATTATTTTTCAAATTTAAGAAGCCTTCACTCATCAGGGCACTGCCAACATAATCATTCTGACGGCCATTTAAAATCAAGAGTTCAACTTGAGTAATTGGTTCCAAGTGGGGGGCCAGTTTAGAACTAATTTTTTTTGTCCCTCGAGCACTAAGAATCTTTTTTCCATAATTCTCCGTATATAAAACTACGCGACTGTCATAGTCGCGCCAGGGGAATCTTTTAAGAACTAGGGCGCGACTGCGCTGAGTCTCGGCCATATTATCTTGCTAAGCGGTCTAGATAAGTTTGTAAAATTAAGGCCGCAGCAATCTCGTCGCGACCAGCTTTTGTTTTTTTATTACCAATTAAAGCATCTGCTCCTAGAGAGCTAAGACGCTCATCCATTTGATGAATTAAGAGATGGCTTTTTGAAGCTAATTGTTCGTAGAAATAAGAAAAATCAGAATTCAAAGAATCTTCAGGGCGGCTCATTTTGAAAGGCACCCCTAAAACCAACTCGTCAACATCTTCTTCATCGATAACGCGCAAAAGGTCAGTTAGGTTAGCGACAGTTTTAAAAGGTAAAGCCAAACAAGTCTCTGAATCTCCGCTTGCTAAACCAATCCTTTTTTCTCCCCAATCTATTCCTAGATATTTAAGCATAGACTGCTTTAATTAAGGCTAAATTATTTCTAAATTTAATCTAAAGTAAGAATTTCTGGACCATTCTCTTTAATTGCTACTGTGTGCTCAAAATGAGCCGACAAAGAACCATCTGCAGTCAAAATCGTGTAATCATTTTCAGCTACCTCCACCTGCCAACTCCCCTCATTTATCATTGGTTCAATGCAAATCACCATCCCTGGCTTTAAAGTGATATTTTCTCTAGAATTAGGCCTAATTGAATAGTTAAAAACATTTGGCTCTTCATGAGCAAAATAACCAACACCATGGCCAACCAAATCTCTAACCACGCCATAGCCAGCTGCTTCAGCATATTTCTGAATAGCCGAGCCAATATCGTTTAAAGTCTTCCCCGGCTGAGCCTGCTTAATACCAATATCTAAACAACGCTTAGTTACTTTTAATAAATTTTGAGCCCTTTGACTAACTTTACCAACAGCAACAGTGCGGCACATATCAGTAAAATAGCCTCCGAAAGGAGAGTGGGGGTTTTCAGGAAAACCATGTTCAGCTCGCAGAATCGGATCAATTGGCCATTCCATTCCAATGTCCAAATCAATAATATCACCAGATTTTAAAATTCTACCTGGCAAGGCGGGGCCGTGAACTACCTCATCATTAATAGAAGCGCAAAGACCAGAGGGAAAAGTTACTCCGCCACCCATGTCATAATCCTTAAAAGCCGGCCGGCCACCCAGAGCTTTAATTTTAGACACTAGCAAATCCTCTAAAACTCTAGTTGAAACCCCCGGTTTAGCCGCCGCACTTAAATCATTTAAAATTTGAGCTAGCAAACGCCCGCCCATTCTAATTGCCCTAATCTCTACTTCATTCTTAATATAAACCATAACCTAATTATTTTTTAAAAGAATAAATAACCTGTTTAATATCGTCTAAATCATCACGATCAAGCTTAAGTTCTTTACGTTGGCTGTAAATACGATTATAAGCTCTTCTTAAATCAACGCTAGCAGGGTAACGATGGCTCAGCCAATCTTCACGATACTCTTTGATAATTTCATAGATTAACTCTCGATCTGATTGATCAAGATTTTCTAAAGCATAACGCTTTGAATTAAGCTCTCGCCAATGACGATCTAACTCATATTTATTAATCTTTGAATCTTTAGCTTTCTCTAAAAAATCATGTAAAGGCATATTTTTCTTAATTACAGGCCAAGTTAAAAGCCTTAACTCTTTCAGTTTACCCCAATTGATTTTCATGGTCAATTAAAAATTCCGCCCCAAGGAGCGGAATTTTAGGAATTTTCTTTAAATTTTTTACTTAAACACCATCATATTCACGCATAGTCAGCTGCGCTTCCATTTGCTTAATTGTATCAATAACAACTGAAACAACGATTAAAATACTAGTACCACCAATAATCATTGATTGGACACCGGTTGCTGCCTGGACAACAAGAGGTAAAACAGCAATCACCGCTAAGAACAAGGCCCCGAAAAAGATAATCTTATGAGAAGTGTTGCCAATATATTCCGCTGTTTGCTTGCCGGGACGAATCCCAGGAATAAAACCACCTTGCTTTTGCAAATTTTCTGAGATACGATCTGGGTGAAAAACAACATCGGTATAAAAATAAGTAAAAGCAAAGACCAAAACAAAATACAAGACTCCGTAAACCAACTGATTATTAAAAGTAATAATTATCCATTGAGAAAAATTAGCAATCCATTCAGTTTTAGCATACTGAAAATACTGAGCAATCATCGTCGGAAAAGTCGCTACCGCTAAAGCAAAGATGATTGGAATTACGCCAGCCATATTAACTCGCAGGGGTAAGTGAGAATTTGTCCCACCATAAGCACGGTTACCACGAATCTGACGAGCATACTGAATTGGAATATTACGTTGACCTTCATTAACTATAACCACGCCAACAATGGTAATAATCGCTAACAAAGCAAAAGCGACAACCGTAAATATCTGTGTTTGGTCAAAGGTAAGAATCATCTGACTAACGCTTTGCGGCAAAGAAGCAATAATGCCTGCAAAAATCAAAAGCGAAATCCCGTTGCCAATTTTCTTTTCGCTAATTAATTCACCAATCCACATCAATAAAATTGTACCAGCGGTAATTGTAATCACGATTGCCATAATATCAAAAGTGGCTGAACCAGAAAGATCAATCGCATTAGACTGGCGCAATAAAGCCAACATGCCAAAAGCCTGGACAATCGATAAAGGGACTGTCGCCCAACGAGTCCACATGTTAATTTTCTGTCGGCCAGATTCTTCCTTTTGCATCTCTTCTAATTTTGGAACTATCATCCCTAACAACTGA
The DNA here is from genome assembly GCA_028681575.1 of Patescibacteria group bacterium. Classification (GTDB taxonomy): domain Bacteria; phylum Patescibacteriota; class Patescibacteriia; order Patescibacteriales; family UBA12465; genus JAEZRQ01. The sequence goes on along the minus strand of JAQUHX010000009.1, from coordinate 18,778 downwards.
AAAATAATTGAGGAAGTAATATAAGGACCAATACCCATCATAACCACCGAAAAACGCTCCATGCCACCACCAGAAAACATATTAACAAAACCCAACAAGGGGTTGTTAGCAAAAAAACTTCTTAAATTGCTAGCATCAATTCCTGGAATCGGGATATGAGCAAAAAGGCGAAAAACCGCCAACATGGCCAAGACAAACAAAATACTATTTCGTAATTCTTTGACCTTCCAGACTCGAGCAAGTTTTTCAAACATATTTTTTAAACTAAAAAATTATTTAACTTGAGCCGCCACCGAAGCGCTTAATTTAACCCCAGAAAAAGTTACTTTAACCGTTAAGATCTCCTTACCTAAAATTTTTGCTGGGACCTTACTGTTCGCAATTAATCCACGCTCTTTAAGTGTTAGCAAGGAAACAACTTCTCCGTCTTTAAAAGAGGCATTAATCGCCTTAACGGAAACTGCCTGATTTTTTAATTTGTCAGATTTAAACCCTCTAATTTTAGGAGTTTGAAGCAACTGCATGCGCATACCCAAACGCTTCAAATTAGAAACACCGGATCGCGATTTTTGCCCCTTTAAACCGCGGGTACTATAAGTACCGTGCCCGGAAGCATTACCACGGCCAACGCGTTTACGGCGCTTTTGGTGGTGCGGTTTTTGGATTTCGTTAAGTGACAGCATATAAGACAATATAATGATAATTAAAAACTATTTACTTGAAGTCGCTGGCTCCAAATCTTTCTTAACTTCAGCAACAGAAACTTTCTTTGTTTTTTTGGTTGGATTATTTCTTAAAGATTTTAAAGCTTCAATAGCACAGCGAGCATTATTAATTTTATTGTTAGTTCCTAGTTGTTTACTCGTAACATTTTTAATTCCCGCTAACTCTAAAATCATACGTGCCACCCCGCCAGCAATAATACCTTTACCGGTTCCCGCTGGTTTTAAAATAATTTTTGCGGCACCAGTCTTTTGAGAAACTTCATGAGGAATAGTGTCATTGACAATTGCAACCGTAATTAAATTTTTCTTAGCCTTGTTAACAGCCTTGTTAACGGCAATTGTCACGTCCGCCCCCTTTCCTAAACCAATACCAACTTTACCCTTTCGGTCGCCAATAACTACACAGGCACGAAAATTCATTCTTTTACCACCAGCCATCACACGCGTTACTCTGGCTAAATCTAAAATCCGTTGCTCAAACTCATCTCGAGGAGCATCTTTTTGACGGCGATCGGAACGCCCTCGTCCGCGACTGCGAAAATCACGCTTTGGCTTATCACCGTAAACACTACTCGCAACGGCTTGAGCGGCCGTCGGAATACTTTTTTCTTTTACTTCTTGTTCAGAAACTTTTTTTTCATCAGACATATTTTGTACTTTAGGCTTGATTTAAAATTTTAAACCACCCTCACGAGCCCCTTCGGCTACCGCTTTTACTCGGCCGTGATATTTATAACAACTGCGATCAAAAACTACAGCGCTAATTTTTTTCGCTTGCGCTTTTTCAGCTAATAACTTACCTAAAGCAGCTGCAGAATCGATTTTTTTTCCAGTCTCTTTTAATTCTTTTGTCCGAGCGCTAACTAAAGTTTTGCCAGCAACATCATCAATTAATTGCAAATATAATCCTTTGTTAGAGCGAAAAACGGACAAACGAGGACGAGCGGCTGTGCCACTGATTTTAGCGCGCACGCGACCGTGACGACGAGCTTGACGTTCATTGTTTAATTTTATCTTTTTTTCCATATAAGTATATTAAGTGCAGCTTATTTTTTAGCAGCCGCAGTCTTGCCCGCTTTGCGGCGAATAACTTCGTTTGCATATTTAATACCCTTGCCCTTGTAAGGCTCCGGTTTGCGGAAACGACGAATTTTAGCGGCAGTTTCACCCACTAATTCTTTATCAAAACCAGAGACAGTAATAGAGTTACCTTCAACGGTGGCCGTTATTCCAGCTGGCAGTTGATACTCAATCGGATGAGAAAATCCAAGCATTAAGGTAAGCTTAGAACCAGACACAGAAGCTCGATAACCAACACCACTAACTTCTAGCTTTTTAGAAAAACCTTCAGAAACTCCAATCACCATATTGGAAAACAAAGAGCGATAAAGCCCCCACATCGCTGCGGCGCTCCGAGAACATCCTTCAGCTTTAGTAACCAAAATCTGTTTATCTTCAATTATCAGCGCTACTTCTTTATTATTAAAATCTCGCTTTAATTCGCCTTTAGGCCCCTTAACTGTCAGGGTATTTCCTGACAGAGTAACGGTTACTCCGCTTGGCAAGATAATCGGTGTTTTTCCTATTCGTGACATATAAGTTTAATTCAAAAAAATATTAGTAAATTTGGCCGATTAATTCCCCGCCAATCTTTTGAGCCTTAGCCTCGGTTCCAGTCATTAAACCTTTTGAAGTAGAAACTAAAACCATCCCTAAGCCATTTAAAACTACCGGAATACTATCCTTATCAACATAAATGCGGCGACCTGGCTTACTAATCCGCTCAATTAAATTAATATGGGAACGACCGCTTTTTTGATATTTTAAAGTAATCTTGAGTTCATCAAAACTGTTATGGCGAGTAGCGAGGCCACCAGGAACTACTTCTGCTTTAATTATCCAGCCTTCGCGTTGCATAATATTTGCCAGCTCAAGTTTGAGTTTGCTTAGCGGCATTGACACTTCTGCCTTCTTCACCGCCGAAGCGTTGCGAATGCGAGTGAACATGTCTGCAATTGGATCTGTCATAGAATTATAATCTTTATTACTTTCAAAATGGTCTTACCAGCTGGATTTCTTTACACCCGGCAAATCACCGTTGTCGGCCAATTCCTTAAAACAAATGCGACAAAGACCAAAGTCACGCATGTAGCCATGGTTGCGACCACAACGCCAACACCGATTTATTTTTCGAGTGCTGAATTTGGGCTTACGCTTTGCTTTTACAATTAATGCTGTTCTAGCCATATTGCTTGTATATACTTATTTTTTGAAAGGAAAACCTAAGAGGCGGAACAACTCCAAACCCTCTTCACGATTCTTTGCTGTCGTTGCAATTGACACCTCTAAACCGAAAACTTTATCAATATCTTCTATTCGAACTTCAGGAAAAGCTGAATAATCTTTAAAGCCAACCGTTAAATTACCGGTCCGGTCCACGGCTTTATCGCTAATACCTCTAAAGTCACGAACACGAGGGAAAGTAATATTCACCAATTTTTCCAAAAAATCATACATTCTTTGCCCTCTTAAAGAAACAACTCCGCCAACGACCATCCCTTCGCGGACCTTAAAAGCAGAAATAGACTTCTTGGCTTTAGTTAAAATTGGTTTTTGACCACTAATTTTTTCTAAAATTTTAGCCACCTCTTCAGCGTAATCTTTTTCTTTAACAAAACGCCCAAAACCAACATTAATTACCACCTTACTTAGATGGGGGACTTGATGCTCATTATTGTAAGAAAATTTTTCTTCCAACTTGGGCACAATCTCTTTTTTATACTTCTCTTTTAATCTCATATAGTTTACTAAGGAAAGAGTTAATCAATCACTTCGTGGCACTTCCGACAAGCTCGATATTTTTTAGAGCGACCTTCAGTTTCCACTATTTTATAAGCCACCCGGGTAGTCTTTTCACACTTCGGGCAAACCAACATTACATTAGAAACAGACATAAAAGCTGGAAATTCTAAACGTTGTCCCTTCTCACCTTCACGGCGTGGTCTTAAATGTTTAATTAACAAGTTCAAACCTTCTACGCTAATTCGCCGATCTTTAGGTGAAACCTGTAGGACTTTGCCCGTTTTTCCTTTATCTTTTCCAGTAATAATTTTTACTTTGTCGTTTTTCTTAATATTCATATATTTAAAGCACTTCCGGCGCTAAGGATGCGATTTTGGAATAACCAGCGCGACGAACTTCGCGAGCAACCGGGCCAAAAATACGAGTACCCTTAGGGTCCTTTTTATCTTTATCGGTAATAATTACACAAGCATTTTCATCAAACCGTAAGTAAGAACCATCGGCACGACGAATCTCTTTCTTAGTGCGCACAATTACTGCTTTTACAATATCACCTTTTTTAATTGGTGCATGCGGAGCCGCGGATTTAACCGAGGCAACAATAATTTCACCGATACGAGCGTAGCGTTTTTTATATCCCCCAGGAACTTTGATGCACATTACCTCTTTGGCTCCTGAGTTGTCGGCAACTTTTAATCTGCTTTGAACTTGAATCATACTTTTTCTTTATATAAACCTCTCCGGCTTAAGCCACAAGGCGCCAGCGCTTGTCCTTAGACAAAGGGCGGCATTCAATAAATTTAACCTTAGCACCTTCTTTCGCTTGATTGTTTTCATCGTGAACTTTATATTTACGACTAACCTTATAGCGCTTTTTATACTTAGGATGAATCTTAACTGTCTCGACTTTGACTAAGACAGTCTTATCGCTTTTAGCGGAGACAACTTCACCGGAAAAAGTTTTAACACTCTTTTTTTGAATCGGTTGTTCTTGGTTGTTAGTTTGCTTATTAGCCATAATGGTAAAATTAAGCTTGTTTAATTTCCTTCTTTTTAGCTAAAGAAGTATTAATTCGGGCAATCAGTAAACGCTCTTTACGAATAACGCGAACATTCTTTAGTTGGTGGTTAGAATCCTTAAATCTCAAATCGCGTAATTTTTCGCGAGCAGCCGCTAACTCTTTTTTTAATTCCGCCACTGTTTTATTATCAATTTCTTTAAAATCCATATATTTACTTATTGATTATCACGCATCACGAAAGTTACTTTAAGAGGCAATTTGTGCCCAGCCGCTATCATTGCTTTTCTAGCAATTTCTTCTGCAACTCCATCCATTTCAAACATTACTGTTCCAGGCTTAACAATGGCAACATAATAATCAACTGCCCCCTTGCCTTTACCCATTGGTAACTCTCCGCCGTGGGCAGTAACTGGCTTGTCAGGAAAAATACGAATCCAAATTTTACCACCTTTTTTAGTGTATTTAGTCATCACTCGGCGCGCAGATTCAATTTGACGGGCGGTCACCCAGCAAGCTGTTGTCGCCTTTAGGCCATAAGCCCCGAAATCGACTTTATTCATCCGAGTGGCTAAGCCACCACGGCTACGCTTATGATCTTTGCGATATTTGGTTTTTTTCGGCATTAACATATAGAGGAATGAAAAAATTAAGGAATTTAACGATTTTCTAGAAAGATTTCTTCGCTATCTTTATCAAAGACTTCGCCTTTATAGACCCAAACCTTAACACCAATTTGGCCATAGGTGGTGCTAGCAGCCCCACGAGCGTAATCAATGTCAGCGCGCAAAGTATTTAAAGGCACCTTGCCCCAAACTAATTTTTCAGTTCGAGCAATTTCAGCGCCATTTAAACGACCAGAGATAACAATCTTAGCCCCTAAAGCGCCAGCGCGCTCAATCCGAGACAAAGTTTGCTTCATAACGCGGCGGAAGGCCATGCGTTTTTCTAAATCTATAATAACTGACTGGACAGCAATCTGGGCAGAAACACCAGGACGAGCAGACTCTTTTATATTTAAAATAATGTCATTGGGGCGGAAATTCTTTAAAAATCGACGATGAATTGTTTTCTTTAATTCTTCGACACCATTGCCGCCTCGACCGATAATCAGACCTGGTTTTCCAGTCCAAACATCAACACGAATATTACTCAAATTACGGGTTATCTGGACCTTTTCAATTCCCGCTTCTCTGAAATTTTTGATAATATAACGCCGCACCTGGATATCCTGCGCCACATTTTTGATATAATTTTGACCACTTTCAAACCAGACTGAGTCCCAGCTCTTGGTTATTCCGAGGCGCATAATCTTTGGATTTACTTTTTTGCCCATAAGATGACTTGGTTACTTTAAAAACTATTTACCAACTTTGCGGCGGAAAGTGGTTTTAGCAAACCCCTTTTCTGAACCCGCAATTTTTTCAACTTTCTTATCTTCTTTAGCAGTCGCTTTTTTAGAACTTTCTTTCTTATTAGCGTTTTCTGCTTCCTTAGCTAAGTCTGACAATTTAACTGGCGCTTCAGCAGCTACTGACTTCTTACTTTTTTTACCAGAATCAATTAATTCGCCTAAAACTAAAGATAATTTAGAAGAACGCTTTCTGATTACAGTGGCCCGACCATGAGCTTTAGGCATCCAGCGCTTTAAAGTAAAGCCCTCATCAACGCGCACCTCTTTCACAAAAAGATTATCGCGTTTTAAATCATAGGTATTTTCGCCATTAGCAATTGCTGACTCAATTAGTTTTGCAACTGGATAAGCTGCTCGCTTATTAGCAAACTTTAACTGAGCCAAGGCCTTGTCAACCGGCAGACCGCGAACTAAATCGACCAACAAGCGGGTCTTACGCGGCGACATCCGTAAATTATTTAAATTAGCTTTAACTTCCATATTTTTATACTAAAAGGATTATTTTTTACCAGCCGCTTGCGCTTTAGCTGCTTTACCTCCATGAGAAATAAATTTACGCGTTGGTGAAAACTCACCTAAAGCGTGACCAACCATATTCTCTACTACGTAAACAGGAAAATGAGTTTTTCCATTGTGAACGCCAATTGTAAAGCCAACCATTTCTGGAGTAATTACGCAGGCGCGATCCCAAACCTTAATCACTGTTTTGTCGCCCGGGCGTAAAGCTTGAACTTTTTTTAAAATTCGGGGATTTACGTAAGGGCCTTTTTTTAAACTTCTAGACATATTTATTCAATGATTATTTGCGTTTAGCACGTCGCTTGATAATCAGGCGATCGCTGGAGCGACGGCGACGAGTCTTAATACCCAGAGCCGGCTTACCCCACTTAGTTTTTGGATTCTTTAAACCAATTGACTGGTTGCCTTCACCGCCACCATGGGGGTGATCATTAGGATTCATCGCTGAACCACGAACAGTGGGGCGAATACCTAGATAACGAGAGCGCCCAGCTTTTCCTAAAACGAGATGACGCTTATCAGGGTTACTAACTCGACCAACAGTACATAAACAGTTTTTCTTTATTAAACGAATTTCCCCTGATGGCAACTTTACTTGAGCATACTTATCTTCAACGCCCATAACAAAGGCCGCATTCCCAGCACCGCGAACAACCTTAGCGCCACGTCCAGCAATCAATTCTAAATTATGGATAGCCACACCAGCAGGGATATGCTCTAAAGGCATAGCATTTCCGGTCTTTATCTCAATTAAATCTTGTGAACTCAAAACCGTATCGCCAACTTGAAGCTCTAAAGGAGCAACAATATAACGCTTCTCGCCATCAGCGTAATTTAAAAGAGCTAAACGAGCACCACGGCCAGGATCATATTCAATCGCTGCTACTTTTGCGGGAACGCCGAACTTATCGCGTTTAAAATCAACCAAACGAATATAACGTTTAGCCCCGCCGCCACGATGACGAACGGTAATTTTTCCCTTATTATTTCGGCCTCCTTGTCGTTTTTTAATAACAATCAAAGATTTTTCCGGGCTCTTTTTGGTGATATCTTTAAAATCATCAAAAGAAGCTTGACGCCGTCCGGGGGTTGTTGGTTTTACTTTTTTTATACCCATATAATCTAACTAAACAAAATATCTAAAATTAGACGCCTTCGTAAATTTGAATGGAATCACCTTTTTTCAAAGTCACAATTGCTTTCTTAAAATCACTACGCTGCCCTTTAATCCGACCGCGGGTAACCGCCTTCCCTTTTTGACAAACAATGTTAATCTTCATCGGCTTAACCCCATAAACTGCATAAACAGCCTTAGCGATACTTACTTTATTAGCTTCTTTAGAAACTATAAAGACATATTTATTTAATGAGCTATTAGTAGCTGCCTTTTCGGTAATCAGGGGGTGACTTAAAATTTTATAAGAATCAGAAAAATTAGTTTTTGCCTTAGCCCCCGAAGCTGAAGAACTCTTTATCTTTTTTCCCACCTTGTCATCAGCATATAAGTCAGCCATTGTTGGAGCAGGCTCAGAAGCCTCAGCAAGCGATTTCTTGGCTACTTTAAGCTTAGGAGTTGCTTTAGCCTTTACTTCTTTAACTTCTTTTTTTTCTGGAACGACTGTCTTTTTAGCCGCTTCATCTTTTTTCTTTCCTAAAATTCCCATATATCTATTTACTATATTGTGTCTCTAAATTTTTAATCGCCGCTTCAGTAGTAACTAAATAGCGAGATTTTAAGAGATCAACAATATTAATATTTTCTAAATTAATCACCGTTACCCCAACTAAATTACGAGCGGAATACTTCAGTTTTTCATTTTTAGAATCACTCATCACTAAAGCGTCACGACGCTCGACTTTCAAAACCTTAGTTTCAACTGCTCTTAAAACTGCCTCAAAACTTTTAGTTTTAAATTCTGGTAAATCAAGATTATCTAAAACAACCAAAGAGCCATGGGCAAGTTTATCAGACAAAACCATTGCTAAGGCCTTTTGACGCATTTTTTTATTAATTTTTTTAGAAAAATTACGGTTTGCAGTCGGACCGAAGGTAACGCCACCGCCAATCCAAATTGGAGAACGAGATGAGCCGGCACGAGCACGACCAGTCCCCTTCTGCTTCCAAGGCTTTTTGCCGCCACCAGAAACCTCACTGCGATCTTTAGTGTCAGCTAAGACTTGACGTTCATTGCCCTGTTGCGTAACAACAGCCTGATGAATTAACTCTTGATTAACAGCTACACCAAAAACTTTCTCGGATAAATCAAGGTCGTGTAAGGGTTCTGCTTTTTGACTATAGACTTTTATGTTCATACTTTTAGAAAATATCCTTATCCTTATTTAGCGTCAGCTGGAGCCTCTTCAGCTTCAACTTTCTCTTCAGTTTTTTCTTCAACCACCGGAGCCGCTTCTTTTGTCTCTTCTTTTACTTCTGCCTTTAGTTCCGCAAGCGGAGTCTCTTCGGTTTTTTCTTCAGTTTCAATAATCGGAGTTTCTTCTTTAGCTTCTTCTTTTTTTATTAAATTAGTTTTTAACTCTCCTGGGCCTTTAATAACAACTAAAGAATTAATCGCTCCCGGAATCGCTCCCTTAATATAAATTAAATTCTGTTCTTCATTGATTGCGACGACAGTTAAATTTTTAATTGTCACTGACTCATTCCCCATTTGCCCAGCCATTCGCACTCCTTTAAAAATATGGGCAGGGCCTTTGGAGCCAACTGAACCAGGCATGCGCAACTGATCTTTATTACCATGAGTTTTTCTCCCACCAGCAAAGCCATGGCGCTTAACAACGCCTTGGAAGCCCTTTCCTTTAGAAGTGCCGCTAACATCAATTTCATCGCCGACAGCGAATGTGCCAACGCTAATAACATCGCCAATTTTTAAATCAGCGGTGGTGGTTCTAAATTCACGAGCCACTTTTGGCAAAACAGCCGCTTTCTTAAAATGACCACGTTGCGGTTTGTTAATATTTTTTTCCCGGCGCACCCCAAAAGCAAGCTGAACCGCTTCATAAGCGTCAGTGCTCTCAGTTTTTACTTGCGTCACGGTGCAAGGTCCAGCCAACACCGGAGTAACGGCCACTACCTTGTCGTTAACCCATAATTGGGTCATTTGTTTTTTGGTTCCGAGGATAAATTTCATATTCTTTAAACAAAAAAACTGGTGTAAAAACCAGTCAAAAAAATTTCATCCACTAAATAGGATCTTATGAAATTTTCTTAATTGACTGATTACCTCCTAATATTAGACTAAACTCCGCTCGGGTGCTTTCTCAAAATGAGAGTTATCCAAACTGATTTTTAGTCCGATTTTTTTGTATAAAATTACTGCTGTATTTTACTGCATTTTAATTTCCACGTCAACACCAGCTGGCAGATTTAAGCTAGTGAGATCTTCAATCGTCTTGGCGCTAGGATCAACAATATCAATAATGCGTTTGTGGATACGCATTTCATATTGATCCCGGGCATCTTTGTGAACAAAGGTGGCGCGGTTAACGGTGTACTTCCTTTTTTCAGTTGGCAAAGGAATCGGACCAAAAAATTGGGCATCACTTCTCTCAATCGTCTTAACGATTGTTTTTGTGGATTGATCAACGATTTTATGATCAAAAGCCTTAATTTTAATACGAATTCTTTGCTTGAATTCTTCCTTTTTTTTGTTGTCAGACATAATTGGAACTCCCCTCCTAGTCAAAAGCAAATTCTTTGAAGACTAAAACGGAAGATTGTTTTTAAATAAACACAGTCAACCCGCCCTATGAAAGAGCGGGTCTCAGTGATTATTTAATAATCTTGGTCACCACACCAGCGCCGACAGTTCGGCCACCTTCGCGGATAGCAAACTTTTGTTTTTCCTCAAGCGCAACCGGAGAAATCAATTTAACCTTGAAGGAAACAGTATCGCCAGGCATAACCATTTCAGTACCAGCTGGCAATTCTACTTCGCCAGTAACATCAGTGGTACGAATATAGAATTGAGGTTTGTAGCCATTGAAAAATGGTTTATGACGACCACCTTCTTCTTTAGATAAAACGAAAACTTGAGCCTCAAATTCTGAGTGAGGGGTGATAGAACCTGGTTTACACAAAACCTGGCCACGCTCGACCTCATCCTTTTTAGTACCGCGAAGCAATAAACCAGCGTTGTCGCCAGCCTCTCCTTGATCTAGAGACTTGTTAAACATTTCAATGCCAGTAACAGTAGTCTTCTTGGTGTCCATTAAACCAACAATTTCAACCTCATCGCCAACCTTAATCACACCGCGCTCAATGCGTCCAGTGGTAACGGTTCCCCGACCTTCAATTGAAAAAATATCTTCAATCGGCATTAAGAAAGGGTGCTCGATATCACGAGTTGGGGTTGGAATATAGGAATCAATTGCTTCCATTAACTTCATTACTGGTTCTGAATCTGGACCACTAGGGTTCTCTAAAGCCTTAAGAGCAGAACCACGGATGATTGGAGTTTCAGCCCCAGGGAATTCATACTTATTTAATAAATCACGAACCTCTTCTTCAACTAAGTCGATTAATTCTTTATCCTCAACCATGTCACATTTATTCAAGAAAACAATGATATAAGGAACACCAACCTGACGAGCCAATAAGATGTGTTCGCGAGTTTGAGGCATTGGACCATCGGTCGCCGATACCACTAAAATCGCGCCATCCATCTGAGCAGCACCAGTAATCATGTTTTTTACATAATCAGCGTGTCCCGGACAATCAACGTGAGCATAATGACGATTTGCTGATTCATACTCCACGTGAGTGGTGGAAATTGTAATACCGCGCTCCTTTTCTTCAGGGGCCGCGTCAATTTCATTGACATTCTTATTGGAAGCGCTCAAGCCGTGCGCTCCAAACACCGCCAACATAGCTGCGGTTAAGGTAGTTTTGCCGTGATCAACGTGGCCAATAGTACCAATGTTGATGTGTGGCTTGGAACGATCAAATTTTTCTGCCATATTTCTTTGATTTTACGACCCCCACTTGGGGTTTTTCTCTTAGGAGACCAGCCGTAATTAATTAATAATATTTTTAAATTTATAACAAGTTAATAATTCCCGCCTTTACTTTACTTCCTCAGCACCATTCTTTACTTGCGGCGGGATGGCCCAAGGATTACGATTTTTACTTTCTTCTGCTAAAAACGGAGCTTTCTCTTGATTTTTCCAAGTAGAAATATCGCCGTTTATTTTATCAGTTAATTCTTCGCTTGTCAAATCGTTTTTTAGGGCTGAGTTTAGCGATTTTTTGGGAGCCGAACCAGCCACTAATTGTTCGTATTTTTTTAGACTAAGAATTACCTGAGCTCTTTCCGGTTCAGCCTCATTATAAATAACCAGACTATCCCCTGTCTGCTCGGTTAAAGCTAGTATTTTTTTCAAGGGTTCGGAAAACATAAAAGTAAAATTAATTTTTAAACCAGTAAAGTTAAGGATTAACGACTATTTTTAACTTTTATCTGCTCTAAGATGTTACGCGGCACTTCTGCGTAATGGGAAAATTCCATCACATAGCTAGCCCGTCCTTGAGACATAGAGCGTAAAGCTGTGGAATAACCAAACATCTCTGCTAATGGCACTTTTGCTCGAACAGCCTTGATGTTGTTAGGGCGATCAATCATTTCACCAATTTGACCGCGCTTAGCATTCAAGTCACCAATTGCGGATCCCATATATTCCTCTGGAGTAGTGACCTCAACTTTCATAATTGGCTCAAGAAGAACCGCGCCTGCTTTTTGACAAGCATCTCTAAACGCGAAAATAGCGGCCATTTTAAAAGCTATTTCTGAAGAATCAACTTCATGGTAAGAACCATCAGTAACAGCAACCTTAACGTTAACCATTGGATAACCAGCAACACCACCAGCATTTAAAGCTTCCTTTACGCCCTTCTCAATCCCAGGAATATATTCTTTTGGGATAACGCCACCTTTAATTTCATCAATAAATTCAAAGCCTTTTTCAGGGTCATCTTGAGGAGAGACGCGTAAAGTACAGTGACCATATTGACCACGGCCGCCTGACTGCTTAGCATATTTGTATTCAGCCACTGCCTCTTTGGTGATAGTTTCACGATAAGAAACTTGAGGATTGCCAACATTAGCTTCAACGCCAAATTCACGGCGCATGCGATCAACAATAATATCTAAGTGTAATTCACCCATCCCCGAAATCAAAACCTGATTAGTTTCTTCGTCCGTTTCAACTCTAAAAGTTGGGTCTTCTTCGGCTAAGCGCTGTAGAGCTACACCCATTTTCTCTTGATCAGCCTTGGTTTTAGGCTCAACTGCAATCTTAATAACTGGCTCCGGAAAAGAAATATTTTCTAAATGAACCTGGCGCGACTCAGCACAAAGAGTATTACCAGTGGTAGTATTTTTTAAACCAATAACGGCAGCAATATCGCCAGCATAAACCTCCTTAACTTCCTCACGATGATTAGCGTACATACGAACAATACGACCTACCCGCTCTTTATTGCCAGTATTAGTATTAATAACATAAGAACCAGCTTGCAAGACGCCACTATAAACACGAATAAAGCAAAGCTTACCAACGAAAGGGTCGGTAGCAATTTTAAAAGCTAAAGCAGTAAATGGATCTCCATCATCAGCCTTTACTTTATAAGTTTTTTCTGGATTATCAATATCAGTACCAACAATTTCTGGAACCTCTAGCGGTGAAGGTAAATAATCATTAACAGCATCTAAAGCTAACTGAACTCCAATATTCTGAAGAGCAGTGCCGCACAAAACTGGATAAATTTCATTATTAATTACGCCCTTGCGAATAGCGGCTTTTATTTCCGGCAAACTAATTTCTTCCCCAGCTAGATATTTTTCCATAGCCACCTCATCACACTCCACAGCTTTTTCAATCAACTCATTATAATATTTTTCAACCTTATCACTCATATCAGCTGGAATCTCGATTTCAGTTAAAATTTCGCCATTTTGACCTTCAAATTTGTAAGCCTTTTTTTCTAATAAATCAATAACACCCTCTAAACTACTTTCAGCGCCAATTGGCAATTGAATTGCAACTGCCTTTGAATTAAGCCGATCACGAATAGACTGCAAACTAGCATAAAAATCAGCTCCCGTTTTATCCATCTTATTAACAAAACAAAGACGTGGAACGTGATATTTATCAGCTTGACGCCAAACAGTTTCTGATTGTGGCTCCACTCCAGCTTGACCATCAAATAAAGCAATTGCCCCATCTAAAACACGTAAAGAACGCTCCACCTCAACGGTAAAGTCAACGTGCCCAGGAGTATCAATAACATTAATTTTATTCCCCTTCCAAAAACAAGTTGTTGCCGCCGAGGTAATCGTAATTCCCCGTTCCTTTTCCTGGTCCATCCAATCCATTTCAGCAGAACCGTCATGGGTCTCACCGATTTTATGTTTTTTCCCAGTATAAAATAAAACTCTTTCTGTAAAAGTTGTCTTTCCGGCATCAATGTGAGCCATGATGCCAATGTTTCTAATTTTATCTAAAGTGTAATCACGAGGCATAAAATAATAATAAATAGTTAAATCTTAACGAGAAAAATGAGCAAAAGCTTTATTAGCTTCAGCCATCTTATGAACAGACTCTCTTTTACGAACAGCCGCTCCTTCGCCATTTGAAGCATCAACTACTTCAGCTGCCAATTTTTCAGCCATAGAGCGACCGCGACGATCTTGAGCAGCTTTAATTAACCAATTGCAACCCAAATAATAACGGCGTTCGCCGCGAACCTGGAAAGGCACTTGATAATTGGCGCCACCGACACGCTTACCGCGGACCTCCACTAAAGGAGAGACTTTTTTAATTGCCTTATTAAAAACATGGCGCGGATCTTGTTTAGTTTTTTCTTTGATTAACTCAAAAGAATCATAAACAATTTTCTCTGCCCGTGATTTTTTGCCTTCTTCCATTACATAATTAATGAATTTAGCAATAGTAACATCATTATATTTTACATCCCCCTGGATGTCTCTTTTTGGGGCTGGCTTCCCTCTCATAATTTTAGAACAACCGTTAGCTATAGCGGCTGTATATTAATGCAACTCTTAAATAAATTATTTAGCCTCTTTAGGCTTTTTAGCACCATAACTACTACGGCTCTTACGACGAGCCTCTACTCCGGAAGCATCATAAACACCACGAACAACTTTATAGCGAACACCTGGCAAATCTTTAGTTTTGCCACCCTTAACTAAAACGATAGAGTGTTCTTGAAGATTGTGGCCCATACCTGGAATATAAGCGGTGACCTCCATCCCATTGGATAAACGAACACGACAAATTTTCCGTAAAGCAGAGTTTGGCTTCTTAGGAGTGGTCGTAGTTACCTTCAAGCAGACCCCTTGTTTAAAAGGAGCTCCTTTAGCTACTTCTTTACGCTTGCGGTGCTTGGTGTCCAAAATCACATGCAAAGCAAGTGAATGTTGGCGCTTTGATTTAGATTTACGACCCTTACGAACCAATTGATTAATTGTAGGCATAACTTTTTCTTATCAGCTCTTGATTAAAGCTTTTAACAACAAAACAGTCCTGAACTAACAGGACAGCATTTTTTAAATTGCTAGATAAATTTAACAAAAGAAAAGCTTGAAGTCAAGCTACTTGCTTTATAGATTAGAGGAAAAACCCCCTGATTTTTTTTAGAAGTCAAAATCACTTTAAAAAGGTAGCCCCGCCAGACTAAAAGAAAGACGAAAAACTAGAGGAACTAAATAATCAAAACCAAAAAAGATAAACAGAATTAAAAAAGCAAAGCCCCACCAGGGATTAGCCTGAAAGAGACGAAGACGCCAACGGAGAGGCAAAAAAGTAGCTAAAATTTTAGAACCATCTAAAGGTGGGATTGGGATTAAATTAAAAAGGGCTAATAGGACATTAATAATAATTGCTTGAAGTAAAAAAGGAGCAACTAATGAGGCTGGTCCCAGAAAACGAAAAAACAAAGCACAAAAGATTGCTAAACCTAAATTTGCCGCCGCCCCAGCTACGGCCACCTTAGCATCACCATACTTTTTATCTCGAAGATTATTAGGATTATATGGCACTGGTTTTGCCCAACCAAACAAAAAGGGAGAATTTATTAAGTAGAGAGAAAGAGGCAAAAAGAAAGAGCCAACTGGATCGAGATGCTTAATCGGATTAAGCGTAAGACGACCAGCATTTTTGGCAGTATTATCTCCTAAACGATAAGCAACATAACCATGAAAAAATTCATGAAGAGTGACAGAAAGAATTAAAATAACTAAAGAAAAAATCTGAGTCATAAAAAAATCAAAAAATACAATTAAAAGAGCCTTTATTCTAACACAACTTGATTATTTTTTAAAACCCTGTTAAGATAAGCTCTGAATTAATTTAAGAAAAACGCCGGCACAACAATTAACCCGGCTAGTTGTTTTGTAAAAATATGGGAAAAACTTGTGATCTTTGTGGTCGAGGCGCCACTAAAGGTGTTTCGCGCTCACACTCCAAAATAAAAACTTTAAAGCGACAGAACATCAACCTGCAAAACAGAAATATTGATGGAATTAAGGTTAAAGTCTGCACTTCTTGTTTGCGCACCGTTGCAAAAGACGCTGCTAAACAAACTGCTAAATAAAGCAATTTATTTTAAATTATTTTTAAATTGGTCTAAAAAGTCCTCAAGTTGAGGGCTTTTTTTGAAACTTACTTTTTTCTTTAAGCGTAAATAAAAACCGAAAATAAAAAGATAATAAGCGCCCGCCCCCAAAGGGGAAATGTTAAGAGCCACTGAAGATAAAGGCAAATTAACAAGAAAGTGGCTAAGCAAAAAAACATAATGCAGAAGCAAATAAGTTCCCACCCATAAAAAAGGAATGGGCAGAAAAAAGGAAATAAATATATTGCTTAACAATAAAGGTAAGAGCCAGACAAAAAAACTAGTAACTAATAAATTAGCTACTGGGGCTACTAGTGAAACCCTGCCAAAATTAAGGGCCAAGACCGGCCAAGTAACTATTTGTGCCAAAATAGTTAGAATTAAAAGACTGCGAACAGGCCCCTTCCCTAATTTCGTCTCAGCTAGAGTTTGTCCATAAATCAAAGCTAACATTGCTAAATAGGACAATTGGAAACCTAGGTCATCACGCAACAACAAAGGATTAGCTAAAAGCATTGAAGCGGCAGAAAGAAGCAACAAAGAACCATTAGAAAACTGCCAACGCTTCCCGATTCCACTTAAAATTAAAGATGACATCAGAGCCGAACGAAGTGCCGAAGCTGATAAGCCGGTTAAAATTACATAAAACCAAAGAAAAATTATTACCAAAAAAGAGGCAAAACGACGAGAAAATTTTAAATTCTTTAAAAGTAAAAAAAATAACCCCGCCAACAAACTTAAGTGCGCTCCAGAGATTGCAACTAAATGACTCAATCCAGTCTCAGAAAAAACTGTCTTGTCGGCCGCACTAATTGTTCGCTTATAACCCAAAGCTAAGGCCGCCGCTAAACCAGCCTCTGGTTCCGGTAAAAAAGAAATAATTTGTCGATATAGCTTCCTTTTAAAATGCCAAATTGAAAACAAAAAACCTTTTAGCTCGCCAACTTTTTCCGCTTCTGGAAAGTTTAATAAAACATAAATATCTTGCCGGGCCAAATAACGATCATAACGAAATTCAGACCAATTCTCGGGACGTTCCCAAATTCCAGAGAAACTAATTACTTCACCAGCGTGATAAGAGGGGTGGGCGGGTAATTTTAAAAGAAACTTTTCACCGCGCCGACCCTTTTCGTCTAAGTAAACAGCAATTATACTTTGGTAGTTTCCGCCTGGATCAATGTCTTCGGTGATTAAAGCGCGACCAAGGGCTACTTGACCAACTTGATTATAAAGATTAGAAGCAAATATTTTAGCATCAGCTTCTTGATGATAGAAGAAAGCAAGCACAAGAACTAAGCCCCCTAACACTCCTAAAAAAAACGGCCGTCGCCAAAAAACAAAAACCAAGGCAGGTAATAAAAAAAGAATTTGTCCGGTCGCAGCAACAAAAATTCCAACTACAAAGACAAATGCTAAGTAAATAAAAAATGAGCTTCGCATCAACTCATTTTAGAAAACGATTGCTTATCTTTTCTTCAATTAATTTTCAAGAAAAAATAAAGATTAAACTAAGCTCTCAAAAACTTAATTTTCCGCTCCCTCCTTAGCACTAAAACGAAGATAAGCCTCCATAAAAGATTTTAAGTCACCATCTAAAACATTATTAACATCGCTGGTACTATAATTAGTTCGGTGGTCTTTAACCATTTGGTAGGGCTGTAGAACATAAGAACGAATCTGACGCCCCCAAGAGGCGGTCACAACCCCTCCTTTAATTTCTTGAATTTCTCCAGCACGTTCTAAGAGCGCCCGTTGATGAAGTTTAGCTTGTAAAACACTAAGGGCGGTTGCTTTATTTTGATGTTGGGAGCGTTCGGTCTGACAAGCAACCACTAGTCCGGTCGGTAAATGAGTAATTCTAACTGCCGATTCAGTTTTATTAACATTCTGTCCGCCTGGACCACTAGCCCTAAATAAATCAATTTTTAAATCTTCATCCTTTAATGCTGGTAAACTTTCAGTTGGCAATTCTGGGGTTACTTCCACTAAAGCAAAGGAGGTCTGGCGTAAATCTTCACCATCAAAAGGAGAGATACGCACCAAACGATGAACGCCGTGCTCACTTTTAAAATAACCATAAGCATAAGGAGCGCTGATTTTGTAAAGAGCACTCTTTATTCCGGCTTCATTAGCCAAACTGCGTTCCACTAATTCAATCTTAAAATTAACTCTCTCGCAAAAACGCAAATACATGCGCTCAAGCATTAAAGCAAAATCTTGAGCGTCCACGCCGCCAGTGCCAGCATGAATAGAAAGATAAACATCAGAATCATCGTAAACCCCGGACATCAAAGAATAAAATTCTAAATCCTGATAACGCTTTTCTAAATCAATTATCTTTAACTCTAATTCACCGCGGAGTTCCGGCGCTTCTGTTTCTGCCAAAGAAACTAATTCTTTAAGTTCTTTTAAATCAATTTCTAAATCAGTAAAAGGTTGCAATTGTTTTTGAATTTTTTCCAGAGCTTGGCCAACCTTAACCGCCCGCTCTTGGTCGCGCCAAAAATCAGGATTAGCTTGTTCCGCTTGTAATTTTTTGGCCTCTTTTTCTTTAAGCTCCAGATTCAATAGATTCGCCAAAGTTTTATTTTTTTCTTGCAGACTTTTAAGCTGCACTAATAAGTTATCCATAACTAAATTATAACACAAA